>JBPCJW010000176.1:0-10435 GCA_051004915.1 Ilumatobacteraceae bacterium
TGCAGTTGCCAACCCGTCACCGGCTCGTTGGCGTCCCACCACCACCAGCGCAACCCAGACGCCACCTCGCCCAGCTCGGCCAGGTCGAGCGGGCGGTCGGCGTCGACGTCGACGAGCGCGCCGAGCAGCCACAGCGCGCCGAACCGGCCCGTGGCCGCGCCGCGTCGCCGTCCGTGGGCACCGCCGCTGGCGCCCGCCCAGCCGAGCCAGGCCATGGCATGCTCTGCCGTCAGAGGCGCCATCCGCACCGACGGCACGCCGAGCGCGCGCAGCGCCATCGGCGCATCGCCATCGACGGCGATGACATCGGCGTGTCCGTCCGACGACGCCGTCCACGGCTCGACCAGTTGGCGCACTGCCAGCTCGACGGCCGCGTCGTCGACGACGGCCGTTTCGTCGATCGCGGGCAGGTGCGGGACGGCTCGCAGCCCTTCCGGCAGCGGTGGCGAGAGGGCCTCGACGCCGAGGTCGGTGTACTCGGCCAGCGGATACGTCGGTTCCCATTCGGCCCGCTCGTACGGCATGTCGAGGACCTCGGGCAGCCCGATCACCGACGCCGGATCGATCGGCTCATCGCGCAACGCTCGCTCGTGGGCCACCAGTGCGGCCCGTGGTCCGGGCTCGAGCAGTGGCCCCAGCTCGGCCCAGGTGTGGCGTTGCGCAACGACCTCCGTCAGCGGGCCGATGGTGAACCGCCCTGATCCCTCGTCCAGGACGCCTGCGGCCCACTCGGCGGGAGCGGCGAGCGCCAGCCGGTACTCGGCCAGGGTCGCTGCCGGCCACAACTGGCGACCCGTGCCGACGGCGTGGCGCGCCCGGTCGCGCAACCGCCGCAGCAGAGCCCAGTCGCCCGCCGAGGTCGCGTCGTCGGCGAGGCGCACGAGCCCATCCAGGTCGGCGCGATGGATCAGGACGTCGACCGGGTCGTCGCTCATCGGTACGTGATCGGGTCGTTCAGGCTGGCCGTGACTCGCTGCGGTGAGCGATCGGTGCGCCCAGCGCGCTCACCGCTCACCTCGCCCTCCCGGTCCCCGCTGCCGTGGTCGCTCACACCAGCGGCCACGGGTAGCGATGCCCGCTGTCGTCACCGGGCAGCACCCGGTGCTCGGCGAGCCAGGCCGCCCGCCGCCGCATCGCGTCGACCTCGTCGTCGTCGAGCAGTTCGGCGATGTCGGCGGGGACGGCCTCGACCAACGAGCAGCACGCCGCGACCAGCGACTCGGACAGCGGTTCGCCACCGAACTCCCAGATCACTGTGCGCAGCTTGAAGTCGGTGGCGAAGCACAGCCCGTTGTCGATCGCCCAGACCCGCTCGGTCGGCGCCTCGTCAGCCCATCCGGGGGCGAGCAGGCAGTGCCCGCTCTTGCGGTCGGTGTTGTTGGCGACGACGTCGAGCACGGCGATGCCACGCAGCTGATCGTGGAGGTCCGGACGCTGCTCGGCGATGGTGAAGTAGTGCTGGCGATGGTCGGCGTCGACGAACCACTGCACGGATCCCTCACCGAGCGGCGCGTCCTCGCGCAACACGGTCGGCGGAACCGCGCCGATGCCCATCGTTTGGCTCAGCAGGTAGGCCGCCACCTCCCGCTTGTGCAGCCCCGGTTCGAAGTCCCACAGCGGGCGCTCCCCGCGCAACGGTTTGTAGATGCCCTGGTGTTCGCCGACATGGACCAGGAACGTTGCGTTGCTCGCCCACGGCATGCGCCCTTCGAGCACGATCTCGGATGCGCCGAGCCGGTCGATGGCGTCGACCGGCACCGGGGAGGGCGCCCTCAGTTCATCCGTGGACATGGGTGGCCGTCGGGGTCGATCGGGTTCCCGCACCAGACGCACGACGGCCGCCCAGCCGAAACGAGCTCGTCGGCGTAGTCGCAGAACGCCGCCGCCTGGCCACGCGTGACGTACAGGCGGATGTGGCTGCGATCGGTGGCGTCGTCGTCCCGGTCGGCGTCGTCGTCCGTCGCCGCCAGCTCTTCGAGTTGCACGAGCAGGCGGTCGTTGCCGCGGTCGTACCCGAGTCCGATCGGCCCGAGCACGAACGACTGCTCGACCGGATCGACCTGCTGCAGCGAGCCCTCCAGCGGTCGGTCCTCCGGTGGCGGCAGGTCGTTGAGCACTCGCCGGAGGTACTGGGCGATCGCACTGACCTGTTGCTTCTCGCACTTGACGCTGACCCGCTGCGGCCCGGAGCGGGCGAAGAGGTAGAAGGTGCGCGATCCGGGTTCGCCGATCGCCGTCGTCGTGAACGTGTCGACGTCGTCGAACTCGAGGAAGAGACTCACGGGTCACTCATGACGGGACGAGCTCGTTCAACGGGCGACCGGTCGAGTTGACCGCGAGCACGACGGGACCGCCCGTCGACCAGGCGATGCTGCTGATCGAACACGTGCCGATGACGATCCGCTGGAACAGGTCGAGGTGCGTGCCAAGGGCGTGGGCGACGGCAGCCTTGATCGGATCGGCATGCGAGACGCACACGATCGTGCCCCCGGGGTGGGCATCGCGCAGCCGCTCGAGCGCGGTGACGATGCGCACCTGCATCTCGGTGAAGCTCTCCCCGCCGGGGAACCGGAACGTCGACGGCGCACGCTGCACGGTGGCCCACTCGCGCTTGCGGCTGAGGCGGCGCAGGCTGGCGCCGGTCCACTCGCCGAAGTCGCACTCCAGCAGGCCACGGTCGACCTTCGGCGTGTGGCCCGTGGCGGCGCCGATCGGGGCGGCGGTCTCTCTCGCTCGCTCGAGCGGCGACGTGTACACGCCGTCGATCCTCTTCAGCTCGGCAATGCGTTCGGCAGCCCGTCGCGCCTGCTGGACTCCGGCCTCGGCGAGGTGCAAACCGCGGGCGCGTCCCGGCAGGACCTTGCCCGTCGTCGCCGTCTGGCCGTGGCGGACAAGGAAGATCGTGGTGAGGGCCGGCGGTTTGGCCGCAGCCCTGGACGATCGGGGGGACGCGGTCGTGGCCATGGTTCGGCCGATCAACCTACTGTCGACGGCGATGGATCGACCGGCGACTGCGACGTGGTTCTTCGAGCGCGCTGACGAGGACATCGACGTGGTCTTCTACGGCCCGCCGCGGCTGGTCACCCACTTGGACGACGCCGCGATCACCGAGGTCGGCCGGTTGTATCGCCAGCTCGGGCTGGTCGGAGATGTGCTCGACGTGATGTCGTCGTGGGTGTCGCACTTCGACCCACCACCCGAGCGCCTGACCGTCCTCGGAATGAACGCCGTCGAGCTGGATCGCAACCCGGCCGCCACCGCTCGTGTCGTGCACGACCTCAACGTCGACCTGCGGCTGCCGTTTGACGACGAGTCGTTCGATGCGGTGACGTGCTGCGTGTCGATCGACTACCTCGTGCGACCGGTCGAGGTGCTCACCGATGTCGCCCGCGTGCTGCGGCCCGGTGGCCCATGCGTGCTGACGTTCTCCAACCGCTGCTTCCCGACGAAGGCCATTCGAGGCTGGCTCGTGGCGTCGGAGGCGCAGCGCGTCGACATCGCCCGCGCCTACTTCGACGCCACCGAGGCGTTCGACACTGTGCGCGCCGAGCTGCGCAACCCGGACCAGCGCAGCGACCCGCTGTACGCAGTGTGGGCGACGCGCCGATGACCCTCGCCGAGCTGCGCGAGGAGGTCGTGACGTGCCGCGACTGCCCGCGACTCGTGGCGTGGCGGGAGCACGTCGCCATCGAGAAGCGGGCGGCGTTCCGGGACGAGCAGTACTGGGCGCGGCCGGTGCCCGGGTTCGGCGATCCTGCGGCGCACATCGTGGTGGTCGGGCTGGCGCCCGCCGCGCACGGCGCCAACCGGACCGGCCGCGTCTTCACCGGTGACCGCAGCGGCGACTGGCTGTTCCGGGCGATGTTCCGCGCCGGCCTCGCCAACCGACCGACGTCAACGCATGCCGACGACGGCTTGCGGCTCGACGCGGCCTGGGTCACGGCGCCCGTGAAGTGCGCCCCGCCGGACAACGCGCCGACGCCGCTGGAGCGTGACACCTGCGCGCCGTTCCTCGCGCGTGAGCTCGTTGCGCTGCATCCGGTCGTCGTCGTGTGTCTCGGCGCCTTCGGCTACGCCGCGGCGTGCCGGCACTACTCGGTACGGCCGCGCCCCAAGTTCGGCCACGGCGTGGAGGTCACTGTTGTCACCGACGGCACCGGCGGCCCGACGCTGCTGTGCTCGTTCCACCCGAGCCAGCAGAACACGTTCACCGGCCGGCTGACCGAGCCGATGCTGGACGCCATCTTCGTCCGGGCGGTCGAGCTGTCAGGCGTGGGCGGCGCGCTCGAACGCCGTGTGCAGCGCCTCGCCGGCCATGGCCTGGGCTGACCGGGCGTCGTCGAGCAGGCCGAACATCGAGAAGAAGGCATGGACCTGGCCGTGAAAACGGACGTGGGTCGTCGTCACGCCGGCCTCGGTCAACGCCGCGGCGTACGCCTCGCCCTCGTCGCGCAGCGGATCGAACTCGGCGGTGATGACCAGCGCAGGCGGTGCGGCGGCGAGCACTGACGACTCTTCGAGCAGCGGCGAGACGCGCGGGTCGTCCGCCGAGCCACCCGACAGGTAGTGGTCGGTGAACCAGCGCATCCCGGTGGCCGTGAGGAAGTAGCCCTCCCCGTTCTCCTGGATCGAGGGGAACCCCATGCGCAGGTCGGTCGCCGGGTAGACGAGGAGCTGGAAGCAGATCGTCGCCGGCGGGTGGTTGGCGACGACGGCGGCGAGGTTCCCGCCGGCCGAATCGCCCCCGACGGCGAGCAGCGAGCAGCCCAGCTCGCCGAGGTGTTCCCCTGCCCAGCGCGTTGCCGTCATCACGTCATCGAGGGCGGCAGGAAACGGGTCCTCCGGGGCGAGGCGGTAGTCGACGCTGAGCACGCAGCACCCCGCCCGGTTGGCCAGCGCCCGGCACGGGTCGTCGTGGCTGTCGAGGTCGCCGAGCACCCATCCGCCGCCGTGGAACCACACGAGCAGGCCGCGGGAGCGGATCACCTCCGGCCGGTAGAAACGGCACGGCACGCCGTCGGCATCGATGTCGCGCATCTCGGCGATCGGCTCCGGGCTCGGGCGCAACAGCAAGGCCCGCCGCGCGCGGGCGTCGGCTGGCGTGGTGTCCTCGATCGGCGGCAGGTCGAGCGACTCCATCATGGCGAGCAGCTCGGCGGTCTGGCGGTGCAGCGGCATGTCCCAGTCTGTCAGTTGCGGCCGTAGCCTCGGGGACTCGTGAAGCATCGTCTGCGCACCCTGGCGGTCGCCGTCGTCGCGATCGCCGGGCTCGGCGCGTGCACCAGCAACCCGAGCGGGCGTGAGGTGGCCGAGGACATGATCGATGCCCTTCCCAACTTGACCGACGCGGAGCGCACGTGCCTCCGTGATCAGCTGAAGGGACTCGACGATGCAACGTTGAATGCAGTCGCCGCGGCTGGCGAGACGGGCAACTTCGGCCCGGAGTTCTCGCTGGACTCCACTGGCCCGGAGTTCCAGACGTTCGTCAACGACCTGCGCGCTGCCTGCATCGACTGACCTCAGACCCGGCGCGCGAATCGTTGTACTCCGCGCCCACAAGGGTTGATGAGACGAATCGAAGTGGTGAGCTGGCCCACCAACTCGCCCACGACCTTTACACGGGCGCCGCTGCCGCCTTCTTCTTGGGCGGGGGCACGCCGATCGCCGGGGCCGGGTCGGCGTCCTTCGGCCAACGGCGGCGGGACACGATCGACAGCGTCCGCAGCAGCTTCATCGCCTTCTCGTCCTCCTGCGCCGGGCGGGAGACGATGGTGCCGTCGGCGATCATCCGCTCGATGACCTCCTCGCCCAGCGCGGTGCGCACGATGGTCAGCGTCCATTCGTTGTCCTCGCCGATGCCGCCGGTCGCGATGTCAGCGTGCTCGGCGGCGAAGTCGGGGCACTTCTTGCACCCCTCGCGCGTCCAGGCGTGGCACTCCTTGAGGTTGACCTCGTGGTACGAGCCGTCCTTCATCCAGATCTGGAAGACGCCCTTGATGTTCATCTTCACCATGTCCTGCTTCGCCAGGCCGTACTTGGCCTCGAACAGCTCGGGAAAGATGGCGTCGTCGAACGTCTTCGAGCAGAGCAGACCGATGTTGAACAGGAACGGCTTGGAGACCTTGCCGGCCTTGCGGTCCCACATGATCGGTGGGGAACTGGTCTGACAACCCATCCCGACGAGGGCAAGGCGGGTGAGCCCCTCCTCCTTCGCCTCGCGCAGGGCGAGCGGGTTGGCGCAGTACGTGTAGCGGCTGCCGGCGGTGGCCAGCACCTCATCGGCGTTGTGGGCGAGCACCGGCTTGGCCTTCCAGGCGTCGTCGGGTTCGACCCCCGACACCATCGCCGCCTCGATGTAGTCGTGGTCCATCAGCCAGACGAGCATCGCCGAGACGAACCCGCCGTCCTGGCCCTTCTCGAACTGGGCGGCATCGGTGGCCTTGGTCAGTAGCAGCTGGCGCCAGATGCCGGCCATCTCGTCGGGTTCACGGACACGACCGAACAGGTGCTCGTCGGCGGACGCCTCCCAGTTGCGGAAGCGGGGGCAGGCCCGGGTGCACGTTGTGCAACCCTTCACACCGTGGACGCAGTCGGCCGGCCCGAGCTCGTCCTCCAGGTGGAACGGGATGTATTTCCCTTCCTCGTGCTCGTAGCCGATGACGTCGTGCGGGCAGGTGACGACGCAGCCGGCGCACCCCGTGCACAGGCCGGTCGTGATGACCTCCTCGTACAGCTCCTTCCACTGCGCGGTCCACCGTTCGGCGCGCGGCGGGGCATCAGCTGTCACCGTCATCCCGGGCAACCTACTGAGGGGACGTCCCCGGGTCGTGATCGGTCACGACCCGGGGACTGCCCCTGGGACCCCGCCGCTCCAGAACGCGCCGGTCACAGCACGAGGAGGGGCGGTCGCGCCAAGGTCTCGAGGGGGTACGAGCCCTGGAACTTCGCCCGCGCGGGGCGATCCACGCACCCGACGGTAAGCGGCCTCCGTTTCGCCGTTGTTGGTCCGGTGTGAACGGCGTGTTACAGGCGAGAGGGACGGGCGTCGCTTCATCTCCGCAGGGCGTGGGTGACGACCTCGCGTGCTTCCGCTTGGACCTCGGCGAGGTGGTCGGGTCCGCGGAACGACTCGGCGTAGATCTTGTAGACGTCCTCGGTGCCAGACGGCCGGGCGGCGAACCAGGCCGACTCGGTGGTCACCTTGAGCCCACCGATCGGCGCGCCGTTGCCCGGCGCAGTGGTGAGTTTGGCAGCGATCGGTTCGCCGGCCAGGTGCGTCGCCGACACGGCCTCGGGGGACAACCTGGAGAGGGCAGCCCTCTCCTCACGCGTCGCGGGCGCGTCGATCCTGGCGTACGCCGGCGTGCCGTAGCGCCGGGTCAGGTCCTGGTAGTGCTCGGACGGCGACCGGCCGGTGACCGCCAGGATCTCCGACGCCAGCAGGGCCATGACCATGCCGTCCTTGTCGGTCGTCCACGCCGAGCCGTCCCGTCGCAGGAACGACGCGCCGGCGGACTCCTCGCCACCGAACCCCACCCAGCCGTCGAGCAGGCCGTCGACGAACCACTTGAACCCGACCGGGACCTCCCACAGCGGTCGTCCGACGGCCGCCGCCACCCTGTCGATCATCGACGACGACACGAGCGTCTTGCCGACAGCGGCCGTCGGCGCCCACCCGTCCCGGCTGGAGAACAGGTACGAGATCGCCACGGCGAGGAAGTGGTTCGGGTTCATCAGCCCGGCGTCGGGCGTGACGATGCCGTGCCGATCGGCGTCGGCGTCGTTGCCCGTGGCGAGCTGAAACTCGGCCCGCCGGCTGATCAGCGAGGCCATCGCGTCGGGTGACGAGCAGTCCATGCGGATCTTGCCGTCCCAGTCGAGCGTCATGAACCTCCACGTCGGGTCGACGACGGGGTTGACGACGGTCAGATCCAACCGGTGACGCTCGGCGATCGCCGCCCAGTAGTCCACGCTGGCGCCGCCGAGAGGGTCCGCGCCGATGTGCACGCCGGCGGCGCGCACTGCGTCGAGGTCGACGACGTTCGACAGGTCGTCGACGTAGGCGGACACGTAGTCGTATGGCTCGGCGGCCGCTTTGGCTCGGTCGATCGGCGTACGGCGCACGCCGACGAGGCCGGCGGCCAGCAGCTCGTTGGCGCGCCCTGCGATCCAGCCGGTGACAGCCGCGTCGGCCGGCCCGCCGTTCGGGGGGTTGTACTTGAACCCGCCGTCCGACGGAGGGTTGTGCGACGGCGTGACGACGATGCCATCACTCCGTTTGGCAGCCGAGTTGGCAGCCGGTGCGGTACCCGATCGGCGGTTGGCCCGCAGGATCGCGTGGGAGATCGCCGGGGTTGGCGTATACCCGCCAGCGGCGTCGATCGTCACCCCCACGCCGTTGGCGACGAGCACCTCGAGCGCCGTCTCCCACGCCGGTTCGGACAGGGCGTGTGTGTCGCGCCCGAGGAACAGCGGACCGTCGATGCCCGAGTGCCGGCGGTGCTCACAGATCGCCTGCGTCGTGGCCAGGATGTGGTCCTCGTTGAACGAGGCGAGCAGGCTCGATCCGCGATGGCCCGAGGTGCCGAACGCGACGCGCTGCGCGGGCTCTGCCGGGTCCGGGTGCACCGAGCAGTAGGCGTCGACGAGTGCGGCCACATCGACGAGGTCCCGTGGCTCGGCCGGCTGCCCAGCCCGCGCATCTCGCACGATGTTCATCTTGCTTGACCAGGCGATCAAGATGAAGAGATGGAGCTCACGTATCCCGTCGACACCGAGCCGTTCCGCAAGGAGGTGCGGGGATGGTTGGAAGCCCACCTGCCCGACGGGTGGATCACCGCCGTCGAGCAGGACCGCCCGCCCGAGATGTCGGACGCGGATCGCGCTGCGTTCAACGCCGGGTGGCCGGCCGAGCTGTACGGCGGTGGGTGGATCTGTGCGACGTGGCCGAAGGAGTACGGCGGCAAGGGCCTGTCGACGATGGAGAGCGTTGTGCTGGCGGAGGAGTTCGCCAAGGTCAAGGCACCGATGCGGGCGGACTTCTTCGGCGACACGCTGGTCGGACCGACGATCCTGCAGTGGGGGAGCGAGGAGCAGAAGCAGGAGTTCCTCCCCAAGATCCTGCGCGGCGAGATGCGGTGGTGCCAGGGCTTCAGCGAACCGAACTCCGGCTCGGACCTGGCCAGCCTGAAGACGTCCGCCGTCCTCGACGGCGAAGAGTGGGTGATCAACGGCCAGAAGGTCTGGACGACCGGCGGCCACCACGCCGACTACTGCTTCCTGCTCACCCGCACCGATCCGGAAGCGTCGAAGCACAAGGGCATCTCGTACCTCCTCGTGCCGATGCGTCAGGACGGCATCGAGGTGCGCGGCATCACCCAGCCCGACGGCACGGCGGAGTTCTGCGAGGTCTTCTTCACCGACGCCCTTTGCCCGAAGGACAACGTCGTGGGCGGCGTCAACAACGGCTGGGAGGTGGCCAACGCGACGCTCGCCTTCGAGCGCGGGCAGTCGGCGACGACCGGCTACCGGCGGTTCGAGGACGAGTACCGGCTACTCGTCGCCGAGGCTGGCGCCCGCGGCGTGCTCGACGATCCACTGGTCCGCCAGCGGCTGATGGCGTACTACACCAGGATCCAGATCCTGCGCATCAACGGCCTGCGCTCGCTGTCGGCCACCGTCGCCGACGCGAAGGACATGGGTGTGATCGCGCTCGGCGCGACGAACAAGATGTTCTGGTCCGAGATGCACCAGCGGGCGATGGAGCTGGCGGTGGACATCTTCGGGGCGGACGGCCTGCTCATCGACAGCGGGCCGGACACGGGCTCGTGGCCCGGCGCGTTGCGTGACAAGCGGCGCGAGGGGTATCCCGTCAGCCCGATGATGTCGTCGTTCTTCTTCTCCCGATCGGAGACGATCTGGGGAGGCACGAGCCAGATCCAGCGCAACATCGTCGGCGAGCGAGTCCTCGGCCTGCCCAAGGAACCGCGCCCCGCGTAGCACGACCTGCGTCGGGTTCAGCGACCAGCCGGCCCGCGTCAGCTCCCGCCGAACGGCTTGGCGTCCTGGCGAGCGGACTGCACGAAGGCGGTCAGCTCCTGCTCGGTCGTCGGCAAGTGCGGCGACGGCGAGCGCGGCGACGGCGAGCGCACGGTACGGGGCGATCGGCCCATCGGGGGAGCGCAGGGATCGTCGTCTGACGATCGACCGTGCCGAGGTTGGATCGGTGCCTCGGGCGAGGGTCGGCGATCGAGAGGCGACCGTTCACGGGGGTCTCTGGTGAAAGAAGTCCTGGCAGGGGTTGACTTCGTGAACATACGTTCGATATAGTGGACGGATGGGGAGCGGACTCGGCGCAGCCATCACCGCAGCCGTCACCGCAGCCGTCACCGCAGCCGTCACCGCAGCCGTCGACGAGCTGTCTGCCGTCGACCCC
>JBPCJW010000177.1:0-6741 GCA_051004915.1 Ilumatobacteraceae bacterium
TCGCCGAGGCAGGCGTGGCGGGACGCTGGAGAATCCTGGTCGACACGATGTTGCCGGACCACTGCGACGATGTCGACGTTCCCATCGCTCGGAGTTACGCCTTCCCTGTGGCGTCGACCGCTCCAGCCCTCGTGCTCGTCGGCGCACTCGATCCGCTCGCCACGCCCGACGACGTCTCGCGGTACCTGTCGGGCATGCCGAACGCACAGGTTGGAACGTTGCCGAACTCCGTCTACGGGGGTCTGCAGGGGTGGCCGGCTTGCATCAACGACCTCCGCGCGGCGTTCCTGGCCGATCCGTTGGCCGACCTGCAGCTCGACGAGTGCACCTCGCAGCACTCACCACCACCGATCGTCGTGAACGACGGGTAGACGACCTCGTGGCGGAAGGGGTGGGATTCGAACCCACGGAGGCCCGAAGGACCTCAACGGCTTTCGAGGCCGTCCCATTCGTCCGCTCTGGCACCCTTCCGGCGGGCGAGGCTACCGCCCGCTGCTCGCGGGGCGGTCAGGTGTTCGGCCGCGCCCGGCGGGCGGCGAAGAACGCGCGTAGGAGGTCGCCAGACTCGTCGGCCAACACCCCGCTGGTCACTGGTGGTCGGTGGTTGAGCCGCACGTCCGCGGGGATGTCGTACAGACTGCCCACGGCTCCAGCCTTGGCGTCCGTCGCTCCGTAGACGATGCGCCCGACTCGGGCGTTGACGATCGCGCCGGCGCACATCACGCACGGCTCGAGGGTGACGACCAGCGTGCAGTCGTCGAGCCGCCAGCCGCCGACGGCCGCCGCGGCGTCGCGCAGCGCCAACAGCTCGGCGTGGGCGGTTGGATCGGCGGTCAGCTCGCGCTCGTTGTGGCGGCTGGCGATGACGCGCCCGTCGCGCAGGACGACTGCGCCGACCGGCACGTCGTCGTGCTCGAGAGCGCGGCCGGCCTGGCCGAGAGCCAGCCGCATCGTCGCGGTCAGGTCGTCCATGGCGCCATCGGATCCGGTCTCCACAGGGCGGAGGGAGTGGGATTCGAACCCACGGTGGGTTGCCCCACACACGCTTTCCAAGCGTGCCGATTCGGCCGCTCTCGCACCCCTCCCAGGTGGCAGCAGGGTACTCCCGCACTACCCTGGCGGCACCCCTCACGGGCGTTCGCTCGTGGGCGGTGAGGTGACGGTCGGGTCCTGTGCAACGGGTCGCCGTGAACCAGGTCAGGACCGGGAGGTAGCAGCCTTCAGCGGTACGCCCCGTGTGCCGCAGATCGCCTGGCCGTCGCCTCACCGCCCACCGCCGACAAGGCGATCCCAATCTGGGCGCGATCCGTCGCAGATGTGCGACGATCTGCGCCCAGATCGCCGAATGCGACGATTCGCGCCCAGATGTCAGGGGCGCGAGGCGGCGATCTTGGCGGCCCGTTCGGCGAGGGAGGGCACGCCCACCGCGACGGCCCAGTCGTCGAACGCCTCGGTCGGCCCATGCCACTCCCAGTCGTCGACCGTGCCGACATCGACGTCGGTGTCGAGGGTCGCGATGCGCCGGAACAGCAGCGCCAGTGCGAAGTCCTGCCGGAGGGCGCTCGACAGCTTGGCCGCGCCGCGCAGCCCCTCGACCTCCCATTGGCCGGCGTGGTCGGGGATGTCCTCGAGGTGCCCGTATCGAGCCAGCACGGCTGATGCGCTCTTCGCCCCCCAGCCGGCGATGCCGGGGAACCCGTCGGCCGAATCGCCGACCAGCCCGAGCCAGTCGGGGATCGACGCCGGCGCGACGCCGAACTTCGCGGTGACGGCGACTTCGTCCATGAGCTCTCGTTTGCGGCGGTCGAACTGCACGATGCGCCGGCCCTTGACGCACTGCCCGAGGTCCTTGTCCGGCGTGACGATCAGCGCCTGCTCGACTCGCTCGTCAGCGTCGGCGACCTCGGCCGCCGCCCCCAGCGCGTCGTCGGCTTCGTGACTGACCATCGGCCACACGGTGATGCCCATCGCCTCCAGCGCCTCTTCGACCATCGGCAGCTGCTCCAGCAGCTCGGGCGGCATGCCGGCCGACGTCTTGTAGCCCGGCCACAGGTCGTTGCGGAAGCTCTCGATGACGTGATCGCTGGCGACGCCGACGTGGGTGGCGCCGTCGGCCAGCAGCTGCAACGTCGACGCCAGGACGCCGGCCGTGGCTCCGTACGACCCGGCGTCGCGCTCGCTCGGCGGCCGACCGAAGTGCTGCCGGAACAGTTCGTACGTCCCGTCGACGAGGTGCACCTTCACGACGCGTCGCTCCTCACGGCTCCGAGGTTGGCGTGGATGCCGCGAACACTTCGGCGGCGATGGTGTCGACGGCCGTCCACAACGGGTCGCCGGCATAGCCGAGGGCGAAGAGGGCCACCCCGCGCACACCGGCATCGACCGCTCGCTGCATGCGCAACTGAGCGCCGTCGGCGCCCACGTAGTTGACCTGGCGCAACTGCGTGCAGGAGGTCGTGCCGTCGTCGACGACGAGCTCGTAGCGGAACGACCACTCGCCCGTGGCGGGGTCGTACTCCGGCACGCCGCCGCGCCGCTGGGCCAGCTCGCCGACCGACGAGTCCGTGACGGTCGTCGTGCCCTCGGCACCTGCTGGGCACGTGCCGGCCGTCTCGAGCACCCAGTTGTACCCGTACAGCGGCACGCCGAGGACGAGCTTGGACGGATCGCCGGATGCTTCAACGGTGCCGGCGAGGACGCGGTCGACCCAGTCGAGGGGCGCCACGGCCCCTGCATCGGTGTCGGCGTTGGAGTAGTCGTAGGCCATCACCCGGATGGTGTCGACGAGCGGGGCGATGGCCGCGTAGTCGTAGACCCAGTAGCCGCTGTCGTCCGTCTGGCCGGCGTCGTAGACCGGCGGGATGCTGACCGTCAGCGTCCGCCCGTCGGCGTGCAGCCGGCTCGACAGCTCGCCGACGAAGGTCACCCAGTTCGGTCGAGTGGTGGCCCACGTGTCCCGTCCATCGGCGAAGGCGAACTGTTCGTAGTCGAGGTCGATCCCGTCGTAGTCACCGTCCTCGGCGAAGGCGACGATGGTGTCGAGATGGCGCGCCCGCTGGTCGTGGTCGGCGAGGATCGCAGCCATCACGCCGGCGTCCGTGCGGTCGAAGATCGACGGGACGACCGGGATGCCGCTGTCGCGAGCCGTCTCGATGAACTGTTGGGAGGCGTCGGCAGGTGCCAGCGGATCGCTGGCGATGGTGTCGACGCCGGTGGCCGTGAACCACAGCGGTGAGACCTCGGACAGTGCGTTGGCGCGCGTCTCGAGCATCGGCAGGGCGTCGTCGATGGCCCAGTACGGCGCCCAGGCGTGGACGTCGAAGGCGAGCGGCGGACCGGGCGCGGCGCGGTCATCGCCTCCGCTGCGGAGCACGACGAGCACTGCGATGGCGACGGCGACCAACACCACCGCGACGCCGATTCGACCGCTGCTTCGTTGTCGCCGATGCCGCTCGGCCGGCCGGAGGTGGGTGGTCGAGGCCACTCCTGGTGTGCTGCGCTCATCGCCTCCGCGGCGGAGCACGACGCGTATCACGATGGCGACGGCGACCAACATCACTGTGACGCCGATCGGGCCGCTCCTTCTCCGCCGGTCATCCCGCTCCGCTGAAGGAAACTGGGTGGGGTCGGCCACGACCGCTGGTGCCCCATCGAGTTCGGCGAACGCCGGCATGGCGGCGACCAGCGCGCCGAGTCGAGCCGACGTCAGGTCCCGCAGCGACGCCACGATGTAGCGACCCGGAGCCGGCCCGATGTCGACGAGGTTGGGGACGACGACGACGACGCAGCCGGCAGCTCCGGCCGATGTGACGCCCGTCGGCGAGTCCTCGATCGCGACGCACTGCTCCGCGTCGACGCCCAACAGGTCGGCCGCCCGCAGGTAGGGCTCAGGGTGGGGCTTGCCGTTGGCAACCGCGTCGCCCGTGACGATCGCTTGGAAGCGCAGCGGCGCGAGGGCGGCGACGACGGCTTCGGCCAGGGGCTGCCACGACATCGTGACGAGCGCGCACGGCACGTCCTGCTCGTTCAGTTCGGAGAGCAGCTCCCGTGCACCGGCGCGCCACGGGATGCGTTCGCGCACTCGGGCGATCACGCCGGTCTGCAACCACTCGACGATGTCGATGGGGTCCAGCCGAACGCCGCCGCGCTGGCGCAGGACGGCGGCGGCATCCAGCAGGTCGAATCCGATGAGCGAGCGGGCATCCTCGTCGGTCCACTGGTCACCGAACTCGGCGACCAGCTCGTGCTCGCACTCGATCCAGTACGGCTCGGTGTCGACGAGCGTGCCGTCCATGTCCCACAGCACCGCCGCCGGGCGCGCGGCGACGGTTGTGGGGGTCGTCGGACTCATTGGTGCATGGTCGAACCGTTCAGATGATCCACCATCGTGATCATCACCGGACACCGATGACTGGTCGCCGCAAAGCCGGCGACAACGAAAGCAGCGTGATGATGGTTCGTTCGCTCGAGGACTCGCTCACTCACTGTTGGACGAGTTCGATCAGGGTGCCGTAGCTGCCTTTCGGATGGACGAAGGCGACCGTCGTGCCGCGACTGCCCGGGCGGGGCGCCTGGTCGATCGCCGTGGCCCCGGCGGCGATCATTGCGGCGAGCGCGGTGGCGCAGTCGTCGACCCGATAGGCGACGTGGTGCAAACCTTCGCCGCGCTTGACGAGGTACTTGGCGATCGGCGAGTCGTCGCGCGTCGCTGCGGCCAGCTGGATGTAGCTGTCGCCCACCTTGATCAGCGCCTCCTCGACGCCGTCGCTCTCGACGATCTCGCGGTGGGCGACGGTTGTCCCGAAGGACCGCGCGTAGTAGTCGATCGCCGCGTCGAGGTCGCGCACGGCGATCGCGACGTGGTCGATCTCGGTCAACAGCATTCGATCATCCTGGCACGCACACAGCACGACCGGCCGCCCGCCGAGGTCACGGCCAGTGCACGCGATGAGCGATGAGTGGTCATAGGACGCACATCGCTCACCGCGCCGGTGGGCCACCGGACGCGATGAGCAGTGTGCGCCGTCTGGCCACCCATCGCTCATCGCTCATCGCTCATCGCGTCGCGGAGCGAGCCACGACCGAGGACGTGCGCGCTTTGGCCCCTGACCGCAGTGCGCGTGCATGGTGAGGCCGGCCGTGCCGGCCCAGCGAGCGGAGCGAGCCACTTACGCGTGGCGGCGGAACAGCGTGATCTTGTCCTCGCCGATGCGGGCGCGCTTGTCGGGGTCGTCGACGCCGAGACCCTCGGTCGGCGCCAGGCACAGCACGCCGATCTTGCCCTCGTGCTCGTTGCGGTGGATCGACCTTGCGGCAGCGCCCACCTCGGTCAGAGGGAACACGGCGGACAGCAGGGGCTGGATGCGGCCCTGGTCGACCAGCCGGTTGGCCGCGTAGGCCTCGGCGTAGTTGGCGAAGTGGCTGGCGATCAGCCGCTTCAGCTTCATCCAGAAGTGGCGGTTGTCGAACTCGATCATGTACCCGGACGTCGCCGCGCACGTGACGACGGTGCCGCCACGCTTGCAGGCGAAGATCGATGCACCCATCGTCTGGCGGCCGGGGTGCTCGAACACGATGTCCGGGTCGTCGCCCACCAAGCTGCGCACATGCTTGCCGAACCGCCGCCACTCGGACTCGTCCTGCGTTGTGGCGTCGGACCAGAACCGGAACCCCTGGGCCTTGCGATCGATGACGGCCTCGACGCCCAGCTCGTGCAGCAGCGCGACCTTGTCCGGCGACGAGACCACGCCGACCGGCGTGCCCCCGCCGTTGAGCACGTACTGCGTGGCGTAGCCGCCGATGCCACCGGCCGCACCCCACACGAGCACGACGTCGCCCTGCTTCATCCGCCCGCCGTTGCGCCCGACGAGCATGCGGTAGCTCGTCGAGTTGCACAGGGCGTTGACCGCCGCCTCCTCCCACGTCAGGTGGGTCGGCTTGGGCATCAGCTGGTTGGCCTTCACGAGGGTCAGGTCGGCGAGTCCGCCGAAGTTCGTCTCGAAGCCCCAGATGCGCTGGTTGGCGGCGAGCATCGAGTCGTCATGGGCCGATGGGTCCTGGTCGTCGACGGAGTTGCAGTGGATCGTCACCCGGTCGCCCGGCTTCCAGTTGCGCACCGCCGAGCCGACCTGCAGCACGACACCGGCGGCATCGGACCCGACGACGTGGTAGGGCAGCGCGTGGCGGGCAGCCCAGCTGCTCTCGCGGGCGTAGCGGTCGAGGAACCCGAACGTCGGCAGCGGCTCGAAGATCGACGTCCACACCGTGTTGAAGTTGATGCTCGACGCCATCACCGCCACGTACGCCTCGTCGGGCGCCAGCTCCGGCGTCGGCACGTCGCTGACGTGCAGGCTCTTCGTCGGGTCCTTGTCCGGCGAGTCGATGCCGGCGAACATCTCGACGTCCTCGCGCCGCACGAAGGCCGCCCGGTAGTGGTCGGGGATCGGCAGCCCCGCCAGTTCGTCGCCGCTCGCACCGGCCTCAATGGCCGCCAGGATCTCCTCCATCAGGCGAAGCTACCTGTGGGCCGGCGAGGTGCGGAAACGGCGAAGTACCCTGTTCGCATGAGTGAGCGAGTCTTCGAGCGAGCGAATCATCAGCACGGTCTTTTCGCCCATGGCAGAGCTCTGGTTGCGCTCCTGCTCGGCGTGACCGGCCACGGTGAGGTGCTGACATGAGCGGTAGCTACCTCGTCGCCGGCGCACGGACCCCGATCGGAAAGTTGTCCGGCGCCCTCTCGTC
>JBPCJW010000178.1:0-6243 GCA_051004915.1 Ilumatobacteraceae bacterium
GGGCCGGCTCCCGGCGGGACGGCGATGGCGTTGATCTTGACGACACTCATGATCGACATCCTCGCCGCGGACGTCGCGCTCGACAACGCGGTGGCCGAGCGGCTGGTCAGCGCGCGCCGACCACCTCAGCGATCGCCCGCACGCCGTCGAACACGTCCACGAAGCGGGTCGTCAGCGCAGCGCAGCCGACGCGGATCAGGTTCGGCCGGCGCACGTCGGTGATCACGCCTCTCTGCGCCAGCTCGGCGTGCACGTCGTCGGCCCGCTCGACGCACACGGCAACGTGGGCGCCGCGGCGGGCCGGGTCGACCGGTGACGTCGATCGCAGACCCAGTTCGGCGCACAGGTCGAGGGCCAGGCTCGTCAGCGCTCGTCCCTTGGCGGCGATCGCCTCCATGCCCGCGTCGGCGACGTGCCCGATCCCGACCGCCGCCCCCGCCAGGCCGAGGACGCCGGGCGTGCCGAGCAGGAGCCGACGGATGTCGTCGTGCGGTTCGAACGCCTCGCCCATCTCGAACTGCGCGCGCTGCGCGAACCATCCCCAGATCGGCTGGTCGAGCTCGGCCTGCAGCGACGGCGCGACGAACGACCACGCCGGCGCGCCGGGGCCGCCGTGGAGGAACTTGTACGCGCACCCGACGGCCAACTCGGCACCAGCCGCGGCGACGTCGACCTCCACCGCGCCGGCGGCATGCGACAGGTCCCACACGATGACCGCGCCGGCGTCGCGCGCCCGCCGCGTCTCGGCGGCGAGGTCGGCCAGTGTCGCCGTGCGGTAGTCGACCAACGACTGCACGACGACGCCGACCCCGTCGACGTCGTTCACGTCGTGGCGCAGCTCCGCCCCCGTCGCACGGGCGATGCCCGCGACCACGTAGCGGTCGGTCGGAAAGTCGGCCGCCGGCACGGCCAGCACGTGCGGGCGGCCACGCGACGCGGCGAGCCCGAGTGCGGCGTGGACCAGCTGGTACAGGTTGACGGTCGTCGAGTCGTGGACGACGACCGAACCCGGCGGCGCGCCGATGATCGGGGCCAGCCGATCGCCGACCCGGGTCGGCAAGCCGAGCCAGTGGTCCCACGAGCGGATCAGGCCATCGGCCCACTCCGTTGCGCCGACGTCAGCCAATCGCTCGAGCGTGCCGCGCGGAGCCATGCCGAGCGAGTTGCCGTCGAGGTAGACGAGGCCGTCGGGCGTGACGAACCGATCCCGCCACGGCGCCAACGGATCGGCAGCATCCAGCTCGGCGGCATCGTCCCGGGTGACCACGCCCACCGAGCATCGCACGCGCAAACCCTCGGACGGGTCAGGGGTTGGCGAGGTCGATGAAGCTGGCTTGGCGGACGTAGCCGTCGTTGGTGAACTCGGCCAGCTCGACGATCGCCGTCAGCACCGGCTCGACCCACAGTGCGCCGCGGCGGTAGGCGGTCGGCGGTGGGGGGTGGAACGGGCACTCGGCGGTGCGCAACGCCCGCAAGCGGGCGATCAGCTCGTCCAGGCGGCGCTGTGTGAAGCCCGTCCCGACGCCACCGGCGAAGGCCAGCACGCCGTCGACCCACCGGCCGACGAGCAGGGCGCCGAAGCTCGACGACCGGTTGCCGGTGCCGGGGGAGTAGCCGCCGATCACGACCTCGGCCCGCCGGCGGTGCTTGACCTTGCGCCACTCCTTGGTCCGGGCGCCGGGCCGATACGACGTGCCCAGCCGCTTGGCCATCACGCCCTCCAGCTCTCGGGCTCCCGTCGCGGCCAACAGCTCGGCACCGCCACCGATGCGATGTGCCGGCACGGCCCAGTTCTCGCCGGTCTCGAGCAGCTCCCCGAGCAACCTCCGGCGCTCCTCGTAGGGCAGTGCCACCACGTCGTGGTCGTCGATCGACAGCACGTCGAAGACGAACAGCGCGGCCTGCCGCTCGTGGCGCTGGATCAGCTCGAAACGAGGATGCCCTTGGTCGTCGACGACGACGAGCTCGCCGTCGAGCACGGCCCGGCCGGCGGCCACCCCACTCGCCAGCCCAGCCAGCTCGGGGTACTTGTGCGTGACGTCGTGGAGGTTGGAGCTCTGCAGGCGGACCTCGCCCGCCTCGACGAACGCCAGCGTGCGGTAACCGTCCCACTTGATCTCGAACGCCCATCCCGCTTCCTCGCTCGGCAGCGTCCCGAGCGACGCCTTCATCGGCGCCACCGGGAAGCGCAGGGTCACGGACGGGGGACGCGGCTCGACAAGACGCCGTCGGCCTCGAGAGCGTCGATCGCGGCGGCGTCGTAGCCGAGCACGTCGGCGAGCACCGCCCGGTTGTCCTCCCCGCGGTACCGCGGTTCCCCGGACACGCCAACTTCGGCGTCGCTGAAGTGCCACGGCGGGTTGGGCACGCGCAACGTGCCGCCCCCGCGGTCCGACACGGTGGCGATGGCCCCGCGCGCCACCGCCCAGTCCGTCTCGGCCAGCGCCCTGGCGCCGCGCAGCAGACCAGAGGCGAGGCGGTGCTGGGCGAACTGCTCCTCGAACGTGACGGCGTCGGGGATCGTGGACGCGGCATCGAGGAGGAGCTGGCGCAGGTCGTCGAAGTTCGCCATCCGCGACGCGACGTCGGCGAAACGTGGATCGTCGGCGAGGCCCTCCATCGACAGCGCCAGCAGGAACAACTCGAACGTCCCACGCTCAGCGGGATGACCGCTGACGACGAGCACGTCGCCGTCGGCGACGGTGAACACGAGGTAGTCGCCGGGAGCGAAGCTGCGGATCCACTGCGGGTCCTTCGGGCCGTCCCACAGTTCGTCGTGGAGGTGCTCGTTGACGTACAGCATCGTCTCGGCCATCGAGATGTCGATCCACTCGCCGCGCCCGGTGCGCTCCCGCTCGTACAGCGCGGCGAGCACGGCGATCGTCACCTCCTTCGCCGTGTACACATCGGCGTGGCTGTGCGGGTCATTGGCGTAGACCGCAGCGCCGTCGATGCGCCCGGCCCGCGCATCACCCTGCGCCTTGGTCAGCCCCGACTCGGCGCCGACGACGGGTGCGTACGCCCGGCGGTGGACCCACGGTCCCGTCGAGCCGTAACCCGTCATCGAGGCGTAGATCAGGCGCTCGTTGCGGCCGCGCAGTGTGTCCGGTCCGAGCCCGAGGCGGTCCATCACGCCGCAGCGGTAGTTCTCGACGACCACATCGCAGTGGTCGGCCAGCTCCGCCGCCAGCTGCGCGCCCCGTGGCGTGCCCAGATCGATGCTGATGTTGCGCTTGCCAACGTTCTGTTGCACGAAGTACGTCGCCAGGCCGTTGATCCGGGGGGTGGCGAAGCGGGTGAGGTCGCCGCTTGGTGGTTCGACCTTGATCACGTCTGCGCCGAGGTCGGCCAGCGTCCTGGTGGCGTGCGGCCCAGCCAGCACCCGGGAGAAGTCGAGCACCCGGATCCCGTCGAGCGGCCGCACCATGGCAGCGACCCTACGCGGGCAGACCAGACTCGACCCATGCCGACGATGGTCTCGTTCGCCGCTTGCCTCGCCGATCATGCAGCCCGCCAGCCGGCGCGTCCTGCGGTCACCTGCGGTGCGGAAGTCGTCACCCGCGCCGAGCTCGAGGCGCGGGCCAACCGCTTCGCTCGCGACCTGCAGTCGCGTGGCGTGTCGACCGGCGACTTCGTCACCGTGGCCCTGCCCAACTCCATCGACTGGTTCGTGGCCTACGTCGCCTGCTGGAAGCTCGGCGCCGTACCGCAGCCGGTGTCCGCCAAGCTGCCCGCACGCGAGCTGCAGGAGATCGTCGCGCTGGCCGGATCGAAGGTCGTGGTCGGCGCCGAGCCTGGCTCGATCGACGGACCGGTGTGCCTGCCCGTCGGATACCGACCGCCGCAGGATCTGGACGACGGGTCGCTGCCCGACGCCGTGTCGCCGGCGTGGAAGGCGCCGACGTCCGGCGGGTCGACGGGCCGGCCGAAGCTGATCGTGTCCGGCGACCCGTCGCTGGTCGATGTCGACGCAGTCCTGCCGTTCGGCATGCAGCTCGACGGCTGCCTCGTGATGCCGGGGCCGCTGTACCACAACGGTCCGGCAGTCTGGGCGTGCCAGGCGCTGATCTCCGGCAACCACGTGGTGGTGCTCCCACGCTTCGACTCCGAGGCGACGCTGGCCGCGATCGATCAGCATCGGGCGGACATCGTGTACCTCGTGCCGACGATGATGAAGCGGATCTCGCGCCTGCCCGACGACGTGCGTCTCGCCTTCGACCTGTCGTCCCTGCGTGTGGTCTGGCATCTCGCCGAGCCATGTCCGATGTGGCTGAAGGAAGCCTGGATCGACTGGCTGGGCGCGGAGCGCATCTTCGAGCTGTACGCCGGCACCGAGGCTCAGGCGGCGACCGTCATCACCGGGCCCGAGTGGCTGGCCCACCGTGGCTCGGTGGGCCGGCCGACGACCGGCGAGTTCATGGTCACCGATCGCGATGGCGTGGCGCTGCCGGTCGGCGAGCAGGGCGAGATCTGGCTGCGCAGCACCGGGGACCGAGCGACGTACCGCTACCTCGGTGCCGACGCGCGGACGCTCGACGGCGGCTGGGAGTCGCTCGGCGACATGGGCTGGTTCGACGACGACGGCTACCTGTACCTCGGCGACCGCATGCAGGACATGATCCTGAGCGGCGGGGCGAACATCTACCCGGCCGAGGTGGAGGCGGCGATCCAGGAGCACCCGGCCGTCCGCTCGGTGTGCGTGATCGGGTTGCCCGACGAGGATCGCGGCAACGTGGTCCACGCCATCGTGGAGGCGGACGACCTGTCGGCGGCCGACGTGCTGGCGTTCGCCGCCGAACGCCTCGCCACGTACAAGCTGCCGCGCACCGTCGAGTTCGTCGACACCCCGCTGCGCGACGACGCCGGCAAGGTCCGCCGCGCTGCGCTGCGAGCCGAGCGGCTGTAGGTCGAGCCTGCTGTCGGAGCGATCGACCGTCTGCGTCGGTTGCTCCGGACAGCGACCGGTGTCGGCGAAGAGTCTGCAGAGATCCAATCTCGTCGGTCCTGAGCAGCGAACCGGACGCGTCAACAAGAAGTTCGCCAAGACCATCGCCGTCACAGCCATCGCAGGTGGCGCAATGTTGGTGGGTGCCGGCGGCGCGTCCGCCGCGCACTGCACGGATGTGGCCATGACGACGCCTGGCTTCTCTACTTCGTCACCGTTCACGTCAAGCAGGCCGACCATGCCGAGGGTGGCAACCCCGGCCCGCACATGGGTACGCCCGGCGCCTCGAACTGCCGGGACACGACCGGCAGCCCGTCGGAGCGCGCGCCGGGCAAGAACAAGCCCTGATCGTCTTGTCGAGCATTGGCGCCCGCCCATCATGGGCGGGCGCCTTTCTCGCGTCTGGGACGCGGGCGGTCAGATGGTGACGTTGAGTGCGGCCGTGTAGCCGGCTATGACGTCGCCGGACATCGTCGCCAGCTGTTGGGCGGCGCGATCGTCGGAGAACACGCCGTCGCGTTCCAGTGACACATCGGCCATGTTGCTGACGCTCTGCTCGTAGCCCGTCGTGGCGTAGACGACCTCGCACACGTCCTGGGGCAGCGCCAGTTGCGACGTGACGATCGGCTCCCCACCGCCGGTCGCGTCGGCCAGGCTGGCGTACACCTCAAAGTGCGCGTGCGGCCACCGGCCGGAGTAACAGGCCGGGAAGTGCTGGTGAACGTGAGCTTGCCGTCGGCGTCGGTCTCCTGCACGCCACGCAGGAAGTTCTCGTCCTCGACTCCCTCGGAGTACATCGAGTACCCGCCCTCGCGGTCGCAGTGCCACAGGTAGACGGCGGCACCGGCCAGCGGCGCGCACCCGGCAGCGGTGTCGGTGACGGTCAGCTCGACGTTCATCAGCACGCCGTCGGCCGTGCCGGTCGCCGCCCCGATGCTGGAGCGGATGTCGCTGCGCACGACGCCGCTCTCGGCGAGGATGTTCGGCCCGTTGGTCCCGTCGCCCGGGAACGGACCGCCCGTCTCCTCGGGGATCGTCTCGCAGCTCGCCGCCGTGACGTCGGTGCCGGCGACGGTCGTTGCAGCCGCCATGGTTGCCGTGGTCCCGGCCGTTTTCGCCGAGGTCCCAGCGGTCGAGCCGGTCGTCGAGCCGGTCGTCGAGCCGGTCGTGGAGGCCGAGGTCGACCCGCTGTCGGCGCCGCAAGCGGCGAGCGCGGGCCCCGCGCCGGCGAAAAGCAAGAGCACAATGCACTGGCTGACCAACCGGGGGAGGGCTTCAGCAAACCCACAGTCGAACTC
>JBPCJW010000179.1:0-6184 GCA_051004915.1 Ilumatobacteraceae bacterium
CGGAGTCTGGCTTGAGCAACCCCGCGATCGTCGCCACCGTGGTCGTCTTGCCGGCGCCGTTGAGCCCGAAAAGGACGGCCGTCTCGCCCTCCTCCACCTCGAAGCTGATGCCCATCAGCACCGGGAACCCGTACCCGACGCGCAGCTCCTCGACCTCGAGCAGTGCCATCAGTCGCCCTCCACCAACGAGTCGAGCTGGTGCTCGAGCTCGACGCCGGCGGGGTCGGGGTCCTCGCCGAGATAGGCGCTGATCACCCGGCGGTCGTTGCGCACGTACTCGGGCGAACCGTCGACGAGGAGCTCGCCGAAGTCGAGGCAGTACACGTGGTCGCAGATGCGCACGACGAGCGGCACGTGGTGCTCGATCATGGCGATCGACAGGCCGAAGTCTCGACGCAGCTCGAGCAGGGTGTCACCGAGCCGATGGGCCTCCTCGGGACCCATGCCGGACGACGGTTCGTCGAGCAGCAGGATCTCGGGGTCGGTGGCGAGCACGGTGGCGATCTCGACGCGCTTCAGCGTCCCGTACGGCAGTCCGGCGACCTGCGTGTCGAGCAGATCGCCGAGCCCGAGGGCGCCTGCCAGCGCGTCGGCCTTGCTGCGCAGCGCCCGCTCGGTGGACAGCGAGGTGCGGCTGCCGAGCAGGCCGCCGAGCACCGAGTACTCCGCCTGCAGGTACTGGGCGGTGATCAGGTTGTCGCGGACGGTGGCACCTTTGACGAGGCCGACGTTCTGGAACGTGCGGCCAAGCCCGAGCGCAGCGCGCCGATGGACCGGCAGGTCCGTGATGTCGCGCCCCTTCAGCCTGACGCGACCGGTGTCGGGCGGGTAGAAGCCGGTGATCAGGTTGAACAGCGTGGTCTTGCCGGCGCCGTTTGGTCCGATGATGCCGACGATCTCGTACTCGCCGATGGCCATGCTGACGTCGCGGTTGGCTTGCACGCCACCGAAGCGGATGGAGAGGTCGATCGCCTCAAGCACGGACATCGGTGATCTGCACCTCCTTCAGACCGCGATCGTGGAGGTCGAACTTGCGCCCGCCCATCCACCGTGTGATCGGGCGCAGCTGCTGGCCGATGCCGCCGGGGAACTGGATCAGCGTGAGCAGCAGCAGCAACGGTCCGATGACGAGCGGAGCGATCTCCGGCGTCAGGTCCTGTGGCCCGGGGATCTTCGCCAGCAGATCGGTGAACCCGGGGATCTTGTCGATCAGGTACGGCATCAGCGCGAAGAGGGCGCCACCGATGACCAGGCCGGCCCGGCTGCGCAGCCCACCGACCACCGTCATGATGATGAACACCAGGGCGAGGTTGAAGTTCCACACGTCCGGCGAGACGAACGTGTCGTTGTGGGCGATCAGCGCACCGGCGAGACCGGCGAACACCCCGGACACGACGAAGGCGAACAGCGTCGCCATGCGTACGTTGATCCCGAACGTCGAGGCGACGCGCGGGTTCTCGCGCAGGGCGAGCAGCGAGCGCCCGGCCTTGGTGCGCATCATCCGCCAGTCGACGAGCAGCACGACGGCGAGGAAGGCGAGGCACAGGTAGTAGTAGCGCCACTCGGTGTTGAACAGCTCCGGCTTCGGCGCTGGCTGACCGGCTCCACCACCCGTCAACTCCTGGATCTGGAAGATGTTCTGCTCGGCGACCAGGCCGTAGGAGAGGGTGATCAGGGCGAAGTACAGCCCGCGGATGCGCAAGGACACGCCACCGAGGACGAGCGCCTGCCCGCCACCGATCGCCGCGGCGGCGGCGACGCCGACCCAGAACGACTGGCCCTGCTCGGTGACCATGTAGGCGGACGTGAACGCGCCGATGCCGACGAACGCCTGGTGGCCGAGCGAGATCTGCCCGACGTAGCCGAGCAGGACGTTGAGCGAGAGGGCGACGATGCCGTAGCACACCGCCGTCGTGTACTCCACGAGGTCACCGGCCGGTCGGCTGAGCGGGAACACGAGCACGAGGTACGCCACCCCCAACCAGATGACGCCGCGCAGCGCCCACCCGATCGGCGACGGACGGAACGGCGACGTCGCGGTCGGTGTCGTCGCGGCGACTGCCGGCTGGGACGTCGCATCGCCCTCGGGTTCGCTGAGGATCGTCATCAGGACCCCTTCCCGAGCAGGCCCTGGGGGCGAACGAGCAGCACTCCGAGGAGGACCAGGAACAGCACGAGCGTGCTCTTCGTCCCAGGGATGTCCTCGAACAGCGGAGCGCTGGTGGCGACCGACTGGACGACACCGACGAGGACGCCACCGACGAACGCGCCGGGCAGGCTGGTCATCCCGCCGAGCACGGCGGCGATGAACGCCGGGATGAGGTACTGGGTGGTCATGATCGCCGGGCCGAAGCTCCCCCCGTCCGGGATGATGATCACGGCGGCCAGCCCGCCGAGCAGGGCGGCCAGGACCCACGTGAAGCTGGACAGGCGGCGCACGCTGATCCCGACCAGCTCGGTCGCCGTCGGTTCCTGACTCGCCCCGATGATCGCCAGCCCGAGGTTGGTCCGGGTGAAGAACAGCCCGAGCAGGATCGCCAGCACGACGAGCGTCCCGATCAGCCACAGCCGCTGGTCCGAGATCTGCACGTCGAGCAGCGTGACGCGATCGACCGTCGAGAAGGCCTTGGCGATCGGCTTGCCCTGGCTGGTCGCCAGCCAGATCTCGATGCCGATGGCGAGCAGTGCCACGCCGGCAGTGGCGACGAGGAGGATGACGCGCGGTGCTTCGAACAGCGGTCTGACGATGACCCGCTCGGTGAGCAACCCCATCAGGCCGGCAGCGACCAGCGCGCCGAGCAGCGCGGCCCAGTACGGCAGGTGGAAGTCGAGCAGGTACAGGGCGAACAGGGCGACCGTGCCGAACTCCCCCTGGGCGAAGTTGAACACGCCGCTCGACTTGTAGATCAGCACCAACCCGAGGGCAAGCAGCCCGTAGGCCGATCCGGTCGAAAGGCCGATGACGAGCGCGCCCTTCTGACCGGTGACAAGCAGCACGACGACGAGCGCGACGACGACCGCCAGGCCGATGATCTTGCTGCGGTGCTCGCGCAGGACTGAGTCCACCGATCAGCCGCCCTCGAACAACCCGGCTGTCACGTACGCCTTGGCATCGCAATCGGTGGTCAGGAGGTAGGAGCCGGTCCCGCCGAAGTGGTCGTCGACCGTGTACTGCAGCGGGGAGTAGATCCCGTTGTCGAACTCCGGCGTCGTGACGAGGGTGTTCATGAAGGCCGCCCGGCCGAGCTCCTGCCCGGTCGCCTCGAACATGGTGGCGATCGCCTTGTTCAACGACCAGAGCTGGAACCCGATGTCGTCGGCCGGTGGGTCGGCGCCGACGAACTGGGTGTAGGCGGCGAGGTAGTCGGGGTCGACCTCGTCCACGCCGGCCAGGGCTGGTGTCGGCGAGAAGAACTCGCCCGTCGCCACCGCCGGGCAGCCGATCGCGGCGACCTGGTTGAGCCCGCTGGTGACGCCGGGGCCGATCCACACCGGCGCGTAGCTCTGGTTGGCCGCGCCGGGAGCCAGCCCCAGCACGTAGACGACGGGTGAGCTGAGCAGGATGACGGCCTCGGCGCCGGCGTCCTTGAGCTGCTGGACCACCGTTTGGGCTTCGGCCGGCGAGGCGTCCTTGTTGATCCGGTTCTCGTACAGCAGGCCGATGCCCGCCTCGCTCGCCGCGGCCTTGATCGCTTCGAACGCGTCGTCGAACGACGGCGTGTTGGACACGACGAGCGCCGCCTCGGTGAACCCTTGCTCCACGAGCTGGGCGATGATCAACGGGGCCTGCTGGGCGTAGGTCAGCGAGGTGGAGAAGTACGTGTCGAGGTCGGCGAGCGTCGTCTCGTTGACGCCCGCCGAGAGGTACGGGATGCCGTTCTCGTTGGCGTACTGCGCGCACGCCGTGATCTGGTCGGCACCTCCACCGCCGACGAGGAGGAAGGCGCCGTCCTGCTCGACCATCTCCCTGCACACCTGCACGGCGCGCTGCGGGTTGAACTCGTCGTCGCGGAAGACGACGCGCACCGTGCGGCCGAACAGCCGGTCGGGCGCGCTCTCGGCGAGGAACTGCCAGTAGATGTCCTTGCCGACGTCGAAGCTCTGCTGCGGGATGGGCGAGGCGCCGGTGACGGGGGCGTGGATGCCGATGACGATCTCGGTGTCGGAGACGCCGGCGGCGTCGTTGTCGCCCGGTTCGAACGGTCCGGTCTCCGGGACGGCGGCCGTCGTCTCCGTCGTGTCGTCGGGCGCCGTGGTCTCGCCGGGCACCGTGGTCTCGCCGGGCGTGGTCGACCCCGGCACCGTGGTCTCGGCGGGGGTGGTGTCCACCGTGGTCTCGGCACTCCCTGCGGTGGTCGGGGTGACGCCGCCGCTGTCGTCGCCTCCCGTGCCGGCAACACCGGCCTTCTGCCCGCATGCCGCAGCGGCGAGCACGCCAACGGCCAGGACGACGGTCACTGCTCGACGCATCAGCGCTGCTTCTCTCCCTCGGTGGATGTGGCGGACGGGGATCCTTGCGGTTCATCGCTGCGGGCGAGGAATCGGCTGACCCCGCCGGTCGTGCGGGCGCCGGCCTCGTGCGGGTCGTCCGTTGCGCCCAACGAGCGAGCCGTCAGGATGGCGAGCACGAGGACCACCGGGATCAGCAACCACACCGTCCACGACCAACCGCCGGCCAGATCGACCCCGCTCGTCGCCGAACTGAACACGTTGCCGATCCGCTGCACGCCAGACAGTGTGGCCGATCGGCACGGGTGCGCCGAACATGCGCCGACGTCAGCGACGTCAGCGACCGAGGGCGCGCAGGCGATCAGTCACGTCGACGAAGTCCCGATCGTGTTGCGCGACCAGCTCGAACCAGCGGATCGCTGGCAGTGCGTCGCCGGCTCGGTCGTGCAGATCGCCGAGCACGTACCACTGGCGCAGGTGGTGGTCGCGCACCCGCTTGGGGATCTGGGTGGCTTTGTCCATCGTGTGCAGCGCAGCGGCCAGGTCACCGCGGTCGGCCTGCGCCCCGGCCGCCACGATGCGCGCCTCTGCCAGCACCTCGTGCGCCGGGGAGGCCGCACGCACGTCCTCCCAGACGCGCTCGACGTCGGCCCACCGTTGCTGGGCGCGGTAGGCGTCGGCGAGCGCCGGGAGCAGCTCGATCGACGGCGACAAGGCGTGGGCGAGCTCGAGCTCGGACGTGGCTTGCTGCCAGCGGCCGCTGCGGTACGCGGCCAGGCCGATGACCTCGTGGACGGCGGCGACGTTGGGGAGTGGCCGCACCAGCGAGGAGGCGATCCGCCGGGCCTCGTCGAAGCGCTCGCGGTCGAGTGCCTGGCGGGCGTGACCGAGGCGCTCGGTGAGCTGCGCCACCTGCCGGGGGTCGCGGATGTTCGCGGTGATCGCGGCGGCTGTCTCCGGGCCGACCGGTCGCGCAGTGCGCATCGACCCGTGACGGCTGGGCGACGTGGCCCGTCCTGTTGCACCCAAGGCCTCCTGGCGCAGCGCTCCCTCGTCGATCCACGTCTCGACCGTGCGCGACTCGATCTTGGCCCGCTCGTCACCCGGTTCGGCCGGTGGCCGGCGGGGGCGAGTGGCGTTGACCTCGGCGGCGCGCCGCTGGGCGGCCGTCTGCGGGCGAGGCGGGCGATCGTCGCGCCGTCGCCCGGACGGCGCCGGCCGGCCCGATGTCGGCCGACGTGCGGTCTGGCCGGTCCCCCGCCGGTCTCGCCCCGGCCGGTCGGCCGCACCTCTCCGGTCGTGAGTTGAAGCCCGGCTGTCAGTTGAGGCCCGGTTGTCAGTGGAGGCTCGGCTGTCACGGGCGCCTCGACCGTCACTGCCATCCCGGCCGCCACGACCATCCCGGCCGCCACGACCGTCCCGACCGTCCCGACCGGCGGGCGGTCGAGGGCTGCGGCCCGACGGCGCGGGCCGATCGCCGCGCGCTCCGCCCGGACGGCGCGAGGGAGGACGACCGGGTGGGGGCATCACGTCATGCTACGAGAACGACGAAGGGCGCCGCCCCGTGGGGTGGCGCCCTTCGAGCGAAAGCCGGCGGCGGCCTACTCGCCCAGGGGGTCAACCCCCAAGTACCATCGGCGCTGACAGGCTTAACTTCCGTGTTCGGGATGGGAACGGGTGTGACCCTGTCGCTATGGCCACCGAAATCGGTTGTCAACGGGTGCGATCGCACACC
>JBPCJW010000180.1:0-4802 GCA_051004915.1 Ilumatobacteraceae bacterium
ATCCGGAGTGGTCGGCGAAGATTTTGGAGTTGATGGCGTCGGTTGATTCGTTCTTGCCGGAGCCGACGCGGGATGTGGATCGTGCGTTTTTGATGCCGATCGAGGATGTGTTCACGATCACGGGTCGGGGCACGGTGGTGACGGGCCGGGTGGAGCGGGGGATCGTGAAGGTCGGTGAGGAGATCGAGATCATCGGTCTGCGGGCGACGACCAAGACGACGTGTACGGGGGTGGAGATGTTCCGCAAGCTTTTGGATGAGGGCCGGGCGGGTGACAACATCGGTGCGCTCCTGCGTGGCACGAAGAAGGAAGATGTGGAGCGCGGGCAGGTCCTCGCCAAGCCGGGGAGTATCACGCCGCATACGAATTTCACGGCGCAGGTGTATACCTCGACGAAGGAGGAAGGCGGTCGGCATACGCCGTTCTTCACGAATTATCATCCGCAGTTCTATTTCCGCACGACGGATGTGACCGGGACGGTCGCGTTGCCGGAGGGCACGGAGATGGTGATGCCGGGCGACAACACCGAAATGTCGGTCGAGTTGGGCAAGCCGATCGCGATGGATGAGGGCTTACGCTTCGCGATCCGTGAGGGTGGCCGCACCGTCGGCGCCGGCCGCGTCACCAAGATCCTGAAATAGGAACTCCGACCCGTCGTATCAAGAACCGATTGGCCGAGCGCAGCGAGACAGAGAGAGAGCTTTCAATGCCCAAGAGCGAGAAGCGGGTGAAGATCACCCTTGAGTGCACCGAGTGCAAGCGGCGCAACTACATCACGATGAAGTCGAAGATCAACGACCGTGAGCGCCTGGAGATGAAGAAGTACTGCGCCCATGAGCGGCGTCACACCACCCACAAGGAAACCCGCTAGCGGCCCGACGTCAAGCCGCTGGCGGTAGCGGCGGCGCGATGAGTGATGAGTGGTCATACGGCGCACACTGCTCATCGCGCTCGGCACGGGTCCGTGCCGTGAGCGATCTGCGGCCGATGACCGCTCATCGCTCAATCCGCAGTAGTCCCAGGAGATCGCCGGAGGTCACCCCATCGAGCCCGTCGCGCCCGCCGAGAGCAGCTCGACGAAACGAGCTTCACCGAGGTCGGCGATGGCGGCTTCGCGTGCGCTCTGGTAGATGGTCTCATCGGCCAGTACGAGTTCGCCGCCGGTCGTTGCAAGCAGCGCCGAGGCGCGGCCGAGCAGCAGGGCGGATTCGGCGTGGGCGCCCCGGTCCGCGGCGATCCCTGCCAGCCCGACGATCGCCATCGTCGCGTTGTGCCACCACCCCGCCCCTTCTGCCAGAGAGCGAACCTGCGTGAAGTAGCGCTCCGCCTCCTCGAGCAGTCCCTGCCGGTGGGCGATCGACGCGAGGCCGAGCAAGGCGAACGTGCAGCTCACGTCGTCCTCGTCGTACGTGGACATCGAGAGCTCCCACCGTCGCTGGGCCTCGGCCAGGTCACCGACGGCCAAGGCCAGCTCGCCCAGGTTGGTGTTGGCGACGATCACATCTTCATCGAGCCGGAGCTGCCGGGCCAAGGCCTCGCTGCGCTCGAGGTGCACCCTCGCCTCGTCGAACATCCCGCGCTCGGGGGCGATGTGGCTGACGACGGTGTGGCACGCCATCACCGCTTCCTCGGCACCGGCGGCGCCCCCGACCTCGATGCCTTGGCGGGCGACACCCTCGGCGTTGTCGAGATCGCCGAGCATGAAGTGCATTCCGGAGAGGGCACGCAACGCGAACGCACGCAGATGTGCATCGCCTGCCCCGAGCCAGAGCGGGCCACCGATGCGGTCCCGCCCCTCCCGGAAGATCCCTCGCTTGTAGAAGTACCGGTACATCGCCGTCGCCACTCGCAACGCCGTGTCGTCATCGGCCACCAACTCGACGCGGTCCATCGCGGATCGCAAGTTGTCGAGGTCGGTGTCGACCGTCGACAACGCTTCGGCCTGGGTGTACGGGCTCTTCAGGTCCAGCGCCTCGACGAGCTCGACGTAGTACGCCCCGTGTCGCGCCTCGACGACGGCTCGTTCTCCCGTCGCGTCGAGCAGCTGGGCGGCATGGGCGCGGATCGTCTCGAGCATCGACAGCCGGATCGAACCAGCGGCGGCGGTCCGCTGCAGCAAGCTCGAATCGATCAGGTCGCTCAAGCACTGGATGTCCGTCTCCGCCACCGCCTCGGCGGCCTCGACGGAACTGCCGCCCGCGAACACAGACAGTCGGGCGAACGTGCGGCGCTGAACTTCACTGAGCAGATCGGTGCTCCATTGCAGCGTGTCGAGCAGCGTCTGTTGACGCGCCGGCGCGTCTCGGGGACCAACACCAAGCGCGGGCACACGGTCTGACAGTCGAGCGAGGAGGAGCTCGGGACCCAGCGTCGCCGCCCGCGCCGCGGCCAGTTCGACGGCCAGCGGCAGGCAGTCCAGACGGCGGCAGATCGTCGGGACGACGTCCCTGTTGTCCACATCGGCCAGATCGGAGACGTCGCGCGCCGCCGCTCGCTCGGCGAACAGCTGGACGGCCTCGTCGATCGGCAGCGGGCCGAGCGGATACACGTGCTCGCCGGAGACGTGGAGCACTCGGCGGCTCGTCGCCACGATCGTGAGGCGAGGAGCGACCTGCATGAGACGGACGAGATCGCCAGCCGACTCGATGACGTGCTCGACGTTGTCGACGACGAGCAGGAGATCGCGGCTCGGCAACCAGCGGGTCAAGGCCTCGGCTGCTGTTTCCGCCGGCGTCTCGGTGACCCCTAACGCCCGGGCGATCGACGCAATCACCGCGGATGGGTCTTGGATGGACGCCAACTCGACGAAGGCGGCGCCGTTCCCGAAAGCGTGGCCGATCGACCGCGCCAGCTCCAGCGCGACCCGGGTCTTGCCGCTGCCTCCTGCGCCGCTGATCGTCACGAGGCGTACATCGTCTTGAAGGACGAGGGACCGCAGCTGTTGCAGGTCATCGCGCCGCCCGATGAGTGCGGAACGAGGCGCCGGCAGGTGCAGGGTCGCAGAGACATCGGGAGTCATCGCGTCGAGGGACGGGTCGTGGTTGAGGATCGCCAACTCGAGCTGTCGGAGCCCCTTTCCCGGCTCGAGTCCGAGCCCGTCCAGCAGCGCCCGACGCCCGCTCGCCAGCGCGGCGAGCGCCTCGCTTTGGCGCTGGCTGCGGTAGAGCGCGAGAGCGAGCCGTTCCCAGGAGCGTTCGCGGAGTGGCTCCGCCGCGCACAGCTGTCGCAGCGCTGGGATCACGTCGTCATGGCGCCCCAGGGCGAGCTCGGCATCCAGCTCGTCCCCCGCGCAATCGAGCCGAAGCTCGTCAAGGCGCGCCGCCGCGGCCGAGGCGAACGGTTCGTAGGCGACGTCGCTCAACGCCGGCCCTCGCCAGAGCGACAAGGCCCTACGGGCGAGTGCCAGGGCGAGCTCGGGGTTGCCATCCGCGAGCGCCGTCCGCCCGTCGGCTCGCATGCGGTCAAAGCGCTGGGAGTCGAGACCGGTGGCGGCAACCCGCACCCGGTACCCCTGGGCGACGGTCTCGATCGCATCGGCGCCGAGCGACGAACGCAGCTGCGAGACGTAGACCTGGACGAGCTTGCGCGCCGAATCGGGGGGATGATCACCCCAGATGACCGCCATCAGGTGATCGGTCGGCACGACGTCGTTGGGGCGCAACAAGAGCGCCAGCAGCAGCGTCTTGACCTTGGGAGCCGAGAGCGCGACAGCGTGTCCGTCGCGCTCGACCTGCAGTGGCCCCAGCACCCGGTACTCGAGCATCGACCCATCTTCGTCGGTTGCGTCGCCGTCACCGTCCGTCGATCGGCGTGACGCGCTTTACCGGTCCTCAACCGGGGACTCGCACGATCGAGGCGTGGAATCGATTCGTGGCGAAGACCCCCCTCGGGCCGTCGCCATCGTCACGGACATCGCCGCGACATGGGACGACTACGGGCCTCGACGTTTGGTTGGCGGCAGGGTCCCAGGACTGATCCTCCACGTCGCAGGCCCCACCGACGACGGGGTGCGCACGATCGCGGTGTGGGCCTCTGCCGAGGCCTGGCACCGGTATCGGAAGTGCATCAGCCGGCCCTTCGAGGGACTCGTCGTGGCGCCGGTGGTGCGCCAACTCGACGTCCGGCACCTCGTCTTGCCTGCACCACCTCCGTCACCTCCCTCCCACGAGCACAGGAGCAGCCAGCCATGAACATCACTCGACCCCCGATCCTCACCACGGGTGCCCGTTGGCGCTCGCCGCGGCGCGTCGCCGTCACAGCCGTCGTTGCCATCGTTGTGGCCACCGCCACCGCCAACGGCTGCGGGAGCGAGACGAGGGATCCGGCATCGAGTGCGGGATCCCCTGGTGACACGATCACGGTGACGGCGGCCGGTCCGATCGTCACCGCACCGCCCGTCGCGACCGCGCCCGATGTCGCCGTGACGGCTGTTCCGACGAGCGTGGCACCGACCGGAGGATCAGCTGCAGCGGCGACCAGCCCGACGACGGCAGCCGGCGGGGTCTCGGCCGCCCCGGTTGGCGGTCCAGTGACCGATCCGTGCGCGCTGCTGACGCCCGAGGTCGCGGCCGCCGCACTCGGCGTTGCCGTCGGCGATCCGACGACGCAACCGGGCGAGGGGAACAGCACGTGTTCCTACATGCCGGCCGACGGCACTGCCGGATTCGTGCTGTTGACCACCTACACCGCCACGGGCACGGAGGCCGTGCTGGACACCGCGGCACAGGCGTTCCCAGGGGCCGTCCCGGTCGACGGTGTCGGGGACGCCGCCCGGGTCAGCGTCGAGGCCCAGGTGATCGGCG
>JBPCJW010000181.1:0-4015 GCA_051004915.1 Ilumatobacteraceae bacterium
CCGTCGTTGCCCTCGCCCGCCTTGCTGTGGCCGTGGAGCGGCGTCAAGGAGCACCTCGATCGGCTCGAGGCGCTCGGCGAGTCCTATGTCGGTCGCCGCCTGTACCTGCTTTACAACCCGTTCACGGGTCGCACCAACGGCACCACGCCGTCGTTGTTCGCCACCATCACGATCCGCCCACCCGGCATCGTCGACCGCCCGCACCGCCATGTCTCGGCAGCGATCAACTACTTCTTCCGGGGGACGGGCTGGAGCCGCGTCGGTGGGCGTCGATACGAGTGGGGTGCCGGTGACCTGATGCTCACCGCGCCCGGCTGGATGATCCATCACCACGCATCGGACGCCGGCGACCGTGTGTACGAACTGACCGTGCAGGATCAGCCGGCGCACATTGCCACCGAGTCGCTCCTGTGGCAGGAGGACCTGCAGCGACCGCCCCGGGTGCTCGGCGCTGAGGCGGGGTTCGCTACCAATCGTGTGCCGGCGTGATCCTCGACCCCCGACCCGCGATTCCGTGCCGCGATCATGCTGGAAAGCCAGTACGGAACTTCGTCAGAAACTGGGGGGGTCCCTCGGCTTCAGGTCGGCGTCAGGTAGCGCAGAGCATGGTGATGGCATGAAGAGACGAACCATCATCATCGGGGCTGTTGCCGCAACGGCCGTTCTCGTCGGCGGTGGCGTCGGCATCGCCCAGGCGCAGCGCGGCGCCGACGATGGCGGCGAGACCGAGACCCCCATCCCCGGCGCCGACCTCGAGCGGGCCAGCGCCGCTGCGCTCGCCGAGACCGGCCGGGGACGTGTCACCGAGACCGAGGTCGGCGACGAGGAGAGCTACTACGAGGTCGAGGTCACCCTCGACGACGGGTCGCAGGTCGACGTGCAACTCGACGACCAGTTCCAGGTCGTCAGCGCGTCGGCAGACTTCGAAGAGGCCGGCGATACCGACTGACGACGGCGGTCGCGCCGTCTGTGGCGCGATCGAGGCTCGTGCCGATCTCCCCCCTTTGATGATGCGCGGGCTGGGCGGTTCGCACCCCGGCTGACACGAGCCGATCAACGGCAGGGCGAGCAACCCACCGCGGCCAGGCTGACCGTGCGCCGACGAGCGGATGCGGCGAGGCGGGTGAAGTTGTCCACGGCGGGCTCCTGATCACCTACTCGGACGGCATGGCCCGCTTCGCATCCGACAGCGGCCGGTGATCTGGCTCACCGATCGAGAACAGACCTCCGACTTCGACTGCTGAGCGGGTTGGCCCGCCGACTGCCGAACGCCGCCAAATCGGGCGGGGCCCGACCTCGCTGGCAGTACTGTCCGCCGCAGGAGATGGCAGAGAACAAGATCAAGCTCGCCCCCGGACACGGCCTCGGCACGGTCCGGTCGATGACGGAGTTCCGCGCCGACGTCGAGCAGGCGTCGTTGACCGAAGCGCAGCGCATGACGCTCGTCGACCAGGCAGAGATCCTGCTCGCCGGCTTGTACGTCCACCTGCCGCTGAAACGGGCGATGCACGCCGTCGACCCCCTGCAGCGGCTGCGGCTGATCCGCTACCGGCTGGCCGAGCTGACCGAGCCCGAGTTCCACATGGAGATGCAGCGCATCTTCATCGGTCTACGCGACCTGCACACCAACTACATCCTGCCATCGCACTATCGCGGCTTCGCCTTCCTCGGCGTGCTGATCGAGCGGTGCGTCGAGGACGGCAACCCCCGGTGGATCGTCACGAAGACGTTCGATCACCTCACCGCCGACCCGCACCTCACGGTCGGTGCCCACGTGACCCATTGGAACGGTTCCCCGATGCGCCTGGCCGTCGAGGCCAACGCCGCCCGAGAGGCCGGCAGCAACAAGCCGGCACGGCTGGCTCGCGGCCTCGAGAACATGACGATCCGTCCGGTGACGATGTCCCTCCCTCCCGACGAGGATTGGGTCCAGCTGACCTACGAGGTGGAGGGCGCGACCCACGAGACGCGCCTGCCGTGGCGGGTGTTCGAGAGCGGGGAGGACCTCGCGCCGGGCGACGCTCGGGCGAAGCTGCCGGTCGGCGTCGCTGCGCCGATCTCCCATCTCGTCGGACTCGACCTGCGCACCGAGCTGACCCGCCAGGTGAAGCGCCGGCTGTTCGCGCCGGGTTCGCTGCGCGAGGCGTCACGCATCGCCCGCCGCGCGCAGGCGGTGCCGCGGGCGACGAAGGCGCAGGCCGCCGACAACGTCATGCCGACCAGCCGGCCCGGCGAGCTGAAGGCGCGCATCGTCGAGACGCAGCACGGCACGTTCGGACACCTCCGGATCTACACGTTCTCGATGGAGGACGGTGACATCGAAGCGTTCCTCAACGAGGTCGCCCGCCTGCTCTCCGTGTTGCCACCGGAGGGGCTGATCCTCGACGTCCGCGGCAACGGTGGCGGGTACGTCATCGCGTCCGAGTTCCTGCTGCAGTTCTTCTCGCCGCGCCGGATCCAGCCCGAACCGATGCAGTTCGTCAGCAACCCGTCGACGTCGGCGCTGTGCCGCACGGTCGGCGACTACCAGGAATGGAGCACGTCGATCGACGACTCGGTGACGACCGGTGCGCCCTACTCGACGGCGCACCCGCTGTATCCGGACGACGTCGTCAACAGCGTCGGCCAGCTGTACCAGGGGCCGGTGACCCTGATCACCGACGCCCTCTGCTACAGCGCGACCGACATCTTCGCGTCCGGTTTTCAGGACCACGAGATCGGGCCGGTGCTCGGCGTCGATGGCAACACCGGCGCCGGCGGCGCCAACGTCGTGACCCATGACGACCTGCGCGCCGATTGGAAGAACGGGCCGCTGCGCAAGCTGCCGAAGGGGGCGATGTTCCGTGTCTCGCTGCGCCGCTGCCTGCGCGTAGGTGCGAGGTTCGGTCAGCCGGTCGAGGATCTTGGTGTGATCCCGGACGCCGTGCACCAGCTCACCCGTCGTGACGTGACGGAGAACAACGTCGACCTGATGGACGCGGCAGGGAAGCTGCTGGCGGCGATGAACCCGCGCCGGCTGACGGCCACGGCGAAGCCGACCGCCAGCGGCAAGCTGGCCCTGTCGATCGACTCGATGGCCGTGACGAGCGTCGACGTGTACGTCGACGGGCGGCCGGTGACGACGGTGCTCGTCGACGACCACGGCACGATGAAGGTCACCATCGCCCACCCGGAGGCAGGCAGCGTGATCCGCCTCGCCGGGTTCGACGGCGAGCAGCTCGTCGCGTCCCAGCAGCAGGTCGTCTCGGCGCAATGAACTGACGCGATGAGCGATGAGTGGCGTGGGGCCACTCATCGCTCATCGCGCTGCGTTCGCCGGGCGTCCTGGGTCAGGCTGCGACGACTTCCAGCTCGCCGGCCACGCCGGCGGTGAAGTGCGGCGGATCGCCGGCCACGACGGGCGGCTCGTCGCCGCTCGCCTGGGCGGCCGCGAGGTACTCGGCTGGATCGGCACCGATCGGGATGAAACAGGCCACGAGGTAGCGGCCAGGCTCGGTCAGCGAGCCGTCGCCGACGACGGCGAATCCCCCCTCGCCGGGGGGTGCGATGATCACCGTGGCGGGTGGGCCGGCGACGAGGGCTTCGAACTCCGCCGGCGGCAGCGCCAGCAGCTCGGTCACCGGTCGGGCCTCGTCGTCCGGCAGGAGGAAGGCCACGAGCTCGTGAGCCTCGCCGCTCGACGTGTTGGTCAACCCGATCATCGTCTGGCCGTGACCTCCGCTGGCAGGTTCTCGAACATGTAGTCGACGACGCCGACCTGGACCATCGCCATGTCGCCCATCGCCGTGGTCGCCGAACCGGCCGTCGTCGTCGGGGCGGCGGCGGTCGTCGGGCGACGCAACGTCGACATGAGGAGCCGGGACCAGCCGCCCGGCGAGGGATCGTCGCAGGCCAGGCGGGCGAGGTGGTGAACCGGCGCCGCAGGGTTGTCGACGTCGACGATCTCGACGAGCTGGGCGCGGCCAGGGGCGTCGAGGGCACCTCGTCGATCGTCGCCGCCGGCGCAAACCCGGCC
>JBPCJW010000182.1:0-3387 GCA_051004915.1 Ilumatobacteraceae bacterium
TCGAAGGCGTCGCCGTAGGAACCGACGATCACGTCGAACTCCAGCTCGGGGTAGCGCAGGTACGGCATCGCCCGGCGGAGGTCCCAGTCGACACCGGTCGAGCGCAGCACCGGCCCGGTGGCGCCGAGGGCCACCGCCTCGGTCGGCGTGATCGTGCCGACTCCCTGCAGCCGCTCGCGCCACAGTGGCTGCCCGGTCATCAGCGTGTCGTACTCCTGCAGCCGGCCGGGCAGGAGGTCCATCAGGCGCACCACGTCGTCGCGCCATCCCGGCGGCAGGTCGGCGGCGACGCCGCCGGGCCGGATGAAGTTGTGGTTCATGCGCAGCCCAGTGACCTTCTGGAAGAAGCGCAGCACCTCCTCCCGCTCACGCCAGCCGTAGATCATCATCGACACGGCACCGAGGTCCATGCCGTTGGTGGCGAGGAACAGCAGGTGGCTGGCGATCCGGTTCAGCTCGCACATCAGCGTGCGGATCCACACCGCCCGCTCGGGCAGGTCTTCGTCGATGCCGAGCAACTCTTCAGTAGCCATCGAGAAGACCAGCTCGTTGAAGAACGGGCTGAGGTAGTCCATGCGCGTGACGTTCGTGCCGCCCTGCAGGTAGGTCAGCCGCTCGGCCGTCTTCTCCATGCCGGTGTGCAGGTAGCCGATGATCGGCTTGCAGCGCAGCACCGTCTCGCCCTGCAGCTCCAGCATCAACCGCAGCACGCCGTGCGTGCTCGGGTGCTGCGGCCCCATGTTGAGGATCATCGTCTGGTCCTCGTCGGGGTCCTCCGGCAGGTCGCCGAGGAGGGCGGCCTCGACCTCGCTCATGCGCAACACGGCGCCGAGCTCGCGCATCAGCTCGGCCGCACCGACCTCCGAGCGCGGCTTCAACTCCTGCCCCGCCTCCGAAGTCTGGGCGATCCGCGACGCCACGTCAGTCACTAGCCCACTCCCTTGAACTGGACGGGGATCATGCCCTGGTCGTAGTCCTTGCGCAGCGGGTGGCCCTCCCAGTCCTCCGGCATGAGGATGCGCGTCAGGTCGGGGTGGTCGGTGAACGTGATGCCGAACATGTCGTACACCTCGCGCTCCATCGCCTCGGTGCCGGGGTGGACGTCGAACAGGCTGGGCAGGGTGGCGTCCTCGTCGGGCACCTGGACGCGCAGGCGGACGCGGCGCTGACCCCCGAGGTCGAGCAGGTTGGTGACCACCTCGAAGCGCTCCGGGTCGATGCCATCGGGTAGGGCGCGGCCGGGATGGGCGATGAAGTCGACGGCGGTCACGTCGACGCACATCGTGTAACCGTCGTCGGCCAGCGCCTTGACGACCTCGACGTAGCGTTCCCGCGTCGGGTGCGCCACGACGTGCCCGCGGCGCTCGGTCAGCGGGCAGCCGTGCAGCTCGCTGACCGGCTCGCGAGTTGGGTCGCTCGTGGGCGCGGCCTGTTGATCCTCGGCCGCGTCGGCCACGTCACTTGCTCCCGAGCAGGACCGGCACGGACTGGCCGACGATCTCCCGCACGTGGAGGTTCGCCCCGCTCGACGAGCCGTCCGAGCGCCGGCGCATCAGCTGGCCGTCCTCGATCGCCTGGTGCAGCGTCTCGATGGCGTGGAGCAGCGTCTCCGGCGTCGGCGGGCACCCCGGCGCATAGACGTCGACGGGGACGATCTGGTCGACGCCCTGGACGATGGCGTAGTTGTTGAACATCCCGCCGGTGGACGCGCAGACGCCCATCGAGATGACCCACTTCGGCTCCATCATCTGGTCGTACACCTGACGCAGCACCGGGGCCATCTTCTGACTGACGCGCCCAGCGACGATCATGATGTCGGCTTGGCGTGGCGAGGCACGGAAGACCTCCATGCCGAAGCGCGAGAGGTCGTAGTGCGCACCGCCGGTCGCCATCAGCTCGATGGCGCAGCAGGCCAACCCGAAGTTGGCCGGCCACGAACTGCGCGAGCGAGCCCATTTGACGATGTCCTCGAGGCGACTCGTGATGACGTTGTGGGCGAGGCCCGCGAGGCCGTCCTGGCGCACATCGCTGACGAGCCCCATGGCGCTAGGCCGCTTCCTCTGAGTCGGGGCGACCCTCAGTGCCGACCCGGCGGATCGTCGAGGCGACGGTGCGCTCGGGGTTGAACGCCCTCGCGTCGACATCGAGGTTGCGCAGGCGTTGCAGCGGTCCCCAATCGAGACCGCCGCGGGCCACCTCGTACACGAACGTCACGAAGAACAGCGCCGAGAAGATGAGGATGGCGACGAACCCGGAGAGGCCGAGCTCGGCCTGCGACACGACGTACGGGTACAAGAAGATGATCTCGATGTCGAAGATGATGAACAGCATCGCCACGAGGTAGAAGCTGACCGGGAAGCGCTCGGGCGGCTCGCGGCTGGGCACGATGCCACTCTCGTACGGGGCCTGCTTGGCGGCCGATGGCCGGCGCGGCGCGAGCAGGCGGGACGCGCCGAAGCTGATCATGCCGAACACCACGGCCAGTCCGACCAACGCGATGACCGGCAGGTACTGGCTCACCGGACGCCCACCATCACCGTGTCAATTGTTTGCTCGGTTCGCTCGCTCACGGTGTCAATTGTTCGCTCGCTTCGCTCGCTCACGAGGTCGGGACCAGGCTGCGGTTGGTCGTCAGGATCCGTTCGCGGCGGTGCATCAGCCAGCACAGCACCGCGAAGACCAGGCCCGACCCGAGCATCACGAACAGTGCCGGCTGGCGCTGGGCGCCGAGATCTCGGACCATGTACACGTACTGGCGCTGCCGGGTCTCGTCGATGACGGGCGGCGCGGGTGCGCGGCCGGGCTCGGTGCGCGTCGGCTCGAGCGCGGCCACCTCGACCACGACGTAGTGCGGGTCGTGACGGAACGCCAGGAAGTCGAGAGCATCGCCGAGCTTGGGCCAGCGCTCGCCACCGATGTCGTACACGGCGACCGGCAGGAACTGACCGGCGACGAACGCGCCGGTCTCCTCCAGGTACGCGCCGGCCGACGCGGCGGCTTGGCCGAACGCCGGATCTTCCTCGGAGAGCAGGGTCCAGCCTTCGGCTAGGAACTGATCCAACACGATCGTGGCCTGCTCGGAGAACGAGGCGCCCTCCGGGATGTCGACCCGAGTCTGCAGGACGCTGGCCGAGAACAGCGCGATGTTGTCCTGGATGACGGTGCGGCCCGGCACGGCGACCCACGATGGCAGCGGCCCCTGCAGACCGATGCCGTAGATCATCCAGACCAACCCCATCAGCATCATCCACCCGGCCAGACCGGCGAAGGCGACGAGGAAGCCGAGGCGCGCCCCGAGGTTCGTCGCCAGGACCATGTACACGCTGCCGCACAGCGTGACGACGGCGATGATGACGATGATGATGCCGCGCAGCTCGGGTTCCCACC
>JBPCJW010000183.1:0-17672 GCA_051004915.1 Ilumatobacteraceae bacterium
CGCAGCTCGTGCAGGCGCTCGGCGCGCAGCTGCTCCCAGGTCAGCCGCGGTGTCGGCTCGAACGCCTCCGTGCGGACGAGGTACACCCGGTCGCGCTGGCCGTCCCAGCGACCGTCGAGAAACGGGATGATGTGCAGCCGGTCCCACACCTGCGGCCCGATCTCGATCGACGCAAGGCCCAGCTCCTCGTCCAGCTCCCTGCGCAACGTGGCGTCGTCGTCCTCGCCCGGCTCCTGGCCGCCCCCGGGTGTCGCCCACACCGTGACAGTCGGGAACTCGAACCGCACGAGCAGCACCCGGTCGGCCGGGTCGAGCACGAGCGCACGCACCGAATACCGGATCCGCAGCCCGTCGACCGGAGCGTCCATGACGGCGCGATCAGTCGTCGGGTGACTCGGGCAGGTCCCCGTTGAACGCCTGGTACATCTCGTAGATCGACTTGCACTCCGGGCACAGCGGCAACTGCGTGGGGTCGCGGGACGGCACCCACACGTGCCCACACAGCGCTTCGACGGGTGTGCCGTAGATTCGTGCCTCGACCACCTTCGCCGTCGCCGACTCGCCGGGTCCGACCTTGACGATGTGCGAGTGGGCAGGTTCCTCGGGTTCGACGACTTCGTCGACGGCCTCGACGACGCGTGGTGCCGGACGAGTCGGGAGCGGTGCCAACCCTGGTTGAGCCACGACCCAAGTCAAGCAGCACGCGATGGGCCGCACCGACCGCCTCACCGGCGCGCCGGTCAGTCGGGCCCGGCCGGCCGCTGCCCGGCCTCTGCACGAGCGAGGACAGCGTCAGGCCGGCGTGGTTCCTCAGGTCGCGCCGGTGGTGAGGTCAACACCCGGCGGTACACGCAGCGCACGGCGAGGGCTTGGCGCAGTTGCGGTGCGAGGTCCTCTGCGAACTCCTCGCGATACGAGGCGTCCGTCGACAGCTGCACCGTGAAGTACATGCCGGAGAACGCGCCGAGGAAGCCGGCGACGCGCACCAGCGGCTCGGTGAGCACCAGTTGGCGTCCGCCCACGTCGAGGCGAGCGAACACGTCGATCTCGTCGAGGGCGGTCCAGTCGAGGATCGTCGACTCGGGGATGGCGAGCACACCGAACAGCACGAAGAACCCGGTCAGCGTCGCAGCGACCAGCGTGATCTGGATGGCCTGAGAGAAGACGGTGACGAGACCGATGTTGAAGCGTTGCCGAGGCATCGGTCGTTCGGTCGGCGGACCCGATGACGGGAGGTGCCGGCGGTCGATCTCGCCCGCCGCCGGTGTCCGCTCGACCAGCTCGTCGATCTCGTCCCAGCTGTCGAAACGGTTCAGCTCGTGCATCAGCGGCGGGATCCGGGACAGCACGAACACGGCTCCGAGCAGGAAGAAGATGCCGAGGACGGCGACGTACAGGACGCCGGTCAGCGTTCCGGCGACCTGCCAGACCTCGGCGTTGATGAACAGGAAGGTGGTGAAGAGCAGCAGCAGCGGAAGACCTCGGACGACGACGCTGAACAGCAGGGCGAGCTGGGCCAGCGTGCGCTGCGCCGCCCACCGCAACAGCGGGATGACGCCATAGCTGGTGATCGCCCAGATCAGGGCGAGCAGCGCGATGGCCTCGATCACCGTCTCCAGGCCGTCGGTCCACTGTCCGAACACGACGGACGGGATGGCCGGCGCGATGACGAAGATGACGAGCTCCGCCGCGCCGATCCGTTGCGGCCGCTCGAAGGCGCGACGTCCCCGCAGCTTGTTGGCGATCGTCCACGTGGCGACGAGGATGACGAGGACGAACCCGGCCGCGGCCAGGTTCTGGCCGACCGACCAACGCTCGCCGGTGACCTTCAAGGCGTTGAGACCGAGCAGGACCTCGATCAGGATCAAGAGCGGCAGTGCCCGCCCCCAGATGGCGGCCGCCGAGTCCCTCCGCTCGACGAAGTGCGGCAGTCCCCGCTCGACGAACCAGCGCTCGATGGCGTCGAGACCCGGATCCGACACGTCCGGACGGTACCCGGACGATGAGCGATGGCTGGTCCAACGGCGCGCCGCGCTCATCGCGCGCTCATCCCTGTGCGGGTGCGGGCAGGAGCGCGTTCGTGTCACTCGAGAGCCGCCAGCTCGGCGGTCATGTTGGCGCGGGCTGGCGACTCCCAGCGGCGACGCGCCGTCGAGGTGGCGTACAGCGCCTGACGCTCGAGCAGCCTGCGCAGGACGGCGGCGCGACCTCGGCGCCAGCCGTCGTCGTCGACGTGGGCGTACTCCGCCCGCACGCCGGTGACGTAGGCCTGGTAGGCGGCGGGCTCGCTGCCCAGCACGGCGAGATCGGCGTCGTTGAGGACGCCGACGCCCGGATCGGCGGACGCCAGGTGGTGCTCGGTCGCCCGCACGAGCGCCGCCACGGTGCGGCATCGATCCGGTCGCCAGCCGAGCTGGCCGAGCACGCGCCCGGCGAGGGCGGCGCTGCGCGCCTCGTTGTCGTTCGCGATCGGCTCGTAGATCGCGTCGTGGAAAAAGGCGGCGGCGACCACTGCGTCGACGTCGTCAGCCGGTTCCGTCGCGGCGAGCCAGCGAACGTGGCGGATCACCCACGTGACATGGCGCACGTCGTGGTACCGGCGGTGGGCCTCGCGGTGGCGACCGACCACGTCGTCGAAGGCCATCATGGCGTCGGGTGTCGCACCGATCGAGGACTTCCAGGCGACCCGCAGCTCGACCTCGTCGTTCACCACGCCCGATTGTGGCCCGGGGCGTCGCACGACGGCTGCCGCAGCGCCAGACTGCGACCCGTGGTGGTGCTCGTGGACGAACCCCGATGGTGGTTCCGAGGGAGCAAGTGGTGCCACCTGGTGAGCGACACCTCGTTGGACGAGCTGCACCAGTTCGCGCAAGGACTTGGCGTGCCGAGGCGGGCGTTCCAAGGCGACCACTACGACGTGCCGGAGGAACACCGAGCGGACGTCGTGGCGGCCGGGGCGGTGGAGGTGGAGAGCCGGGAGCTGGTCCGACGGCTCCGCGCCGCCGGGCTGCGGTTGACCCCTGCGCAACGGCGAGCGCGCACCGGCTGATCGTGGCCATGACGGTCACGACGGCCACCACCACGACGATCGCGAAGACGACGGGCATCACGACGCTCGCGGCCAACGCGGCGGGTCGGCGAGGAGATCTCGGGGGCACCACGCAGTGGTCGGGCCGGTGTCGTCGGAGATGACGAACCACTCGAGCAACTCGACGCCGAAGTCGTCGGCCAGGTCGCACGCCTCCAACCACCGCTCGTCGTCGCCGTCGAGCGGGCCGCTGCTCGGTCGCACGGAGGCGACGACGAGCGCAGCCCCGAGCTCGCTGTCGGCGGCCGATTCGGCGATGCGCTCGACGACCTCCAGCACGGAGTCCGGTTCGTCGGTGCCGTCGACGATGACGACGGTCCGTCCTCGGCGGTCGGCATCGAGCACCAGCACGATGACCTCGGGTTGCAGCGGCTGGTGGACGGCGAGTCGGATGACGGTAAGCGCGGCTGCCGCAGAGTCAATCTGGTCGACGCCGGCGCGTGGCGGTCGGTGGACGCCACAGAACTGGGACACGGAAACCCTCCCGGGTGTCGGGGCCAGCGGCCCGCACGGGTGAGGGGGATGTCGGTGGGGTGACCCTACGCGGGCGGTGTCACAGCGAGTCGGCCGCCAGCTCGCTGACCGCGGATCGAGGTAGCCGACTGGCGGCGACGGCCATCGCTGCGCCGCCGGCGACGACGAGCACCGCCACGGCGATCGACACGCCACCAGCGATCAGACCGACCGCCGGTGAGGCGGCGAGGATCCCGAGTCTGGCGCCGGACGAGAACGCGGCCATCCCCGAGTGGGACCCCCGGGTCAGGTCGCTGGCGGCTCGGAACAGCAAGGGGAACAGGGACGACAGGCCGACTCCGGTGACGAACAGGCCGGCGCCGGCGAGCGCGACGTGTGGTCCGAGCGTGGCGATGATCGTGCCGGCCGCAGCGAGTGCGGCGCCGCCGCGCCGGGTGCGTTCCAACCCGAACCGATCTGTGGCGGCATCGCCGATCAACCGCCCGACGAACATGCCGACGGCGACGGCGACGAATCCGAGACCCGCCCCACCTGGGCCGACGTCGAACCGCTGCGCCATCATCAACGCCGCCCACTCGACCGGCGGCGACTCGGCCAAGGCAACGGCGAGACCGACGAGGAACAACCGCAACAGGATCCCTCGCGGTGACGTTCGCTCGCCGCCGCCTGCCTCGCTCCCGTCGGCGCCAACGTGTGCGCCATGGTCGGGCAGCAGCCACGTCGTCGACGCCAGGGTCACGGCGATGAGCACCACGGAGGTGACGACCAGCTGTGCCCGCATCGAGACGCCGGCGTCGGCGGCCCGACTCGCGACAACACCGCCCGCCACCGCGCCGGCCGACCACGCCGCGTGGAAGCGGGTGATGATCGACGTGCCGACCCGCCGCTGCAGCTCGACTGCTTGCGCGTTCATCGCCACGTCGGTCAGCCCGTCGAGGGCGCCCAGCGTGATCAGCGTGGCGAAGACCAGCACCGCGGTCGGCGCGACACCCATCAGCGGCAGGAACACGCACAGGGTCGCCGACGTGCACACGGTCATCGTGCGGCTGCCGAATCGATCGACCATCCACCCGCTCGAGAGGCTCGCCGCCAGGCCCCCGACGCCCATCCCGACCAGCGTGACGCCGAGCGCAGTGTCGGAGACGTCCAAGCGTTCCTGGATCTCGGGTAGCCGCGGCGACCACGATGCGAAGGTCATGCCGTTGACGAAGAACACGGCACCGATCGCCAGGCGCGCCGACCGGATCCGGCCGACCGATGAGTCCGTAGCGTGGGGGGCCATGGCCGCCGTGACCGTCTACCACAACCCCCGCTGCACGAAGTCCCGCCAGGCGCTCGCAGTGGTGGAGGACCTCGGCGCGGAGGTCGATGTGGTGCGCTACCTCGACAACCCGCCCAACGCCGCGGTGTTGCGCGGGATCATCGCCAAGCTGGAGGATCCGATCGCCGACCTCGTCCGGCGGGAACGGTGGGACGAGCTCGGCGTGACCGCCGATGACCTGGCGACGGCGGACGGCGTCGTCGAGGTCCTCGTGCGCCACCCGCAGCTGCTGCAGCGGCCATTGCTCGTGAGCGCGCACCGCGCCGTCATCGGTCGGCCGACCGAGCGTGTGACGGAGCTGCTCGGCGGCTGACGCGCGCCGTGGGTGCAGCGGCACATCCGCGGCGCGGGTGAGTTGTCGTGACACCCTCTTGTCACAGTGTCCAGCGATCAACCGCTGGACGACAAGGAGCTGACCATGAAGATGCGCAACCTCATCGAGGGCGACGATTGGGCGTGCGCTGATTGCGCCGTGATCTGGCCACACCTGGACGCGTCGGGGGACGATCATTGCGAGGACTGCGGCGGCGCGCTCGTCGATCCGAGCCTCGTGCTGGCCGCCCTTCGCGCGGCGTGACGACCACTCCGACGCAAACGTTCACTCCGCCGAGGGCGGACGCCGCAGCCGCTTGACGTCGCTGCGCTGCCGCTTCGCTTCGCCCCGCCGGCGCTTGGCGGCTTTGGTCGGGCGGGTTGGGCGGCGACGTGGCGGCGGTGGTGCGATCGCCGCCGCCACGAGGCCGGCGAGCCGCTGTGCGGCCAGCTCGCGGTTGCGCAGCTGCGAGCGCCGATCCGACGCCGTGACGGTGACCGCACCGTCGACCAGCGACTGACCGAGCCGTCCGCGGGCCCCCCCCCCCTGTGCGGCGTCGAGAACCGACGATCCGAGCAGATCCCACGACAGCTCGACGCGGGTGTCGGACGTGTTGACGTGCTGGCCGCCGGCACCTGACGAGCGCGAGAACCGCCACCGCAACTCGGTGGCGGGGATCATCACGCCCTGGCTCACCACCACGTCGTCCACGCCGCCCAGTGTGCTGGACGTGCTGGCCGACGAGCACACTGGCCCCATGCAGCTCGGCCTGTTCAGCATCAACATGGGCCCGCGGGCCCGACCCGACGGGTTGGCGGAGACGGCGATCGCCGCCGAGGCGGCCGGTTTCGAGTCGGTGTGGGCCGGTGAGCACGTCATCCTCCCGGACCCGCAGGCGCCGCCGTCACCGATGGCGCCCCAAGACGCCGCCCTCGATCCGCTGCTGGCGTTGGGGTGGGCGGCGGCGAACACGACGACGGTGCGGTTGGCAACGGGGATCGTGATCATCCCGCAGCGCAACCCTGTGGTGCTGGCCAAACAGGTCGCCAGCCTGGACGTGCTGAGTGGGGGCCGGGTCACACTGGGGATCGGCGTCGGCTACCTCGAACCCGAGTTCAGAGCGATCGGTGCCAACTACGCCGACCGTGGCGCGATCACCGACGAGTACCTCGCCGCGATGACGTCGCTGTGGTACGACGAGCACCCGGAGTTTCACGGCCGGTTCGCCAACTTCGCCGGGGTCGATGCCCACCCTCGCCCGGTCCAGCAGCCGATCCCGGTCGTCGTCGGTGGCCATTCGGCGCCGGCCTATCGCCGGGCCGTCGCGGCCTGGCAGGGGTGGTACGGCTTCGCCCAACGGCCCGAGGACACGGCGGCCTCACTCAAGGGGTTGGCCAAGGCGGCGGAACGCGTCGAGCGTCCTTCCGCGCTCGGTCGGCTGGAGATCTCCGTCACGCCGCGCGGTCGCCTGACCGCCGAGGTAGCGGCGGCGTTCGCCGAGCTCGGCGTCGACCGCCTGGTGGTCATGCCCCGCCCGAACGACCCGGCCCAGGACACCATCGACACCGCCCTCGCAGCCGTCGCCAGCCTGACCTGACCTGCCCTGACCATTCACGATCCGAGGCTTTCGGGTCACCCGAGGGTTTCCGGCACCCCATTCGGGCAGCAAACCCTCGGACGCGCTACTCGAGAGTGGCGTAGTTGGTGGAGCGGTCGTCGGCGCGCAGGCCGCGCACCTCGGCCACGCACTCGGCGAGGTCGGCGAGGTACTCGTCCATGACCGGCGCGTTGCCGAAGCTGACGGTCGAGTGCAGGGTGTCCGGCGGACCCTGGCGGTCGTGGAACCACCCCCGCCGAAGCAGCGCGTCGCCGAGCGCGAACATGTCGACGGCGGGCTCGACGGCCGGATCGGCGGCCATCGGGATGAGGTGGTAGCGGCCGTCGCCGAGGACCTGCACACCGTCGATGCCGAGCACACCGGCACGCATGCGATCGGCCGTCTCCAAGGTGAGACTGGTGCGCTCGAGGTAGCCATCGACACCGAGGTGGGCCATGACGGCCCACGCCGCAGCCATCGGGAGGCCGGATCGGGTCCCTTGCAGGTTGGGTGATGCGTAGAAGCCGCCGAGCCACCCGTCGAACACGAACGTCTGGTAGCGGCGCAGCTCCTTCGTGCGGTGGAGGATGACCGAGACGCCCTTTGGCGCATAGCCAAGCTTGTGGATGTCGGCCGAGATCGAGTGCACCCCCTCGACCCGGAAGTCCCACGGCGACACGGGACGCCCGAGCAGCTCGGCGAACGGCAGCACGAACCCGCCCATGCACGCATCGACGTGACAGTTGGCATCCACGGACGCAGCGATCTCGGCGATCGCCGGGATCGGGTCCATCACGCCCTGTGGGTACTGCGGCGCGGACCCGACGACGAGCACGGTGTTCGGCCCGACGGCTGCGGCCATCGCGTCGACGTCGGCTGTCCAGTCGGAGAGCACCGTCACGTTGACGACGCGCATGCCGAACAGGTGCGCCGACTTGTGGAACGCGGCGTGCGCGCTCTCGGGCAGCACGATCTCCGGTTCGGTGATGCCCCGCTCGATGCGCCCTCGCTCGCGCGCTGCCAACACGGCGCACTGGATCGATTCGGTGCCGCCGCTCGTGAGGAAGCCGGCCACCGTGCCCGGGCCGTGGAGCAGACCGGCCGTCCATCCGACGACCTCCGACTGGATCTGGCCGAGCGACGGGAACGCCTTCGTGTTGAGCGCGTTCTCGTGCAGGTAAAAACGAGCCGCCTGCTCCGCCACGTCATGGACGGACGGGCCGCCGTCGTAGACCATCCCGAACGTGCGACCGCCGGCCCAGTCGACGTCGTTCGCCCGCTTGGCCACCAGCTCGGCCAGCACGTCGTCCGCCGTGCGTCCTTCGTTCGGGAGGTGCATCAACGGGATGCTGGCACGTCGCCGCTCCACGCGAAGATCCCTCGGTGCTGCCGCTGACGTACGACGAGTGCCGAGCCCTGTTCCGGCGCGCCGCCCTCGCAGCCGGCGCCGTGCTGGACGCATACCCGATCGAGGCGCGGGGGCCCAACGGTCAAGAGCTGACGATCGACGTCGCCATCGCCGGCGAGCCCGACGGCCCGGGCGTGCTGGTCGTGCTGTCGGGCGTTCACGGCATCGAGGGCTTCGCCCCGTCGGCGATCCAATGCGAGCTGCTCGGGCGATCGCTCCCGCCTGCGACGAAGGTCGTGGCGGTGCACGCGGTGAACCCGTGGGGCATGGCGTGGTGGCGGCGCCAGAACGAGAACAACGTCGACCTCAACCGCAACTGGAGCCGCGACGCGCATCGTCCGCCTGCCAACTCGGGGTACGAAGAGCTGCACCCGCTGCTCGTGCCCGGAGGCCACGAGCTGCCGTCCGCCGACGCGTTCCTCGACGCCATCGCCCCGTTCCGCGAGCAGCACGGCATCGCGTGGATCCGTGACGCCGTCAGCCGGGGTCAGTACACGCATCCCGACGGCCTGTACTTCGGCGGCGCCGGGCTCGAGGCGTCGACGCAGATCCTCCGGTCAGTCGCAAAGGCACACCTGGCCGGCGCCGAGGTGGTGTTGACCGTCGACCTGCACACCGGTCACGGCAAGTTCGGCACGTTCACCCTGCTCTCCCATGTTCCGTCGGGTACCGACGGTGATCGTTGGCTGCGACGGTGGTTCGACGACGACCACATCGAGGTCACCGCCGGCAACCCGGACGCAACGTCAGCAACGAGGGTCGGCCAGCTGGCCAAGGGGATGGCCGACGTGCTGACCGACACGGACTACCACGACGTCACGTTCGAGCTGGGCACGGTCGGCAACACCCGCATGATCCTCGCCGAGCGGGCCGAGCACTGGGTGCATCGCCACGGCGATCGTGACGAACCGGTCCACGCCGCTGCGATCTGGGAGCACCGGGTCTGCTCGACGCCGGACGACCCCGAGTGGGAACGGCTCGCCCTGGAGCACGGCCGCCGTGTCCTCGACCAGGCCCTCACCGCCGTCGCCCGCAGCTGATTCTCAGGTGATCTGGTCGCGCTGGAGCGCGACCCAGTTTCGTCAGAACCGACTACCTCGCGACGAAGTACTTGGCTTGGGGGTGGTGGCAGATGAGGGCGGAGGTGGTCTGCTCGGGCTGGTACTGCCAGCCGGTCTCCTCGCTGACCTCGATGCCGAGGCGGTCGACGCCGAGCAGTCGACCTACCGTCGCGTTGTCCTCCAGGTCCGGGCAGGCCGGGTATCCCCACGAGTACCGACCGCCGCGGTACTGCTGGCGGAACAGCCCGCCGACCGTCGGGCCGTCCTCCGCGACGAACCCCCACTCCTCACGGATGCGGCGGTGCCACAGCTCGGCCAGCGCCTCGGCCATCTCCACGCCCAGCCCGTGCAGCAGCAGGTACTGCTGGTACTCGTTGCGGGCGAACAGCTCGGCGGCCGCTGCGCTCACGGCACCGCCCATCGTGACGATGTGCAACGCGGCGTAGTCGATCTCCCCCGATTCGACCGGCCGGAAGAAGTCGGCGATGCACAGGAACGGCGCCGTCTTCTGGCGCGGGTAGTGCATCCGGGCCGCCTCACCGGTGCGTGCTTCGTCGGTCCACACGACGAGGTCGTCGCCGTCGCCGTTGGCGGGGAAGTACCCGTACACCACCTGCGGCACCAGCACGCCCGACGCCTTGGCTGTCGCCAGCTGCGTGCGGAGCTCTGACCGGATGCGGGTCTTGAACTGTTCGTCGCTCTCGGGCACCCCGGCCGCATCCTTCTCCGGCCGGAACTGCCACTGGTTGCGGAACAGCGCGGTCTCGTTGATGTACTCGGCGATCTCGTCGAGCCCGACGCCCTTGATGACGCGCGACCCCAGGAACGGCGGCCGGAACACCTCGTTGTCGGCGGCGACATCAGGCGATCGCCGCGGCAGCTCGGCCGGAACGGTGGCGGCCCCCGATCGCTCGGGAAGCACCCGGCCCGTGGGCACCCGACCGAACTCGTCGTCCCACGCGCCGCTGCGCTTCATGCCCATCAGCGCCTCGAGCGTCGACAACCCCTCGAACGCGTCTCGCCCGTAGAACAGCCGCCCCTCGTACAGCTCGCGCAGGTCGCGCTCGACGTACCGGCGGGTCAGCGCGGCACCGCCGAGCAGCACGGGCAGCTCGGCCAGGCCGAGGTTGTTCAGCTCCTCCAAGTTGTCGCGCATGATCAGCGTCGACTTGACGAGCAGGCCGCTCATGCCGAGGGCGTCGGCCTCGACCTCCTTGACCTTGGCCACCATCTCAGAGATCGGCACCTTGATGCCGAGGTTGTGCACCTCGTAGCCGTTGTTCGTGCAGATGATGTCGACGAGGTTCTTGCCGATGTCGTGAACATCTCCCTTGACCGTGGCCAGCACGAGCTTGCCCTTGGCCGACGACCCGCCGACCTTCTCCATGTGCGGCTCGAGGTAGGCGACGGCGGTCTTCATCGTCTCCGCCGACTGCAGCACGAACGGCAGCTGCATCTGGCCGGACCCGAACAGCTCGCCGACGACCTTCATGCCGCCGAGCAGCACATCGTTGACGACGTCGAGTGCGCTCAACCCGGTGGCCATCGCGTCATCGAGGTCGGCGGTCAGGCCATCCCGGTCACCATCGACGATGCGGTGGTGCAAGCGCTCCTGCACGGGCAGGCCAGACCGGTCCGGCTTCTCGGTCTTGGTCGACTTGACATCGGCGAACACCTCGAGCAGCTGCTGCAGCGGGTCGTAGGCTGCCGTTCTGTTCGCCACGGAGGCTGGTCGGCGGCGATCCCACACGAGGTCGAGGCACACCTCGCGCTGTTCCTCGGGTAACCGGTTGAGCGGCACGATCTTGCCGGCATGGACGATCGCCGAGTCCAGCCCGGCCTGCACGGCCTCGTGGAGGAACACGCTGTTGAGGGCGTGACGGGCAGCCGGGTTGAGACCGAAGCTGACGTTGGACACCCCGAGGGTCGTGTGGGCACCGGGGATCTCGGCCTTGATCCGCTTGATCGCCTCGATCGTGTAGATCGCGTCGCGACGCAGGTCGTCGTCTCCGGTGGACAGCGGGAACGTCAGCGCGTCGAAGATCAGGTCGCTGGCCGACAGCCCGTAGCGCTCGGTGGCGATCTCGTGGATGCGGTGGGCGATCTCCATTTTCCACTCGACGTCGCGGGCCTGGCCGCGCTCGTCGATGAGCAGGCAGATCACGGCCGCCCCGTACTCGCGGGCGAGTGACATCACCCGGTCGAACCGGCTGTCCGGCAGCTCGCCGTCCTCCAGGTTGGCGGAGTTGAGGATCGGTCTCCCGCCGATGTGCTGCAGGCCGGCCTCGAGAACCGGTGTCTCGGTCGAGTCGAGGACGAGCGGGGCGCTCGATTGCGTGGCGAAGCGCTTGGCGATCTCGTCCATGTCGACGGCTCCGTCGCGCCCGACGTAGTCGACGCACACGTCGAGCACGTGGGCGCCCTCGCGCACCTGCTCGTTGGCCATCTTCGTGCACATGTCCCAGTCGCCGACGAGCATCGCGTCGCGAAACGCCCTTGAGCCGTTGGCGTTCGTGCGCTCACCGATGATCAGGAACGACAGGTCCTGCTCGATGGTCACCGGGCTGTAGATGGACGCAACGCTCGGCTCGGAGACCGGCGAGCGGGCGGCGGGCGTCAGGTCGCGCACGGCCTCGACGACCTGGCGCAGGTGCTCGGGCGTCGTGCCACAACAGCCGCCGACCACCTGGATGCCGAGGTCGGTGACGTGCCGGACGTGGAAGTCGGTCAGCTGCTCGGGCGTCAGGTCGTAGTGCGTGCGGCCGTCGACGATGCTGGGCAGACCGGCGTTGGGCATCACGCTGATCGGCAGCGGCGAGTGCTGGCTGAGGTACCGCAGGTGCTCGCGCATCTCGGCCGGGCCGGTGGCGCAGTTCATGCCGATCACGTCCGGCCGCATCGCCTGGATGGCGACCAACGCAGCCCCGATCTCGCTGCCGACGAGCATCCGGCCGGTCGTCTCCACCGTCACCTGCACCTGCAGGGGCACCGCCCGCCGGGCCTCGTGCATCGCCCGGCGACAGGCGATCATCGCCGCCTTGACCTGCAGCAGGTCCATGCACGTCTCGATGACGAACAGGTCGACGCCACCTTCCAGCAGCCCACGCGCCTGGTCGGTATAGGCGTCGCGCAGCTCGGCGAAGCGGATGTGGCTGAGGCTCGGCAGCTTCGTGCCCGGTCCGATCGAGCCGGCCACGAATCGGGTCCGCCCGTCGGCGGAGTACTCGGCGGCGACCTCGCGGGCGATCCGTGCCGCAGCGACGTTCAGCTCGTGCGAGCGCTCGGCGACGTCGTACTCGGCGAGCACGGTGGAGAAGCTGCCGAAGCTCGCCGTCTCGACGGCGTCGACCCCGACGTCGAAGAACGAGGCGTGCATCTCCGCGATCACGTCCGGCCGCGTGATGCAGAGCATCTCGTTGCAACCCTCGAGGGCCTGCCCTCCGAAGTCGTCCGCCGAGAGGTCGAGCGACTGGATGTGCGTGCCGAAGGCGCCGTCGAACACGACGACGCGCTCGGCGACGGCGTCCAGGTAGGGCTGGCCAGGCATGGAGGCCCGAGGCTACTGGCGGGGTCTCGACGCAGGACGGGGCGTTGGCGGCAGAGCTGCTGATTCCCCGAGCCGGCGGCCATGCGGGCGAGGTACGTTCCGGCGGTGCGGCGCAAGGTGTACACCAAGGCCGGCGACGACGGCACGACCGGGCTGTTCCACGGCGGGCGAGTGGCCAAGGACTCCGAGCTGCCGACCGCGTACGGCGCCGTGGACGAGGCGCAGGCCGTGCTCGGCCTGACCCGAGTGCACGCCGGCGGCGATGTCGAGCGGCGGCTGATCCCGATCATGCAAGCGCTGTGGGTGCTGATGGCGGAGCTGGCAACCGACCCCGACAAGCGGCAGCTGCTCGAGGCGGGATCGACCGCCGTCGACGCCCCGATGATCGATCGCCTCGAAGCAGAGATCGACGAACTGGACGAGCTGTTCGAGCCGCCGACGGAGTTCACGGTGCCCGGCGGCAACGTCACGGCGGCGTGGCTGGACCTGGCGCGGACCGTGGTGCGGCGGGCTGAGCGCCACGCCATCGCCGCTGCGCCGCCGCCCTCGCTCGTCGTCGCCTACCTCAACCGCCTGTCGGACCTGCTGTGGACGATGGCCCGCTGGCAGGACGCCGTCACCGGATCGACGCTGCGGGTGCGCGACGTGGGCGATGTTCGCGGCGAGCCTGCTGACCGGGGCGGCGAGTCTGTCGACGGGCAGACTTGACAGCCATGTCCGACCCCACATCCGATCGAGACGGCGCCGTCGCCGAGTTCCACCCCGCCCCCTCGATCGAGCGGGCCGCCCGTGTTCGCGTGGCCGTCGCCCGTGCCGTGCCGTCGAGCGCAGGTGTCGTCGGGTACGCCGTCGGCGAGCGGGGCGCCGTGCCACGCCAGCTCGGTCTGGACAGGGCGACGCTGGCGGCAGCCGGGTTCGAGGGGAAGGTCGGCCAGAGCTTGGCGGTCCCACGCCGTGACGGTCCGTCGGTCGTCGCCGTCGGCATTGGTGATCCCGCCGCGCTCGACGCGGCAGGGCTGCGCGACGCGGCGGCAGCACTGGGGCGGTCGGCCGGCACGCAGACGTCGCTCGCCACCACCTTGCCCGACTCGGGACGGGTCGCGGCTGAAGCGGCCGGTCAGGCCGTCGTGGAAGGGTTGCTGCTGTCGCGCTACCGGTACGGGGCATTGAAGAAGGAGCCATCGGGGTCTGAGCTCACCGACGTGACGCTGGTCGCTGCGAGCGGACGGAGCAAGGGGGTGACGGCCGGTGCGGAGCGCGGCCGCGTCATCGCCCAGGCGGCGCAGCTGGCCCGGGACCTGGCCAACACTCCGCCGGGGCACCTCACCGCCCGGCGGATGGCCGAGGTGGCGCGCGAGGTCGGCGCCGGGAGCGGGTTGCAGGTCGAGGTGTTCGACGAGGCGGCGCTCGCCGAGCTCGGCTGCGGTGGGCTGCTCGGTGTCAACGCGGGCAGCCATGAGCCGCCGCGGATGATCCGGCTGAGCTACCGGCCAGATGGTGCGGATGGGTCGGGGCGGGCTGGGCGAGCTGGGCGGACTGGGCACCTGGCGATGGTCGGCAAGGGCGTGATGTACGACTCCGGCGGGATCAGCCTGAAACCGACCGATCAGATGCACGCGGCGATGAAGATGGACATGTCGGGCGCCGCCGCCGTGCTGGCATCGATGTCCACGCTGCGGGCCCTCGGCTGCCGATCGGCGGTCACCGGATACCTGATGTGCACGGACAACATGCCGTCCGGTTCGGCGATGAAGCTCGGTGACGTGTTGCGCATTCGCGGCGGCACCACCGTCGAGATCCACAACACCGACGCCGAGGGTCGGCTCGTGCTCGCCGACGGGTTGGTCCTGGCGACCGAGCAGCAGCCCGACGCGATCGTCGACATCGCCACACTGACGGGTGCCTGCCTCGTTGCTCTCGGGCCGTCGTTGGCCGGTGTGCTCGGCAACGATCAGGGTTGGGTGGATCAGGTGCGTGCCGCCGCGGCGGAGGTCGACGAGCCGGTGTGGCAGTTGCCGCTGGAGAAGAAGAAGTACCGCCAGCTGCTCGACTCGGACATCGCCGATGTCAAGAACGTCGGCGGTCCGTACGGCGGGACGATCACGGCAGCCGTGTTCCTGTCGGAGTTCGTCGGTGCCGTGCCGTGGGCGCATCTCGACATCGCCGGCCCGATGAAGGTCGACGCCGACGAGAGCTGGCGGAGCAAGGGCGCCACCGGCTTCGGCACCCGGCTGCTCGTCGACCTCGCCTGCAACTTCACCCCGCCGGGCTGACTGCGATGAGCGATGAGCGGTCGTACGCCGCACATCGCTCATCGCTCCGTCAGTCGCGGCGGTCCCCTCGGCGCAGGACGAGCTGGGTGGCCTCGGCAGCGGTCGGAGCCGGGATGCCGACGGCGACGAGTTGCGGCTCCAGCACCCCGCGGTCGTCACCTGCGGCGAGCATCGCCGTCGCCAACGTGTGCGCCCGCTCGAGGACGTCGAGGTGGATGGTCGTGCGCGTCCACTGCTCGTGGGCCGTCTGCATCGCCGGCGGGAGGCGCAGCAGGTGGCGCTGGGAGATGGCCGGGACACGCCTGCGCACGACCCAGTTGTCGGTGAGTCGGTTGACCACGCCGAACATCACGCAGCGCTGCAACGCCTTCGCGAACGGCGACGCCATGCCCTTGGACACGCTGAGGCCGAGACTGCGGGCGGCGTCGACGACGACCAACTCGTAGCCCTCGGGGTGATGGTCGAAGCCGGCGGCGAGTCGCCGCAGTAGCCAGGTTGCGGTCGGCCCGAGCACGGACAGCCAGAACTCTTCGACGTAGGCGGATCGCGGATCGTGGCCGCGACGGTCGACGATCGGATCCCTCCACGGTGTGACGCGGACGTGCAGGGGCAGCGGTGGGATGCCCTCGGCGGCGAACGGCGCGCCGCCGGTGGCGGTCAGGTGGTGGGGCATGGACACAGGGGACCTCCCAGTCGGGATCGGTCGGAGAAGTTGGAGGACGCCGGTGCCCTTCCTGGGCGCGCCGACCCACCCGGAACGGAAAATCTTTCTCTGGTTCGGCCGACATTGCGTTTGTTCACGGACGATCCGCGGGCCGACCGTCACTGCACAAACGCGTGTTTCCGCTGGTTCCGGGGCTCGGCGGGTGCTGGAACACGCTTCGGTCGGCGAGACTTGGCGCGATGACGAACGGGGCCACGGCCGACGAGCGCGACGTCGCCAGGGCCTGGGTGCGGGAGGCGGAGCGGATCACCGTGCTGACGGGCGCCGGGATCTCGACCGACTCCGGCATCCCGGACTTCCGCGGGCCGCAGGGCGTGTGGACGAAGAACCCGGCCGCCGAGAAGATGGCCACGCTGCAGCACTACCTCGCCGACCCGGAGGTCCGCCGGCTGGCCTGGCAGAACCGTCTGTCGACGCCGGCGTGGCGGGCCGAGCCCAACGCCGGGCACGCGGCCATCGTCGAGCTACAGCGCCAGGGCAAGCTGCACGCCGTCGTCACCCAGAACATCGACGGGTTGCACCAGAAGGCCGGCACCGATGTCGACCTGGTCGTCGAGGTGCACGGCACGGTCTGGTGGACCCGCTGCTGGGGCTGCCAGGACCGCCGCCCGATGGCCGAGGCGCTCGACCGAGTGCGGGCCGGCGCCGAGGATCCGCGGTGCGAGCTGTGCGGCGGGATCCTGAAGAGCGACACGATCTCGTTCGGCCAGCAGTTGGTCCCCGAGGTCATCGATCGGGCGTTGGCAGTCAGCCACGAGTGCGACCTGCTGCTCGCCGTCGGCTCGACATTGAGCGTCTACCCGGCGGCCAGCTGCGTGCCGCGAGCGAAGGCGGCCGGCGCTCGGGTGGTCATCGTCAACGGCGCTCCGACCGACATGGACCGCCTGGCCGACGTCGTCCTCGTCGGCCAGATCGGCGACCTGCTACCGGATCTGATCCTGCCTCGCTGACGCGCGGCGAGGGCTGTCACCGGATCCTGCCTCGCTGACGCTCGGCGGGGGGCTGTCACGCTCACTGCGGTCGGGGGCCGCAGCGTCAATGCCCGGCGGACGTCGGTGGTGATTGGCTCGCAGGCCGTACGGGGCAATCCCGACCAGACCGGTAGGCTTTCGGGTCATGGCGACGTTCCGTGACTTGCTGGGGGCTGCCAAGGCCGAGATCACCGAGGTCGATACGTCGAACGCCGCCGAGCGCATCGACGCCGGTGCCCGCGTGCTCGACGTCCGCGAGCCCGACGAGTACGACCAGGGCGCCCTCCCCGGTGCCGTCCACATCCCGCGCGGCCACCTCGAGGGGCAGGTCGAGAATCGCCTGAGCGACAAGGACGCGCCCGTCGTCGTCTACTGCGCCGGCGGCGTCCGATCGGCGTTCGCCGCCCGCACGCTGCAAGAGCTCGGCTACTCCGACGTCGTGTCGATGGACGGCGGCTTCGGCCGGTGGAAGGACGAGGGTCGGCCGTGGACCCAGCCGGTCGTCCTCACCCCCGACCAGCGCAACCGCTACCAGCGTCACCTGCTCCTGCCCGAGGTCGGCGTCGAGGGTCAGGCCAAGCTGCTCGGCTCGAAGGTGCTCCTGCTCGGCGCCGGCGGGCTCGGCTCACCTGCCGCGCTCTACCTGGCCGCGGCCGGCGTCGGCACGATCGGCATCGTCGACATGGACGAGGTCGACGCCTCGAACCTGCAGCGCCAGATCCTCCACAACCTCGACCGGGTCGGCGACCGCAAGGTCGACTCCGCCAAGAAGACCCTCGTCGCGCTGAACCCGGACGTCGATGTCGTCACGTACGACACCCGCCTCGACTCCGGCAACATCCTCGACATCATCACCGGCTACGACGTCATCGTGGACGGCGCCGACAACTTCCCG
>JBPCJW010000184.1:0-12107 GCA_051004915.1 Ilumatobacteraceae bacterium
GCTGCCACGGACTGCGTCACGCGTTGGGGGACGACCACAACCGGGGGAGCGGGGGGTGGCGCGATGACCGGGCGGGGGGTGAGGCCGGGGATGCGCATGCCGAACAGGCCACCGGCCTGCTCGGCCAGCTGCGCCAGCGGAGACATCCGTCGCGACAGGTCGTTGATCACGTCGAGGAACTGACGCAGGTCGGTGGGCAGGGTGCCGAAGACGGGCGAGTTGAGCGTTTCGGCCAGCCGGGACAGCCCGGGGACCACGGCGTCGATCGGCCCGGAGATGCGACTGGACAGATCGTCGGCCAGCTTCACGGTCCTCGTCAGCTGCGGCAGCATGGCCCGGATCGGCTCCTCGAAGTCGTTGAGCAGTCGGTTCACTCTCCCGGCGGTCTCGTTGAGGTTCTCCATGGTGGCGTTGAAGTTCTCGAGGCCGCGCATCAGCTCCTCGGAGCCGCGTCGCAGCTGGTCGAACGAGCGGATGACGGCGGCGATCGGTCCCGCCACCAGGGAGATCATGTCGCCGAACGGATCGCCGCGACCGGTGTCAGTCATGGTCGAGCACGCTAGTCACGCCCGCTTGCCGGGCTGGGGAGCCAGCGATCTGGCGTACGCCTCGAGCGGCTCGCACGAGCACACCAGGTTGCGATCTCCGCCTGCCGCGTCGACGCGAGACACCGGCGGGAAGTACTTGTCGACGCGCCGCGATGGGAGGGGATAGGCGCCGAGCTGACGGTCGTAGGGCCGATCCCACGCGCCGAGCAGATCCTCGGCGGTGTGCGGGGCGAGGCGCAGCGGGCTCTCCGCAAGCGACCACTCGCCCGCCTCGACCCGATCGATCTCGCCACGGATGCCGATCATCGCCTCGCAGAATCGATCGAGCTCAGCCAGCGACTCGCTCTCAGTCGGCTCGATCATCATGGTGCCGGCGACGGGGAAGCTCATCGTCGGGGCGTGGAAGCCGTAGTCGATCAGGCGCTTCGCCACGTCGTCGACGGTGACGCCGGTGGTCCGAGTGATCGTCCGAAGGTCGATGATGCACTCGTGGCCGACCCGTCCGCCGGCACCGGAGTAGAGGACAGGGAAGTGCTCGTCGAGCCGCGTGGCGACGTAGTTCGCCGAGCAGATGGCGACGGCGGTGGCTTGACGCAGTCCGTCCGGGCCCATCAGCGCCAGGTACGCCCAGGGGATCGGCAGGATCCCGGCTGACCCGAGCGGCGCCGCCGACACCGGCCCCACCGCCTGGGCCTCGCCCCCCAACGGGTGTCCCGGCAGGAACGGCGCAAGGTGTTGGCGCACGGCAACCGGCCCGACGCCGGGCCCACCGCCGCCGTGCGGGATGCAGAACGTCTTGTGCAGGTTGAGGTGGCTGACGTCGGCGCCGAACTGCCCAGGCTGCGCTACCCCGACGAGGGCGTTGAGGTTCGCCCCGTCGACGTAGACCTGCCCTCCGGCGTCATGGACCGTGGCACAGATCTCACTGATCGCCTCCTCGAACACGCCGTGGGTCGACGGGTAGGTGATCATCATCGCCGCCAGCCGGTCGCCGGTCGCTTCCAGGTGGGCGTGCAGGTCCCCGACATCGACGTTCCCGGCGGCGTCGGTCGCCACGACCACCACATCGAGGCCGGCCATCACCGCACTGGCGGCGTTCGTCCCATGGGCGCTCGCCGGGATCAGGCAAACCGTGCGCTGGTCGTCGCCGTTGGAACGGTGGAACGCCCGGATCGCGATCAGCCCCGACAGCTCGCCCTGGCTGCCGGCGTTCGGTTGCACGCTGACGGCGTCGTAGCCGGTGATCCCGGCCAGCCACGTCGTCAACTCGCCGACCAGGTGGCGCAGGCCGATCGACTCGTCGTCCGGAGCAAACGGGTGAAGATCGGCGAACGCCGGCCATGTGATCGGCATCATCTCGGCGGTCGCGTTGAGCTTCATGGTGCACGAGCCGAGCGGGATCATCGTGCGGTCGAGGGCGAGATCGCGGTCGGCGAGACGGCGCAGGTAGCGGAGCAGCTCGTGCTCGGTCCGGTACCGGTGGAAGACGTCCTGCCCCATGTACGAGTCGTCGCGCCGCGCTGCGGGATCGATCCCGTCCGCCGCCTCGTCGGAGATCATCGGCAGTTCGGCGCCCAGCGCGTCGAGCGCCTTGGCGACGATGTCGAGGCTCGATGTCTCGTCGAACGTGAGACCGACGGCCTGCTCGTCGACCCGTCGCATGTCCAGGTCCTGAGCCCGTGCCGCCGCCACCACGGCATCGGCGTCGATGCCCTCAACGGTGATCGTGTCGAACCACCGCTCGTGGCGAAGGTGCAGCCCGATCTGGCGGCAGCCGGCGGCTGCGATCGACGCCAGCCGGTGCGATCGCTCGGCGATCCGACGCAAACCATCCGGACCGTGCCAGACGGCGTAGAAGCCCGCCATCACCGCCAGCAGCACCTGCGCCGTGCAGATGTTCGACGTCGCCCGCTGGCGCCGGATGTGTTGCTCGCGAGTCTGCAGGGCGAGACGCAGGGCGGGGCGCCCGGCGGTGTCCGTGCTCGCGCCGACGAGGCGGCCGGGCAGGTTGCGCGCCGCCGCTGCCGATACGGCGATGAACGCGGCGTGCGGCCCGCCGCAACCCATCGGAACTCCGAAGCGCTGGGCCGAACCCACCGCGATGTCGGCACCACAGCGCCCTGGCGGAGCGAGGAGCGCACAAGCCAGCAGGTCGGTGGCGACGACGGCCACACCACCGTGGTCGTGCACGTCGTGGATCGCCTGTGACCAGTCGGGCAGGTCGCCCGTCGAGGTCGGGTAGCTGAACAGCGCTCCGAAGCAGCCGCCTGCGAGATCGGCCACGCCGCCGACGACCAGCTCGATGCCGACCGGTTCGGCCCTGGTACGAAGCACTGCGATCGTCTGTGGGTGCGTGTCGTGGTGCACGACGAAGCGGTTCGAGGCGCAGCTCGCCGATCGGCGGGCCATGGCCATCGCCTCGGCAGCCGCCGTCGCCTCATCGAGCAGCGAGGCGTTGGACACCGGCAGCCCCGTCAGCTCGGCGACCATGGTCTGGAAGTTGACCAGCGCCTCGAGCCGGCCCTGGCTGATCTCGGCCTGGTAGGGCGTGTAGGCCGTGTACCACGAGGGGTTCTCCAACACGTTGCGCTGGATCACCGGCGGTGTGACGGTGCCCGTGTACCCCATCCCGATGAGGCTTGTGCGGGGATGGTTGCGATCGGCGAAGCGGCGCAGGGCAGTCAGCACCTCGGACTCGCTGCGCGCCGCCGGCAGGTCGAGCGCCACGTCAGAGCGGATCGCGGCGGGGATGGTCTGCTCGAGCAGCTCGTCGAGCGACGTAGCGCCGATCACCTCGAGCATGCGCTCGAGCTCGTCCGCGTCCGGCCCGATGTGGCGGTCGGCGAAGTCGTCACCGAGGTGGGAGAGAGGTGTGGTCACTAGCGCTCCGGACGTTGCGTCTGCTCGTCCCCGCGCTGTCGTTTGACCTGAGAGTTTCACCCGGCAGCGTCGCCGGGCTTTCCCCGTCGGTGAGCCCGGCATGGCCGGACTGCTTTCCAGCGTCGCCTCACCCGTCCGGTCCCGTGGCCTGAGAGATTCCGGGGTTTGGTTGCTCCTTCGGCGCCAGCCGTCTGGCTCTCCCGGATGGGTTCGTCGGCAGGCCACACCGTACCGGCGGCGTAACCGCCCGCCATGGATGCAGGCAGCATCGAGCCCGCTCGCGACCTTGGTGATCGAGGTCTGACGACCTCACGCCGGCCTTGCAGCCAATTCGCGTGGGCCTCGCGGGGTGGTGTCGCGCTGCGACGCGGTGGCGAGTGAGACTGGCGGCGTGGACCCTGCCTACGACGCCGAGCTGTGGAGTGACTTCGCAGTCGCACTGGCGGGTGCCGCCGCAGCGCTGGCCGGCCTGCTGTTCGTCGCCCTCTCGATCAACGTCCGAGTGATCGTTGCCAGTCGTGACCTGATCTGGCGGGCGGTCACCGCCTTGACCTCGATGACCACCCCGCTGGTCATCTCCGTGCTCCTCCTCGTGCCTGGCCAATCCGACACCGTGCTCGGTGTGGCGCTGCTGGCGGTCGGTGTGCTGGTCGGCACGTTGATCGCCGTGCTCAACTCGCCGTTCCATCTCCCACCGCAGCGCACGCTCGCCATGTGGGCGGGTGGCACGGCGATCCCCGGCGCCCTGATCACCATCCCGACCATCCTCGCCGGGCTGGGCGTCATGCTCGGCTCGCTCGGTGGGCTCTTCTGGCTCCCGGTCGCCGCCCTGGCCGCCCTGCTCGGTGGCCTTCTCCAGGCGTGGGTGTTGCTCATCGAGATCTTGCGCTGACCGGCCGGGCCAGCGCCGTGGCGCTGACGGCAGCGGGCACGACCAGGACCACCCGGTGGATCGCCAACGCTGCCAGCTCGACCCTGGTGGGATGATCGGGATCGAGCAGCGCCTCGTCCCATCGCATCCACACCGTGCGCACGAAATCGCGGGCGCCGGCCACGTCGGACGCTGCGGCGAGGAGTTGGTCGCGCTGCGGGTGCAGCCAATCGACGTTGATGCCATCGGCCCGCCGGGCGGCCAGCGCGGCCAGCTCGCGGCCGCTGGCCCCGACGAGCACGGGCGGGCGCGGGCGGGGGAGCGGAAACGTGGCGACGGAGGCGGGTCGGTCCCCGGCCCACAGCAGATCGATCGTGTCCAGCGTCCGCTCGACGAGATGGTGGCGGCCGGTCAGTGTTGGCACGACGGCCTGACCGACCGCCCGCATCTCAGCCGACCATCGGCTGGTCGGGGATCCACCAGCGCCGAGACCGAGGTGGAACCTGCGGCCGGCGATCGTCTGGACGGTCGCCGCTGCTACAGCCAGGGTGGCCGGCGTCCGATTGTTGACGTTGGCGACCATCACGCCGAGCTCGATGGTCGACGTGGATGCCGCGATGGCTCCGAGCAGTGTGAACGCCTCGAGCATGGAATTGCCACGGACGCCCTCCCCGGCGAGGTGATCGAAGACCCAGAGTGCGCTGTAGCCCGCACGCTCGGCAGCAACGGCGCGATCGCGCAGGTCGGGCCAGGAGAGCGCAGCCTGGTTCAGCTGGACGTCGACCCGCAGGTCACCGCTCGGTCCGCGGGTCGGGGCGGACATCAGCGACCCGCGGACCAAGTCGGCGTCAGCAAGCTCCGATCGCCCTGATCAACGGGTAGGGGTTGATCGCTGCACCCCCACCCGGATGCACCTCGATGTGGAGGTGCGGCGTGAGGGTGTAGCCGGTCTTGCCCACGTAGCCGACCACCTGGCCGACGTTGACCTGACTGCCGACGTCGATGCCGGCGGCGAAGGCGGACAGGTGACCGTAGAAGAAGTATGTCCCATCCGGTTTGGTGATCTTGAGGGCGTTGCCGGACAGGGAGTCGTCCGACACGCGATAGATCTGGCTGATCCGACCGGCGGCAACGGCGTACAGCGCGTTGCCTTCCCGGGCGATGATGTCGGTTCCCAGGTGCACCCGGCCGTTGCTGCGGGGCGCCAGCCACGAGTCGCGGTAATCGCATGGGCCCTGCACCGGTTTGGCTTCGAGGACGACGTTGACCTGCGGGCCGGCCGGCGGAGGCGGGGCGGGAGACAGCCCGAGCGCCGAGGCCGTCGCGGCATCGAGCTTCCCGGTTGGCAGCAGCCCTCGCGCCCGCTGGAACGCCTGGATGGCGGCCGCCGTCGACGACCCGTAGACCCCGTCCGCGCCGCCCCGCACGCTGAGCCCAGCGTTGATCAACGCGTTCTGCAGGGCGACGACGCGGGCGCCGCGCTCGTCGTACGTGGGGTAGCCGTTGGCGGTCGGTCCGCCGCCTCCAGGGGTGGGCGTCGGTGTGGGCGTCGGCGTCGATCTGTTGAGGCCGAGGGCGCGAGCCGTGCGATCGTCGACGATCCCCGTGGCCGGCAGCCCGTTCGAGCGCTGGAAGAGGATCACCCTGCTCTGCGTGGCCGAGCCGAAGACACCGTCTGCCCCGCCTGGCAGCGACCAGCCGAAGGAGATGATCTTTTGCTGCAGCGCGGTGACGGCAGCGCCACGCGAACCGAGCTGCAGTCCGCCGGTGGGAGCCGGCGGCGGTGTCGGAGCCGGGGCTGGTGCCGGTGTGCCGGGGGCGCGGTAGCCGTTGAGGCCGAGCAGCCGAGCCGTCGGGTCGTCGAGCACGCCCGACGTCGCCAGCCCCCGGGCCTGTTGGAACGCCTTCACTGCGCCTTCGGTAGCCGTGCCAAAGATCCCGTCGGTACCGCCCGGCACGTTGATCCCGGAGTTCATCAGTGCCTGCTGCAGGTTCTTGACGGCGCTGCCGCGTGCTCCTCGCCCCATGCCGACCGCCCACGGGATCGGTGCACCGGACGCCGCGGTGCGCGCCGATGCTGTTGCGCCGGTCAGCCCGAGCGCCTTCATCGTCGCCGGGTTGGTCATGCCCGTGATCTTGTAGCCCTGAGCGCGCTGGAAGGCGCGCAGCGCGGCGGCGGTGTGCGCGCCGAAGACCCCGTCTGCTCCGCCACGGATGGGGAAGCCGGCGGAGATCAGGCGCTGCTGCAGCTGACGGACGCTCTGACCGGTCGATCCGGGACCGAGGATGTCGCCGGGCGCAGCCGGGTGCATCGTCGGGAGGCCAAGGGCATTCGCCGTGCGTGCGCTGACCACGCCGGTGGCGCCGAGACCGTTGGCCCGCTGGAACTCCCGGATCGCTGATTCGGTCGCCGACCCGAAGTAGCCGTCGATGGCTGCGACTTCGACGATGCCGGCGGCGGTCAACGCCCGCTGCAGCGCGCGCACGCTTTCGCCGTACGAACCGGCACGAAGCCCGACGACGGCACCGAGCGGAGTGGCAGGTGTCGCTGGTGCACTGGCGGTGACGACGGGACCCAGGCCGGCGGTGAGACCGGCGGTCAGCGCCATGGCCGCACCGGCGTGCCAGAGGCGGGCGCGGCGCGCAGCGGAGTTGGGCATCAGTTCGGGCCTCCTTGGAGCGGACACAAGGACTTCGGCGGAACCGGGCCCTCGGACCAGCATTCGTCGACCACGTCCCGCCGCACCGGCCGCCGCTGCCGGCCGACGGAGCTCGCGTCACCCCAGGTCAAGCGCCTCCGTTGCGCGCCGCGTCCGAGAGAAGACCAATCAGTGCGATTTTGTCATAACGAAGATTATGGGCGTTGTTCCAGGTTCTCACGAGGCCGGTTGCGCGGCGCGCGACCGGCTTACCTGACAACGGGCGCCCGCTCGCCGAGTGGCCTGGCCGCCTCGAGCAGCCAGTCGAGGATTCGGCGCAGTTCGGCCGCCGACGGCTTGGACCCAGCGGCCTCCAGATCCCGCTGCGCATCGTCCACTGCGCAGGCCAGCACGTACAGCTCGTCGTGCAGGTCGTCGAGCGACGCCTTCGTCACGACCAGCTCGCCCTCACTCAGCTCCAGCTCGGCTGCCCGCTGGCGACTGACCCAATCCCACTGGCGGCAGCGTTGCGAGCAGAACACCCGCGGACGGCCCCGACCGGCCCGTGCCGGCAGCACTCTCCGGCACCACCGGCACCGACCAGATTCCGTCATGACGAAAGAATATCCGGCATGCGATGTGCGATGAGCGGTCATGCGGCGCAGATCGCTCATCGCTCGTGAGCCGGGACGGCCCTGGCGGGCTGGCACACTCGGCGCGTGCGGTACCCGTTCGTCGAGGTCGACGTGTTCTCGGAGCAGCCGTTTCTCGGCAACCCGGTGGCAGTGGTCCTCGATGCCGATGACCTGAACGAAGCGACGATGCAGCGCATCGCCCGCTGGACGAACCTTTCGGAGACGACCTTTGTCCTGACACCGACCGAGTCAGGAGCCGATTACCGGGTGCGCATCTTCACACCGGTCGCCGAACTGCCGTTCGCCGGCCATCCGACGCTTGGCACCTGCCACGCCTGGCTCGACCATTGCACCACCGACCGCGCCGACTCAAATCGAACCGACGTCACCCAACAGTGCGCAGCGGGTCTCATCCGGGTGCGGCGTCGTGGCGGCCGTCTGGCCTTCGCTGCTCCCCCGCTGCTGCGGTCTGGACCCGTCGACCCGGCGGTCCAACGGGAGGTGCTGGAAGTCGCCGGGCTCGACGAGGCCGACGTCGTGGCCGTGGAGTGGGCGGACAACGGACCTGGCTGGATCGCCGTGCTGCTGCGCGACGCGGACGCCGTCCTCGCCGCACGGCTGGCCTTCACCGAGCGGTTCATCGGCCTCGCCGGCCCCCATCCGACTGGCTCGCCCGAGGCGATCGAAGTCAGGGCCTTCTTCCCGAAGGACGGCGTACTCGTCGAGGACCCCGTGACGGGAAGTCTCAACGCCGCGCTCGGCGTGATCCTCACCGAGCACGGCGACGTGACACCGCCCTACGTGGCCGCCCAGGGCCAGCTCCTCGGCCGGGTGGGGCGGATCCACGTCGAGGTCGACGACGGCACCGTCTGGGTCGGAGGCGCCACGTCCACGCTCGTGGCCGGGCAGCTCGAGGCCTGACGGACCGTCACCGTTCGGTCAGCGAACCACCTTCGGCCCACGCCGCCTCGACGAGCTCCAGCCGCTCGGTGGCCGACTCGCGCAGCCGCTCGGCGGCGTTGGCGACGATCAGGTCGAACAGCGCCAGCGTCCCGACGTGGCTGTCGAACGGCGAGACTGAGGCGGCGGAAACACCGAACGAGTGATCGGCGCTCATCGCCAGCGGCGACAGCACCCCGTCGGACAGGGCGACCGTCGTGTGCCCCGACTGCTTGGCCAGCTCGAACATGTCGAGCAGCCAGCGCTCGTAGCGGCGCAGGTCGACGACGACGACCGTCGCACCGTTGCGGGCCAGGGCCAACTGGCGGCGCACGCCGACATCGCTGCCCGTGACGATGGCGACACCCGGCCGCAGCGCCCCCAGGTCGGTGGCGAACTGCTGGGCCACTCCCTGCTCGGCGTCCCCGGCCAGCACCAGCACATCCCGATCCACGTCCGCGAGCAGGGAGACGACGGCGTCCAGCGTCGCCGGATCGACGGCGTCGAGGGTTGCCTCGACGTTCGACAGCTCGGCGGACCGGTGGCGGGCGATCGGTTGATCGCCGGCCAGCTCTCGGATCCGTTCGGCAGCGGGACGGAGCTGACGGGAGAGGTCGTGCTGGACAGTCGCCTGCAGTGCGCTGAAACCGTCGAACCCGAGCTTGGCGGCCAGCCGCACCACGGTGGCGGCGCCGGCGCCGGCGGCTTCGGCGAGGTCGGCGACGGTACCGAAGGCGACGAGCTGCGGCTGCTCGAGCACGACTTGGGCGACTCGCCGCTCAGCCGCCGTGAGTTGCGGGCCGACGTCCCGGACGCGCGCCTCGACCTCCATCTCCGCCATTCGCACGGACAGTAGCGGTCACCGCGGACGGTGCCGGAGGACTGCTCGGGCAAGAGGTGTGGCCTCCGACCCCATACTTGGCTCGTGCAGCTGCCCGCTCCCCCGGCCCACCTGTTCGCCAGCGACAACGCCGCCGGCGCCCACCCGGCCGTGCTCGAGGCGATCACCCTCGCCAACGAGGGTCACGCCCTGGCCTATGGCGATGATCCGTGGACGCAGCGCTGCGAGGCGGCGTTCCGCGACCTGTTCGGAGACGTGACCACGCTGTTGACGTTCAACGGCACCGGCGCCAACGTCCTCGCCCTGGCCACGCTGCTCGGCCCGGCGGAGGCGGTGGTGTGCACCGATTGGGCGCACATCGCCACCGACGAGACGGGAGCCCCGGAGCGGATCCTCGGCGCCAAGCTGATCGACCTCCGCTCCGTCGACGGCAAGCTCGTCCCTGAGCAGCTGGACGAGGTGGCCGGGATGATCGGCGTGGCCCACCATGCCCAACCGGGCGTGGTCTCGATCACCCAGAGCACCGAGCTCGGCACCGTGTACTCCCCCGACGAGATCGCCGCGCTTTGCGAGCGTGCCCATCGCCACGCCATGACCGTCCACCTCGACGGTGCCCGCATCGCCAACGCGACCGCCGCGCTCGGTGGCGATGTCGCCGCGCTGCGGTCGTTCACGGTCGACGCCGGTGTCGACGTCCTGACGTTCGGCGGCACGAAGAACGGCATTCTCGGTGGCGAGGCGGTCGTCTACCTGCACCGCGAGCTGGCCCGCCGCAGCCTGTACCTGCGCAAGCAAGTCACCCAACTGCCGTCCAAGATGCGGTTCCTCGCCGCCCAGTTCCTCGCCCTGCTGGAGGATGACCGCTGGATCGAGCTCGCCGGCCACGCCAACGAGATGGCGGTCGCGCTGCACGACGCGACCAGCGCCATCCCGGGTGTCGAGCACGCTGGACGACCGGCCGTCAACAGCCTGTTCCCCGTGCTTGCACCGGAGCTGATCTCCCCGTTGCGCGAGTGGTCGTTCTTCTGGGACTGGAACGTCACGCGTCACCAGGTGCGTTGGATGACGGCCTGGAACAGCACTCGCGACGACGTCGAAGCGTTCGCCGCCGGCGTCCGCGCCGCCTCCGACGCACTCAGCCGAGGCGTGACGGCTGCCACAGTCGACGGGGCGACCGAGAATTGACCGCCCGATCATTTATCCCGTACGATCCCCCTCACGACGCCATCGCGCAGGCGAGATCCAGCCAGGGGGTAGTTGGGTGGCAGCTGTCGAACTCTTCGGCCTCGGGCCCGCCGACGACGAGTGGATGCGAAGCGCCGCCTGCAAGGGACTGACCCACCTGTTCTTCCCGACGTCGGCTGAGCGCCCCCAGGCGCGCGAGCGGCGGGAGGCGGTGGCCCGCCAGGTGTGCTCGTCGTGCGCCGTCCACGAGCCGTGCCAGGAATTCGCTCGCGGCCACCACGAGTACGGGTTCTGGGGCGGCGAGAGCGAGGACGAACGCCACGCCGCTGGGTACCGGCTGATCGCTCCCATCGGGGTGCGCGCCCGCGCCGGCTGACGGCGTGCTCGACGTCTGTGTCGTCGGCAGCGCCAACCTCGATCTCGTTGCGTTCACCGACGCGCTCCCCCGCCCCGGCCAGACGGTCCTCGGTTCTGGCTTCGCCGAGCACCCGGGCGGCAAGGGCCTCAACCAGGCGATCGCGTCCGCCCGCGCCGGCGCCCGCACGGCGTTCGTCGGCGCCGTCGGTGACGACGACGCCGGCCGCCGGCTGCGCGCCGAGCTGCAGGCCGCCGGGGTGGACGTCTCGGCCACGATGTCGGTCGACGCTCCAACCGGCCGCGCGCTCATCGCCGTCGATGCGGCCGGCGAGAACTCGATCGTCGTGGTGCCCGGCGCGAACGGGTTGTTGACGGTCAGCGCGCTGCCGCCCTCGCGGGTCGTGCTCGTGCAGCTCGAGATCCCGCTCGCAGCCGTGGTAGCCGCGCTCGACCTGGCCCGACGGTCCAGCTCGATCACGATCCTCAACCCCGCGCCGGCGCCCCCGGGCGACCTCGACATCGCTCTGGCGGCCGATTACGTGGTGCCGAACGAGTCTGAGGCTGCCTCGCTCGGCGGCGTCGACGCGCTGCTCGCTGCCGGCTCAGGCGTGGTGATCATCACGGAAGGTGCAACCGGTGGGCGCGTCGCGACCACCGACGGCGAGTGGCGACAGGCCCCGTTCCCCGTCGAGCCCGTCGACACGACCGGTGCCGGCGACGCATTCTGCGGGGCGCTGGCAGCACGGTTTGCCCGTGGGGATGACCTCGCGGCAAGCGTGCGCTACGCCGCCGCCGCCGGAGCGTTGGCCACCACCCGGCACGGCGCCGTCCCGGCGCTTCCATCGGCGGCGACCATCGAAGCCCTGCTCAGCGCCTGAAACCCGCGTTTGTGCAGCCACGGTCGGCTCACCGATCGCCAACGCACAAACGCGGTGAACGGAGCTGCGGCACGGCTGTCAAGACGTCTCCCCGCTGTCCGCCGACACCTCGCGCACGCGGCGACAGGAGCCCTGCTCAGCGCCTGAACACCGCGTTTGTGCAGCCACGGTCGCCTGACCGATCGTCAACGAACAAACGCGGTGCTGCGGCTGACCCGGGCTCACGAGTTGCTCACATCTGCTCTCTACGTTCGTTCGCGTGCGTACCTCCGAGACCTCGCGCCGCATCCTGCTGCGTGGCCTGGTCGGCGGGGGCGTCGGCCTGCTCGTGGGA
>JBPCJW010000185.1:0-8487 GCA_051004915.1 Ilumatobacteraceae bacterium
GGGCGTTGGCCGAAGCACGGCGCGTGTGCCGTCCGGGCAGCCCGATCGTCGCGGCGGCCTACGCCGACGACGACGGTCACCCCGCCAAGGCCGCCGTGGAGACGGTGCTGCGCGAACACGGTTGGCGGCCACCGAGCTGGCACGCTGCGATCCGTCGCGATGCCCTCCCGGTGCTGGCGACGGTCGAGGGTGCCAGTCGAGCCGCCGACCGCGCCGGCCTGGCCGCCGCCGTGCGCCACGTCCGGGTGCCGATGCCTTGGCTGACCGCCGGCGACATCGTCGCCTGGCGACTCGGGATGGCCCAGCACGCGCCGTACGTCGACCGGCTGCCGCCCGGCGCGCGGATCGAGGTGCGAGACGCAGCGCTCGCCGAGCTCGGTGCCGACCCACCACCGCTCGAGCGCTCGATCATCGTGATCTGCGCCATCGCGTGAACAGTGCGGCGGCGAACGGCCCGAGCCGTCGTCCGGTCGGTCCGGCGCGAGCTGCCAGCTCGTCGACCCGCTGCTGGGCCTCCAGCCACCACGGCTCGTGGTCAGCGACCGCTGCCGCACGCGCCGTCAGCCACCATGCTTCCGGCTCGGCGATGCCGCGCAGCTTGGCGAGCAGCACTCCCATGCGGTCGCGCCGGTCGCGGAGATCGGCGCCGCCGACGAGCGCCGCCTCCAGCGCGATCAGTTCGGCGAACACCGCGTAGCGCCGCGAGCGCCGAGCCGTCGCGTCCCGCTGCACGCGAACAGCCAGCCGCTCGGCCGTCACCGGATCGCCGCCGGCCAACGCCAGCCGTGAGCGCTGCAACCGGAAGCGATCGCGGTGCCGCCATGCCATCGAGCCTTCCCAGGTCTCGATGGCGGCGATGCCTTCGGCGAGTAGCTGTGCCGCATCGACGTCCCCGAGCAGCAGACGACCTTCGATCAAGTCGAGGTGAGCGGCGTAGTGCACCTCGGCGTGCTCGAGATCGAGCGGCAGCTGAGCGGCGCGGCCGTTGAGCTCGTCGGCCTCCTCCGTGCAGCCCAGGTTGCGCAGCAGCCAGCCCCGAGCGTTGGCCGAGATGCCGGCGAACCGGCGTGCCGGCACCCCTTCCCGCGCCGACTCCACGTCCAGCTCGTCGAGCGCGGCGAAGGCCTCGACGATGCGACCGGCGTGACCGAGCGAGACCGCCCGCGCGAAGAGCCCGTGCGGAACGACGAACGGGTAGTCGCTGCGGGCGACATCGATCGAGGCGCGCGCCGCCAGCGCCGTCGCCTCGGCGGGCAGGCCGGTGTGCACCCGCAGCGCGGCCGACCACACCCGCCCGAGCGCCCTCGTCACCTCCGAACCGAGCTCGATCGCCGTCGCCAGGTGGCGAGCCGCGTCCGCCAGCTCGCCGCGCGTGTGGCAGTGCCGTCCGGCCAGCAGGTGCAGGCTGGCCTGCACCTGCGGCTCGTCGGCACGGGCGAGTCCCTCGTCGGCGCAGGCACGGGCCAGTTCGTGGTCCCGTCGGTAGTACGCGATCCAGCCGGCGACCTCCAGCGATGTCGCGTCGGCGCGCAGCTCGACGGCGCGGTCGGCATCCGCCTGGGCCAGATCGAGGCGGCGCAGGGCGAGATGGACACGAGCTCGCGCCACCCTGGTCTCGGCCTCGTCGGACAGCGCGACCGCGCGGTCGAGGAGCTGGCGAGCCTCGTCCAGCTCGAAGCGGTGGGCGGAGATCCCGGCCGCCCGACGCAACGCTTCGGTGGCGAGCGCCGTGAGGTCACCGTGCTCGGCGTGCCAGGCGACGTCGAGCGGGTCGGCTGACGGACGCCCGGCCAAGGCCAGCGCGGCGGAGCGATGGAGCAAGGTTCGACGGGGCGCGAGCACGGCGGCGGCCAGGGAGTGGCGCGTTGGTTCATGACGGAACTCGAGCCGCCCGTCGCGCTCGACGAGCCGACCGGCGATGGTCGCGGACTCCAAGGCGTCGAGCAGTTCGGCGTGGGTGCGGCCGAGCACCTCGGCCAGCAGGTCGACGTCGAGCCGCCCGCCGAGCACGGCGGCTGCGCTGACGATCGCGGCGTGGGGACGCGACAGGAGGCCGAGCTCGGCGGGTTGGTCCGACCGGTCGACCGCCTCGCCCGGCACGACCGCCAGCTCGATGCCCGTTGCCCAAGCCACGTCGACGCCGGTGGACGAACGACACGTCACCACCACCAGCACTGGTCGCGGCGACCGAGTGGTCGTGGTCAGCCACGCCATCGTTGCGGCGTCGGCGCGATCCACGTCGCGGATCGCCACGACGACGGATCGATCTCCGGCGACGACGGTGACGAGGTCGAGCAGTGCGTCGTGCAAGCCCCCGCGGGCCGCAGCCGTCGACGGCGTGGTGACGGTGGTCGCGACTGGTGCGCCGAAGAGATCGAGGACCTCGTCAAGCCCGGTGAGCTGCTCCCGTCTGCTCCCTACCGCCGGCAGCTGCGGTCGGACGGCCTCGATGATCGGTTGCAACGGAAGGTCGCGTCACCCCGCTCGACCGACCAGCACGAGCGCGTCGCGCTGTGCGGCGAGCCCGCAGAACGCGGCGAGCAGTGCCGATCCGCCCGCACCGGCATCTCCGGTGATCACGACCGCCGCGGCGCGACCGGTGACCTCGACATCGGCCAACGCCTCGACGAGCCGCACCAGACCAGGGTCATCGGCGGACTCGGAGACCTCGTCGTCCGACGTGTCGGCGGCCAGGACCGCGCCGTGCAACCGCTGCAGCTCGGGGGAGGGGCGGGCACCGAGATCGTCGGCGAGTAGTTGGCGCAGCGCAGCGTACGTGGCGAGTGCCGATGACGGCCGCCCGGCGGCGACCTGGGCGCGCATCAGCATCGCCGCGGCCGCCTCGTCGTAGGGATCGGCGTCGCGCAGCGCCTCGGACATGGCGATGGCCGTCCGGGCATCGCCCTCGGCCAGCGCACCCTCGGCGATGATCGATCGGGCGCGCAGGACCGTCCGCTCCACGGTCCGCCGACGCTCCTCGAACCAGACCGCCGACTCGCCCGCCGCGAACGGTCCGCGCACCAGCGCGACCGCGGCACGGGCGGAGGTCAGGGCGGAGGCGTTGGATCCATCCGCCAGGCGCGACGCCGCCCGGTCGACGAGTCCGTCCAACTCGACGACGTCGACCCAGTCGGCGGCGAGGGCGTACCCGCCGTCCGTGCGCACGATGCGCTCGGCACCGAGCACGCGCCGGAGACGGCTGACGAGCACACTGATCTGGTCGGCGGGCGCGGCTGGCAGCGCATCGCCCCACAGCACCTCGATGATCAGGTCGCTGGCGACCGGCCTCCCGCACTCGGCGGCGAGCAGCGCCAGCAGCGACCGGGACTTGCGGTCGCCGATCGCGTCCACGCCGTCGATGGCCAGCGGACCGAGCAAGCGCAGCCGCACGCCGCCCGATCGAACGCTCGACTCGACGGGCCCGACGGTTGACATCGTGGCCTCGGCTCAGTCCGGCCAGTCGACGTCGGCAGGCGTGGGCGGATCGGCGCCGCGGCGGCCGACGACGACGGCGGCCACGGCGTGGGCGGCCTGCACCGAGGGCAGCAGGGCAGGTGGCTCGCTCAGCTCGCCGAGCGAGCCGCCCGACTGCAGCCAGTGCGTCGTGAAGCCAGCCGTGAACGCATCGCCGGCGCCGATCGAGTCGACGACCTCCACCGCAACGACCGGGACGGCGACCGAACCGGCCGCCGTACAGATCGTCGTGTCCGACGGCCCGGATGTCACGAGCACGGCCTTGGCCCCACCGTCGAGCAGATGGCAGGCCGCGTCGTGCGCCCCCTCGTCGGGGAACAGGTACTCGAGGTCCTCGTGACTGGCCTTGACGACGTCGGCGCGCGCCGTCACGTTGCGGACCCGCTCGACGTAGAGATCTCGATCAGCCACGGCGCCGGGGCGGGCGTTGATGTCGACGACCACCAGCACGCCTGCGCCGGCCTCCGTGACGAGTCGCTCGATGTCCCTTGCCATCGGTTCGAGGACGAGCGCCAACCCGCCGGTGACGAGCGCCAGGGCGTGCTCGGGGACGGAGCCCGGGGTCAGCTGCGGGGCGCTTGTCCCCTCCGTGTAGAAGTGGTACGTGGCGACCCCGTCGCCGTCGACCTGGGCGACGGCGAGTGTCGTCGGTCGGTCCGTGAACTGCAGCAGGTCGTCGCGGACGCCGCATTCGGCAAGCCCGGCCCGCAGCGTGCGCCCGAACCCGTCCTCCGACAGGCATGCGGCGAGAGCCGGGGCGGCGCCCAGCCGGCCGCAGGCCCTCGCCACGTTGTACGGCGCGCCGCCGGCGGTCGCCGTCACCCCGTCCGGCGTCACCACCAGGTCGATCAGCGCCTCACCGGCGACCACGATCACGACGCTCATGCTGTCAGCCCGGCGCGGTCGGGCAATCACACCGGGACGACGTGACCGCTTCGGCCCCCGACCGCAGCGAGCAGGCGTTCAGGTCGGCCTTGTCCGACCCAGCCGAGTGAGCGGAGTCTTCGGAGCGACGAGGCAACTATTGCGGTTACCGTCGACCCGGTGAGTGGGGATGCGATGGACACGGTGTCCGACGCAATTCGCCGCCTGCAGGCCGAGGGGTACACGGGAAACTGGTACGCGACGGCGAACGGCGCGTTGCGCTGCGACGAGACGGGTGAGGAGTCCGAGCTCGACGAGTTGGCCGTCGACGAGGTGCTGCGCTTCGAAGGGCAGTCCGACCCGGGCGACGAGATGATCGTCTTCGCCCTGCGCGCGCCCTCCGGTCAGCGCGGCATCTACAGCGCGGCGTTCGGAGCCGACACGAGCGCGGAGGACTCCGCGGTCATCGGCCGTCTGCGCCGCCGACACGAGACAAGCGAAGATGAAGACCGACATGGCTGAACGTCGACAGGTGCGCCCATGACCCTTACCGACAGCCCGGACCGCTCCGCCTACGAGCTGGACGATCGCTTCCGCCTGGAGGACGGTCGGGTCTTCCTGTCCGGCGTGCAGGCGGTGGCCCGCCTGCCGGTCGACCAGTTGCGCATCGACCGCCGCAACGGCCTGCGCACCGCGGCCTTCCTCGCCGGCTACCAGGGTTCGCCTGTCGCCACGTTCCAGGAGGAGGCGACGAGGGCGGCGGCCACAGTGCCCGATCTGCCGATCATCATCCGCCCGGGCGTCAACGAGGAGCTGGCCGCCACGGCGGTGATGGGCAGTCAACTGGCCGACACGCTGACGGACAAGCGCTACGACGGGGTCGTCGGCATCTGGTACGGCAAGGCGCCCGGGTTGGACCGCGCCGGTGACGCCATCCGCCACGGCGTGTTCGCCGGCACCTCGCGCCACGGCGGCGTCATGGCTGTTGTCGGCGACGACCCGGCCGCGAAGTCATCGACGCTGCCGAGCTCCAGCGATGCCACACTGGTCGACCTGCACATGCCGATCCTCTTCCCCGGCGACGTGCAGGAGGCGCTGGACCTCAGCCGCCACGCCGTCGCCCTCTCGCGGGCGAGCGGCATCTGGGTCGGTCTCAAGCTGGTCACCCCGGTGGCCGACGGCACCGGCACGGTCGACGTGCACCCCGATCGAGTCGACCCGGCGATCCCGACGATGGAGTTCGACGGCCGCACGTTCGTGCCACAGCCGAGCGGTCAGTTGCTCACGCCGTACACCCTCGACATGGAGCGCGAGTTCCAGCAGGTGCGCTCCGAGCTGGCCCGCCGGTACGGCGTCGTCAACAGGCTCAACCGGGTGACGGTGCACGGGCCGGACGACTGGATCGGCATCGCCGCCAGCGGCCACACGTACCACGAGCTGCGCGAGGCGCTCGGTCTGCTCGGCCTGCACGACGACGACGCACTGCAGGCGGTCGGCATCCGCCTGTGGCAGCTCATGATGCCCGTGCCGATCGACGACGAGCAGGTGCGCCAGTTCGCCCGAGGCCTGGCCGAGGTGATCGTCGTCGAGGAGAAGAACCCGACGCTGGAGCTGCTCGTCAAGAGCGCGATGTACGACTCGGCCGAGCGGCCGCGCGTCGTCGGCCGTCGCGACGATCAGGGAGACCCGCTGGTGCCGGGCACCGGCATGCTGGACGCCGATCGGCTGCTCGAGCCGCTGCGCAGCCGGCTCGCAGCGCGCCTCGGCGACGATCGGCTGCGACCGCTGCCGGTGAAGCGCGAGCCGTCGCGCATCCCGCTGGCCGTCAACCGCACGCCGTTCTACTGCAGCGGCTGTCCGCACAACGTCTCGACGCGCGTTCCGGAGGGGACGCTGGTCGGCGGTGGCATCGGGTGCCACGCGATGGTCGCCCTGATGGAGCCGGCCCGGGTCGGCGACATCGCCGGGCTGACAGCGATGGGCAACGAGGGTGCGCAATGGATCGGGATGGCCCCGTTCGTCGAGCGCGACCACCTCGTGCAGAACCTCGGCGACGGGACGTTCTTCCACTCCGGCTCGCTGGCCATCCGTGCCGCCGTCGCCAGCGGCGTCGACATCACCTACAAGCTGCTCTACAACGGCACGGTGGCGATGACCGGCGGCCAGGACCCGCAGGGTCAGATGACCGTTCCGGACGTCGTGCAGTTGCTGCTGCTCGAGGGTGTCGCCCGGGTGGTCGTCACCTCGGACGACCCTGACAAGTGGCGCCACGCCGACTTCGGCGACCACGCCGACGGCAGGGTCGCGGTCCGCGATCGCACGATGCTGATCGAGACGCAGGTCGAGCTGGCGGCCATCCCGGGCGTGACCGTGCTGGTGCACGACCAAGAGTGCGCGGCGGAGAAGCGCCGGGCCCGGAGCCGGGGTCTGGTCGCCAAGCCGGGGTTCCGGGTCGTCATCAACGAGCGCGTGTGCGAGGGCTGCGGCGACTGCGGCGACAAGAGCAACTGCCTGTCGGTGCAGCCGGTGGACACGGCGTACGGGCGCAAGACGCGCATCCACCAGACGAGCTGCAACTTCGACATGACGTGCCTGCAGGGCGACTGCCCGGCCTTCGCCACGGTCACCGTCGAGGAGCAGCCCAAGCGTTCGTCGACGGCACTGCCCGGCATGCAGGGCGACCCGTCCGACGGGCTGCCCGAGCCGCACCCGATCGTGCCAGGTGACGGCTTCACGGTGCGCCTTTCCGGCATCGGCGGGACGGGCGTGATCACCGTCAGCCAGGTCCTCGGCACGGCGGCCATGCTCGATGGGTTCGTGGTGCGCGGGCTCGACCAGACCGGGCTGTCGCAGAAGGCCGGTCCGGTCGTCAGCGATCTCCGGCTCAGCCGCGGCGAGGTGCCGGTGTCGAACCACGCCAACAGTTCCGGGGTCGACTGCTTGCTCGCCTTCGACCTGCTCGTCGCCGCCAGCGACACCCACCGGGTGGGGGCCGATCAGGACCGCACCGTGGTCGTCGGGTCCGTGGCGGCGACACCGACCGGTGCGATGATCGCCCACCCGACCACGTCGTACCCGACGCTCGACGCGCTCACGGCCAGGATGGCAGAGGTGTCACGCGGCGAGGACAACCGCTACGTCGACAGCGCAACACTGGCCGCCGGCCTGTTCGGCGACGGCACGACGGCCAACATCCTGCTGCTCGGCGCGGCCGTCCAGCACGGCGCGATCCCCGTGCACCCGGCGCAGGTCGAGCGGGCGATCAACCTGAACGGCGTGGCCGTCGCCCGCAACGTGGCGGCGTTCCGCTGGGGACGCCGGTGGGCGGAGCGGCCGGAGGAGGTCAGCCGGACCGCCGGCATCGCCGCCCCGCCGCCACCAGAGACGACCGACGAGCTGATCTCGCGGCTGTCGGCGGATCTTGTCGGCTACCAGTCGGTGGCGTACGCCAAGCGCTTCCGGCGGTTGGTCGACATCGCCCGCGCCGCGGAGCAGCGGGTGGCGCCGGAGAGCACGGCGTTGATGGAGGCCGTCGCCCGCCAGGGCTACAAGCTGATGGCCTACAAGGACGAGTACGAGGTGGCCCGGCTGCTGCTCGAGCCGGCGGCGCGGGCAACGTACGAGGCGGTCGGTGGTGAGCGGACGAAGGTGACGTGGCGATTGCACCCGCCGATGCTGCGGGCGATGGGCATGAAGAAGAAGATGGAGCTGGGCCCCAGGACCACGCCGATCTTCCACGCGCTGGCGAAGTCCAAGCGGCTGCGTGGCACGCTGGCCGACCCGTTCCGCTGGGCCGAGGTGCGGCGGCTCGAGCGGGCGATGGTCCCGGAGTACGAGCAGGCGGTCAAGCGGCTGGCGAAGGGACTCACGGCTGGCAATCTCGACGAGGCCGTCGCCATCGCCACCCTCCCCGACCAGGTCCGCGGCTACGAACACCTCAAGCTGGCCAGAGCCAAGGCCTACCGCGAAGAACTCGCGACGCGGCTCAAGTTGTTCCCGCGTTAGGTCGCGCCCCTGTCACGCCGAGCGAAGCGAAGCGTGGTGGTCCATCTGGGCGGGGGGGGGGGTGGGTGTTTGGGGGGCGGAGGCGGCAAAGGCAGGTGGCTTTTTCTCTCCTCCTTTCTTGCCCCCCCCTCAACCACACGCACG
>JBPCJW010000186.1:0-20548 GCA_051004915.1 Ilumatobacteraceae bacterium
CGATGGCCGGCTCGATCCTCGGCACCCGCGTGGTGCGCACCGAGGATCCTGTCCTCCTCACCGGGCAGGCCAAGTACCTCGACGACCTCGACCTGCCAGGCAAGCTGCACGCCGTCTTCGCTCGGTCCGAGGCCGCCCACGCCGCGCTGGTCTCCGTGCACGTCGAAGACGCCTGCTCGGCGCCCGGTGTCGTCGCCGTGTACACCGCCGCCGAGCTCGGCGTCGCGCCGCACCAGGGTTTCGCCACCGTGCACGCCGACTTCGCTCGACCCCCGTTGGCCGACGGCGTCGTGCGCTTCGTCGGCGAGGCGATCGCCATCGTCATCGGCCAGTCCGTCGCGGTCGCGGCCGATGGTGCAGCCGCAGTGTGGGCCGAGTACGAGTCACTGCCCGTCATCACCGACCCGGAGGACGCGTTCGCCGACGGCGCCGTGACGATCTTCCCGGAGCACGGTTCGAACCTCGCGCTGGTCGCCACCGACGAGCAACTGGTCGACCCGACCGACGGCAGCGAGGTGGTGGTCCGCGGCCGCTATGTCAACCAGCGGATGGCGGTCGTCCCGATGGAGCCCAACTCGTTCGCCGCCGTGCCCGGTGACCAGTTCACCTTCTACGCGTCGACACAGATGCCGCACGCGCTGCGGCCGCAGCTGGCCGGCGCGCTGGACATCGCCGAGGAGCGAATCCGGGTGATCGCGCCGCAGGTCGGTGGTGGGTTCGGCGGCAAGGCTGGGATCACTGCGGAGTACTCGGCGGTCAGCGCGGCGGCCCGCCTGCTCGACCGACCCGTCACGTGGACGCCGTCGCGCAGCGACGAGCTGACGTCCCAGCCGCACAGCCGCGGCCAGATCCAGTACGCCGAGCTGGGCTGTCGGCGCGACGGCACGTTCACCGGGCTCCGTGTCCGGCTGGTCGGCGACGGCGGCGCCTACCCGGGCATCGGCGCCTTCCTTCCCGCCGGCACCAAGCGCATGGCCAACGGTACGTATCGCTTTCCCGCCATCCAGTTCGACGTCGCGGTCGCGGTCACGAACACCACGCCGATGGGTGCCTACCGCGGCGCAGGGCGCCCGGAAGCCACAGCGCTGCTGGAGCGGCTGGTCGACCATGCCGCCCACGAGCTGGCCATCGACCCGATCGAGCTGCGTCGGCGCAACCTGCTCGCCGACGACGTGTTCCCGTTCCGCACCCTGACCGGCGTGGTCTACGACTCCGGCCGCTATCGCCTCCCGCTCGATACCGCGGCCGAGGCGATCGGCTACGACGAACTGCGGCGCGAGCAAGCCGCCCAGCGCGAGCGCGGCGATCGCGTCCTGTTCGGCATCGGGGTTTCCGCCTACGTCGAGATCACTGCCGGTGGGGGCAGCAGCGAGTTCGGCGCGGTGGAGGTGCACGACGACGGCTCGGCGACCGTGCGCGCCGGCACGTTCTCGCACGGCCAGGGCCACCAGACCGCGTTCGCCATGCTCGTCAACGATCAGACCGGCATCCCCGTCGACCGGATCACGCTCGTCAACGGCGACACGGCCCTGGTTCCGCAAGGCGGTGGCACGGGCGGGTCGCGCTCGTTGCAGCTCGGTGGCTCGGCCGTCCACCGCGCCACCGAGGCGCTGGTCGACAAGGCCAAGGAGCTGGCCGCCCGACTGCTCGAGGCCGACGTCGCCGACATCGTCGTCAACGTGGATGCCGGCACGATCGGTGTGGCCGGTGTGCCAGCGGCCGCACTCGACTGGGCCGAGCTGGCCAGCCGGGTGGCCGGCGACGGCGTAGCGCTCGCCGCCGAGGCCGTGTTCGACCAGGACGGCGCCACGTTCCCGTTCGGCGCCCACATCGCCGTGGTCGAGGTCGATCTCGAGACCGGGCGGGTGCGGCTGCTACGTCACGTCGCCGTCGACGACTGCGGCACGGTGATCAACCCGCTGCTCGTCGAGGGTCAACAGCACGGCGGCGTGGCCGCTGGGATTGGCCAGGCCCTGTTCGAGGAGGTGCGGTTCGACGCCGACGGCAACCCGTTGACCGGAAACCTCGCCGACTACGCCATCGCCTCAGCCGCCGACCTGCCCAGCTTCGAGGTGCACTCGACCGAGACACCGTCGCCACTCAACCCGCTCGGCGCGAAGGGCATCGGCGAGGCGGCCACGATCGGGTCGACCCCCGCCGTCCAGAACGCCGTGATCGACGCCATCGCCCACCTCGGCGTGCGCCACCTCGACATGCCGTGCACCGCCGAGCGGGTCTGGCAGGCGATCCGCCACGCCGAGGACGGCACCCTGCCCGCCCCGTGGCGCGACCCGCCGGCCGTGTTCGCCACGCTGCGCGCCGGCCAAGCCGTCGACGAGGCCGGCCAGGACGCCGCCGAGGGCATCTGAGGTCGACCGCGCACTCCCCGTCTGGGCGTGACCTGTCTCTGGGCGGGATCGGTCTCAGCCCCTGGGACGGATCCCGCCCGAACGGATCACGCCCAGATGGGGGAACCGCGCCGGATGCGCTAGGAACAACGGCATGAGTGAGACCTACGCCGAGATCATCTACGAGGTCGACGATCCGGTGGCGACGATCACGCTGAACCGGCCGGAGGCCCTCAACGCATGGACGGACACGATGGCTGCCGAGGTGCGCGATGCGGTCGGTCGAGCCGAGCACGACCCGAGCGTCGTCGGCCTCGTCATCACGGGCGCCGGCAAGGGCTTCTGCGCCGGCGCCGACATGAAGCGGCTGTCGTCGCTGTCGTCCGGTGAACCCGGCGAGCGCGGCGATGCGCCGTTCGCCGATCAAGCTGCGCCGCCGCCCGGGGACGAGTCGTGGGGCGACGACGTGCGCGGCACGTACACGTATCTCCTCTCCGTCCCGAAGCCGATCATCGCCGCGATCAACGGCCCGGTCGCAGGCATGGGCGTCCCCATCGTGCTGTCGTGCGACCTGCGCTTCATGAGTTCGACAACGGTCCTCACGACGTCGTTCGCCCAGCGCGGACTCGTCGCCGAGTGGGGGTTGTCGTGGTTGCTCGGCCGGCTGGTCGGCCCGGCGAACGCCCTCGACCTGCTGTACTCCGCCCGCCGGGTCGACGGGGAAGAGGCCGCCCGCATGGGTCTCGTCAACCGGGCGCTGCCGACCGACGATGTGCTGTCGGCCGCCCAGCAATACGTGCGCGACCTCGCCGAGCGATCCTCGCCGGCCTCGATGGCGGTGATGAAGCGGCAGGTGTACACCGAGCTGCACGCAGGTCTCGGTGCGGCCGAACGACACGCGATCGAGCTGATGATCGAGAGCTTCGGCCGTCCCGACTTCAAGGAGGGGGTTGCCTCGTTCCTCGAGCGGCGCACCCCCGACTTCGCTCGCCTCGGCAACGACTGAATCTCTGATGCATCGCTGGGACGAGGCGACCGATCTCCTCGCCTCGTCGGTGATCGGTTACGCCATCGAGCGGCTGAAGACGCCGAAGGACTCGACGTGGGGCGCGCGGCCGGCCGACGAGCTGGCGGCCGCGCTGGACGGTGCGATCACCCCGGACGGCATGGGTGGCCACGCCGCGCTGGCGCTGTTCCGCGACATCCTGATGCACGCCTGCCGGCCGATGGACCATCCGATGCACCTCGCGTACGTGGCGACGGCACCGACGCCGGCAGCCAACCTGTTCGACCTCGTGGTCAGCGCGTCGAGCATCTTCGGTGGCCTGTGGGAAGGCGGCGCCGGCGCGATCGCCGCCGAGAACCAGGCGCTGTCGTGGTTGGCCGAGCTGGCCGGCTTCCCGGATGACGCCGGCGGCTGCTTCGTCAGCGGCGGTTCCGCAGCCAACCTGTCCGCCCTCGTCACGGCTCGGCACCGGGCTCGTGAACGGGACGGGGCGCCGGGGGGAGGGAGATGGCGGTTCGCCACGACCGGCGAGACACACGCGTCGGTGCACGCCGCAGCCAATGTGATGGACGTCGATGTCGTGCTCGTGCCGCCTGACGAGCACGGTCGGATGACGGGCGACGCGCTGCGGGCCACGCTCGCCGAGACCGGCACGGACGGCATCTTCGCCGTCGTTGCCAACCTCGGCACGACGAACGCCGGCGCCATCGACGAGCTCGACGCGGCGGCCGACGTGTGCGCCGAGCTCCGGCTGTGGCTGCACATCGACGCGGCCTACGGCGGCGCCGTGTTGTGCGCGCCGTCGACGGCCGACGCTCGGCGAGGTTTCGAACGCGCCGACAGCTTCGGCATCGACCCGCACAAGTGGTTGTTCGCGCCGTACGACTGTGCCGCCCTCGTCTATCGGGACCCACGCGTGGCCGCTGCGACGCACGCCCAGCACGGGACGTATCTCGAGATGGTCAGCCGCGAGGAGTGGAACCCGAGTGACTTCGCGTTCCACCTCTCGCGACGAGCGCGGGGCTTGCCCCTGTGGTTCAGCTTGGCCACCTACGGGACCAACGCCTACGCCGAGGCGGTCGAGACGACCCTCGACGTGGCCAGGCAGTTCGCCGCTGAGGTCGACCGGCGGGACGGGTTCACGTTGCTGCTCGAGCCGGAGCTGTCGGTCGTGCTGTTCGAGGTCGACGGCTGGGACGAGGACCGGTACGCGGCGTGGAGCCGCAGTCGTGCCAAGGCCGGCGTCACCCTCATCGTGCCGACCCGCTGGCAGGGCGAGACGTGCTACCGCGTCTGCATCGTCAACCCCGAGACGACCCTCATCATGCTCACCGCCGTCCTCGAGGACATGTCCACCTTCTTTTGATCCGAGGCTTTCACGTCATCCGAGGGTTTGCGTGCCGGACGGGGTGCGGGTAACCCTCCGGTGCGCTGAAAGCCTCGGACCCCATCAGGCCGGGTCGTAGCGGCTGGCAATCTGGGGGTCGGGGGTGTCGGTGCGGACCTCGCCGTCGGCGGAGAGTTTGATGAGGTGGGCGAGGACCGTTCTGCGGGCCGGCTCGTGTAGCCGTTCGTCGACCCCGGCGTACAGGCTGGCGACGATCGCGGGAATGTCGGCGAGCCCGCCGCGCACGGCGGCGAGCACCTGTCGCTCGCGATCGAGGCGATGCGCGACGAGCGCGTCGACGTAGCGCTGCGGCGACTCGATCGCCGGCCCGTGCGTCGGCCAGTACGTGCGGTCACCGGACCGGCCGGCGACATTGCGCAGCGACTCGACGTATGTGGCCATGTCGCCGTCTGGTGGCGAGACGACCGTCGTGCTCCAGCCCATCACGTGGTCGCCCGGGAACAGCACCGCCTGCTCCTCGAACGCAAAGCACGTGTGGTTCGACGTGTGGCCTGGCGTGTGCACGGCGCGCAGCGTCCACCCGGCCCCGGTCGCAGCGACCGCGCCATCCGTGACGCGCAGGTCCGGCTCGAACGCCAGGTCCACCGACTCCTCGACCTTCACCGTGTCGTCCGTCGCGTCGGTCTCGTGGTCGGGCGGCGGCGGGTGCGGTCCGAAGGCGATCGTCGGCGCACCGGTCTCCTCGCGCAGCCACGCGGCGAGCGGCGAGTGGTCGGCGTGGCAGTGCGTGACACAGATCGCGGTGACCCGCTCACCGGCGATCGCCGCGGCGATGGCGTCCCGGTGGGCGTCGAGCATCGGCCCGGGATCGATCACGGCCACGTCGCCCTCCCCGACCAGATAGGTCCCGGTGCCCCGATACGTGAACTTCGACGGGTTCTCGGCGATCACCCGTCGTAGCATCGGCCCGACCCGTTCGACCCGCCCGTAGACGACGTCGTCGAGCGTTCCGAACTCCGGGTCCATCACGGGAGCCCGACGAGCGAGCGAACGACGCCGACCGGGCGGCCGTGTCCGAGGATCAGCTCTGGAACTGCGTCGGCGGCGAGATCGAGACCAAGGCTGCGCAGGGCGGCGATCATGACCGGCGTTCGTGGCCGACCAGAACCGTCGGCGATCTTCAGGGCCACGGCGCGGCCATCCGGCAGTGCCGCCACCTGGACGCCCTCCGCTCCATCCTTGACGAGCAACCCCGGCACCAGGCGCATCAGCGCGGTGACGTCACGATCCGGTCCACCGACGAGCTCGGGGTGGCTCGTCATCGCGGTGTGGACGGCGTGGCGTTCGACCGCCAGCTCGCGCACGGCGCCGGCCAGCGCGAGAAGTGACACCATCGGCGCCGGTGCTCCACAGCCGTCGACCCCAACGTGACCGACCTCGCCGACGGACTCGATCAGCGCGGACAGGATCATCTGCTGCACCGGGTGCTCGACCTGCGCGTAGCCCGCCGTCGACCAGCCGTTGACGACGGACGTCACGAGCATGCCGGCGTGCTTGCCGCTGCAGTTCTGCAGGATCGCGGCCGGAGCACCGCCGTTGCGAACGGCGTCGTCGTGGGCGGCAGGGTCCAGCGGCCAGGCCGGTACGTTGTCGAGGGCGGCGGCGTCGAGCCCAGCCGTGGCGAGGAGCTGTCCCACCGCGGCGACGTGTTCGGGGCGGCCGTCGTGACTGGCGCAGACGAGGGCCAGCAACCGACCCTCCACGTCGAGCCCGGCGCCGACCATCGCCGCCGCCTGCAGCGGTTTGAGCGCAGAGCGAGCGTAGACCATGGCGCCCGGATCACCGACCGTCCACGCAACGCGTCCGTCGGCGTCGAGGGCGACCGCTGCGCCGTGGTGGACGCTCTCGATCATGCCGCTGCGCTCGGTCACGGCGACCGGGACGTACTGCTCCGCCGTGGCTACGGTCTCGGCGTCGTCGGCGTCGTCGGCGTCAGCGTCGTTGGCGGCGGCGCGGCGGCGGTCGACGCCGCTCAGCGCGGGGCCTTGCGGATCTTGGCCCACCGCTTCCACACGCGAGGGTGGTCCACCTCGGTCAGATCGCTCTTGACCACTTGGTGGCGGTCGCCCCAATCGCTGACCAAGGCCTGCGCCATCGCCGCCGCCGGCAGCGCGAGCACGGCCCCGACCCCACCCAAGATGGCTGCACCTGCCAGGGCCGACCCGAACGCCAGCGCAGGGTGCAGTTCCATCGTGCGGGCGGTGATGCGTGGCGAGAACAGGTAGTTCTCGATCTGCTGGTACACGACGATGGCGATGAGCACGATGATCGCGTCGACGGGCGATTCGAGGAACGTCAGCAGCACCGGGAGCACACCGGCCAGGTAGGTGCCGACGACCGGAAGGAACTGGCTGATGATGCCGACCCACAGGGCGAGCGCGACCGGGGCAGGCGTGCCGACGGCCTGGAACACGATCCAGTGGAACACCGCCGACAGCAGCGCGAGGAGAGCCCGCGAATAAAGGTAGCCGCCGGTCTTGTTGCCGGCCAGCTCCCAGGTGGCGAGGAGGCGCTCTTGCCGAGCGGGTGTGAACCGGCTGCAGATCGCCCGGCGCATCTTCGGGCCGTCGGCGACGAGGTAGAAGGTGAACAGCATCACCGACAGCAGCTGTAGCAGCCCGCCGAGCACGGCGCCGGAGAGGCTGACCACGTTGTCCTGTTGATCGGCGATGAACTGCTGGACGGCGCCGTTCGGATCGTTGAACTGATCGATCACCTCTTGGGCGTTGAGGTTCGTGCCGAACGTCTCGTTGATCGTGTTGACCGTGTCGCTGATGTAGGCCTCAGAGTTCGCCAGCAGCTCGGCGATCTGCGTGCCGACGAGTGCACCGATGGCCACGACGAAGACGAGGAAGATGGCGACAACGCCGAACAGGACGAGTGCTGTGGCCGTCCCGCGTCGCCAACCGCGCCGGGCGAGACGGTTCACCCCCGGTTCGATCGCCAGTGCCAGAAAGACGGAGATCGCCAGCAGCACGAACAATCCGTTGAGACGACCCCAGAAGAACTGCACGATCAGCACCGCGAGGAAGCCGCCCCAGAAGACCGCCGTCGCCGCGATCGTCCAGCGCGGCAGTCGCCGGCTCTCGATGGCCCGCGGCGTCGGGTCGGCTTCGACGATGACCTCCTCGACCATCACCTCCGTGCCGTCCGCGACCTCCGTGCCCGTCGTGACTGTCGCGCCATCGGTGACGCCCGCCTCGCCCGAGCCCGTCGGCGGCGGAGGGGGATCTTCGGGCCCAGCGTGCTCGGGTCGTGCCGTCCCGAGGTCGCTGGCCACGACGGGAGCGTACCTAGCCCCGATCCTTCACGAGATCGCCGGGTGGGTCCGCGCCGTCGAGGGGCGTCACACCGGCCTGGAGGAGTCCAGCCGCCAGCTCGCCGCGGTCGGTCGTCGCGACGACGTCGAGATCGAGCCAGCCGGCCATCGCCGTCAGCTCGGCAGCCAGCTCGGCGGCAACATCGAGATCACCCAACCGCTGCGGCACGCCGAGCTCGGCGAACGCACCCTGCACGCGCAGTACGCCGTTGGCCCGGTCGGCCTTGAGGTCGACGCGTCCGATCAATCGGTCGCCGAGCAGGAACGGCAGGACGTAGTAGCCGTAGACGCGCTTGGGTGGCGGGACGTAGATCTCGATGCGGTAGTGGAAGCCGAACAATCGCTCGTTGCGGTCCCGGTTCCAGACCAGCGAGTCGAACGGGCTGAGCAGGGCCCTCGCCCGGACCCGGCGCGGCAGGACAGCGTCGGCGTGGACGTACGCCGGGCGACTCCACCCCTCGACCGTCGCCGGCGCGAGGCGGCCGTCCTCGACGAGCTCGGCGACGAGCGGCTTGCACGGCTGGTTGCGCTGGCGGTGGTAGTCGGTGAGGTCCTCGAGGGTGGCGACGCCGAGCGACCGGGCGGCCAGTTCGAGGAGGTTCTTGCGCGCCTCGGGCTCGGAGGGTGTCGACCCGGCGAGCGCGGCCGCTGGCAGGACACGCTCGGGCAGGTCGTACAGGCGGGCGAAGTCCGATCGGCGACGGCGACCGACGACGCGCCCGCGGTGGAAAAGCTCCTCGAGGGCGATCTTTCCGTCGTCCCAGTCCCACCATGGCCCCTTCGGGCCGACCCGCTGTTCCAGGTCGGCCGCCGTGATCGGGCCGTCCCGGCGGATGCGGTCGAGCACGTCGTCGAGGAAGGCGGGCCGTTCCTCCGCCAACCGGGCCATCGCCCTCCAGTGGTGGGTCTGGGCCATCTTCCAGCGGAACAAGCGGTGGTGGTCGCTCGGCACGATGGCGGCCATGTGGGCCCAGTACTCGAACAGCTCACCGTCGTCGAGCGCATCGTTCAAGAGGGTGCGCGGGTGCGGGCCAAGCCGGGCGAACAGCGGCAGCTCCTGACTGCGCACGAGCACGTTGACCGAGTCGATTTGGATCACGCCGATGCGGGCGAACACCTTGCGCAGGTGTCGGCGGTCGATACGGCCGGTGGGGCGCGGGTCGGCCAAGCCCTGGGCGGCAAGCGCCATGCGGCGGGCCTCGTCGGCCGACAGCGTGACGGACGTGACGGACCTGGTGGCGGAGGACGGCACTGCGCTCACACCGTCGGCCAGAGGTTGACCGTGGCATGGATGCCACCGTCGGCGGAGATCACCTCGCCCGTGATCGCCCGTGATGCATCGGAGGCGAGGAAGACGACGGTGTCGGCGACCTCCTCGGGAGTCGAGAGGCGACGGGTCGGGATGACGCCGAGAACGGCGTCGGCGACGCCGGGCTTGGCGAGGTTGGCCCGCCACATCTCCGTCTCGACGACGCCGGGAGCGACGCAGTTGGCGCGGATGCCACGCGGGCCGTACTCCATCGCCAGCGATCGGGTCATGCCGTCGAGCGCGGCCTTGCTGGCGGCGTACACGGCGCGGCGAGGCGCCCCGCGCAAGCCGCTGATCGAGCTGATCGAGATGATCGAGCCCGTGCCGGCGGCGAGCATGGCTGGCAGGACGGCGGTCGTCGCCAGCAGGGCGGAGCGGACGTTGACGTGCCACACCTCGTCGAGCTCGTCGACCGTCAGCGTCTCGCTCTCCTTGCGCAGCCCGATGCCGGCGTTGTTGACGAGCACGTCGATGCGCCCGCCGAACGCTTCCGCTGCCGATGCAACGGCGTGGTGCGGACCGTCGGGCGTGCCGAGGTCAGCGGTCACGACGACGGGACCGTTGTGCAGCGTGGCGGCGATCTCGTGCAGCTGATCGGTCGAGCGGGCGACCAGCGCGACCCTCGCACCCGCCGCATCGAGCGCCGTAGCGATGGCTGCGCCGATCCCGCGACCAGCGCCGGTGACGATGGCGGAACGCCCGTCCAGCGAGAAACCGAGCATCTACGCGTTGGCCCCCGACCGCAACGAGCGTGAACGGTCCGGTCGGCCGTGCCCGACTTGGCGAGCGCAGCGAGCTTCCCGGAGTCTCCATGCAACGCCTCGAGGAGCGAAGCGAGCCACTTACTCGGACTCGGTGATCGCGACGGAGTTGATGACGACATCCTCGACCGGCTTGTCGCCGCCGCCGGTGCGGACGCGCTGCATCTGGTCGAGCACGTCGAGGCCCTTCACCATCTGCCCGAACAGGCTGTACTGCGGCGGGAGCTGCACGCCGCTCTGGCCGGAGATGAGGAAGAACTGGCTGCCGTTGGTATTCGGGCCGGCGTTGGCCATGGCGACCGAGCCGACCTGGTACTGGCCGGGCTTGGGCAGCTCGTCGGCGAACTTGTACCCGGGCCCGCCGCGACCCGTGCCGGTGGGGTCACCGCCCTGGCACATGAAGCCGTTGATGATGCGGTGGAAGATGACGCCGTCGTAGTAGTGGTGGGCGGCCAGGTAGACGAAGTTGTTGACGGTCTTGGGGGCCTTGACGGCATCGAGGGCGATGACGATCTCGCCGAGCGAGGTGTCGAGCGTCGCCGTGTAACGCTTCGCCGGGTCGATGCCCAGCTCCGGCGCCGAATCGAACTGCTGGCGCCGCGGCGCCGACCCGTCGAGCGGAGGAAATGAGTCACCCATGGCCGGGCACCCTAACCACGTCACCCCCGCTTCCCCATTGGGCGTGCTCCGTCTCTGGGCGGGACCTGACTCACCCCGTGGGACGGATCCCGCCCGGAAGAATCCAGGTGCCGAACGGACGATGATCCGCCGCAGCCGCTCGGCCTGACGGGCCGGCTGGCGCGTGATCTGGCGATACGTGAAGTGGACCAGGACCATCCCGTTGGCGACGAGCTCTACATCACGTTCGGCGTCGCGAGCCTGCTGCACCGGCGGCTTGGCGTGATGCGCCTACCGTCGTCGGTCGATCAGCATGACGTCGATGGGGTCGTCGTCCGACGGGGCATGCCGCCCGGTACCAGCGTCGCCGTCTTGATTTGGGCGTGATCTCTGCCAGCTTGTGGCGGGATCGACGCCCAGATCTGTCTGAGCAGCTCGCTTCGCTCGCTGCTCGACGGACTCAGTTGCGGGCGTTGTAGTCGGTGATCAGGGCGTCGCTCTGTTGGGCGGCGGCGGCGAGGGAGCTGGCGACGTCGGCGCCGGCGAAGATCGCGGCGACCGCGCCGGCCGTCACGGATCGCACCTCGCGCAGCGGACCGACGACCGGGCCGAGCGCCGACGGATCGTTCGCCGGCGCGGCCTGCAGCGAGTCGTAGCCGACCTGGAACCGCGGGTCGGTGGTGTACAGCGTGCGCAGCGGGTCGAGCTCCGTGGCGTCCTCGCGCACCGGCACGTACCCCGTCGCCGCCGCCCACTTCGACTGCACCTGGGCGTCGACGAGGTACCGCACGTAATCCCACGCTGCTGCCGCCTCGGCGTCACCCTTGTTGGCGACGATGTACAGCGACGCCCCGCCGACGAGCGTCAGCGGGTTGCCGTCCGGCCCCGGCATCGACCCGATCCCCAGCTCGGCACTGGTGATGCCCGGGATCAGCCCGCCGTCCAACACGTTGATCACCGTGCCCAACGCCCCGGACGACGAGATCGTCATCGCCGCGGCGTTGACGGGATCGGCCAGCTTGAGCAACGCATCCTGCCCGTTGGGGTTGTCGCCCACCGACACGGCCAGGCCGTCGGCGATCAACGACTGCACGGCGCTCAGCAGCTCGACCCCCGCCGGCTGCGAGTACAGCACCTGCGTCGCTCGCCCCAGGCGCCCGTTGCCGTTGTCGGCGTAGAACTCCCCCGACTTGGCGAACCACTGCTCGATGAACCACCCACCGCCGGAGTCGACCCCCGAGTCGAAGGCGATGCCGTACCGTGCGGCGCCGGAGTCGACGATTGCCTGTGACGCCGTCCGCAGCTCCTCGATGGACCGCGGAGGATCATCGGGGTCGAGGCCGGCAGCCTCGAACATCCGCCGGTTGTAGTACAGGACCGGATCACTGACGTTGAACGGCATCGCCCACTGCACGCCGCTCGTGCGATACGACTCGAGCACGCCGGGCAGGAACGCGGCGGTGTCGTACTCGCTGGCCTCGATGCACGCACCGACCGGGATGACGGTGCCGCTGTCGGCGGTCTGCTGCAGCATGTACTCGGGCAGCGACACGAGCTGCGGCCGACTGTCCTGACCGCTCTGGTAGTACTTGTCGATCGTCTGGCCGTAACCGCCCTGGTTCTGCAGCGTCACCCGCACGGCAGTCTGGCTGGCGTGGTACTCCTCGGTCAGCGCGATCAGGGTCTTCTCGGGCTCCGTGCCGAGGCCGTGCCAGAACGTGATCTCCACCGGCTCGCCGTCGGTCGGCAGTGCGTCGACCGGACACGGCGGCAGCGAGTCTAGCGGCGTGGTCGTCGTGGTCTGAACGACGGTCGTCGTCGGGATGGTCGACGGCACCGTCTGTCCCGGCGCGGCGGTGACCGGCGTCGTGGTGGGCGGGACGGTCGTCGTCGGCCGCGGCTCGTTGCCGGCGTCGAGGATCGACTGGCCCGACCCGCACGCGGCGACGAGCAAGCACCCGGCGACGCCGAGCAGGAAGCGGCGGCTCATCCCTTCACCACCCACCCTCCTCATCCTTTCACCACCCACCCTCCTCATCCCTTCACCGCCCCGGCCGTCAGGCCGCGCACCAGCTGGCGCTGGAAGATGAGCAGCACGACGACGATCGGCGCGGCGGCGATGATCACGCCGGCCATCACGAGGTTGGGTTGATCGATGCGCGACTCACTGAGCTGGCGCAGCCCGCTCTGCACCGTGTACATGTCGGCCTCGGTCGTGATCAGGTTCGGCCACAGGTACTGGCTGAACGCGCCGAGGAAACCAAACAGCGCCATCGCGCCGATCGTCGGGCGCACCAGCGGCACGGCGACGTGACGCAGGAACCCAATGTGCCCGACGCCGTCGATCGCCGCCGCATCGCGCAGGTCGCGCGGCAGCGTGAGGAAGACCTGGCGCATCAGGAACGTGCCGAACGCGGCGGCGAGGAACGGCACGGTCAAGCCGGCGTAGCTGTTCAGCCAGCCGAACGAGTCGATGGTCCGACGATTGACGATGAGGGTCGCCTCGGCCGGCACGAGCAAGGTGGCGAGGAAGAGGACGAAGAGCACGGTTCGCCCCGGGAACTCGAGGATGGCGAAGGCGTAGGCGGACAGCACCGCCGTGACGACCTGGGCCACCGTGATGACCACCGAGACGACCAACGAGTTGAGCAAGTAGCGCCCGAGGCGGCCGTCCGTCCACGCGTCGCCCAGCACGTCCAACGTGAAGGCGTCAGGCAGGAGTGGGTTGTCGAGCACCTTGTTGCCCGGCTTGAGGGCGGCCACCACGGTCGTGTACACGGGGAACAGCACCATCACAGAGACGACGACGAGCAGCCCGTACCGACCGACCGCCCGCCATCCCGATGGGCTGTCGTAGGTCGTGGTGGCGTCGGTCGTCAAATCGTCACCCGTAGTGGATCCGTCGGCCGATGCCGGCGAGCTGGAGGATCGACAACCCGAGCAGCACGACGAACAGCAGCACAGCGGTCGCCGCTTGCAGCCCGAGGTTGTTGTTGATGACCGACGTGCCGCCATAGGTCAAGTACGTCAACGTCGTCGTCGGGTCGTCGGGTTGCGGGCCCCCGTTGGTCAGCAGGTCGACCTCGCCGTAGGCCTGGAAGGCCCGAGTCGTCAGCACGATCACGACGAACAGCATCGTCGGACCGAGCAGCGGCAGCGTGACGCTCCAGAACCGGCGCGCCCCGCCGGCACCGTCGACCACCGCCGCTTCGTGGAGGTCACGAGGGATGCCCTGCAATCCGGCGGTGACGAGGATGAACGTGAAGCCGAGCCCGGCCCACACGCTCGTCAGTGCGACCGACCACAGCGCCGTCCCTGTGTCGTTGAGCAGTCCCGGCGTCTTGACGACCGGGAAGGCGTCGCTGATCCAGCCGACGTTCGACAGCACGCCGACCGAAGGCTCGAGCAGGAACAGCCACATCAGGCTGGCGACGGCGACGGAGGTCGCGATCGTCGAGGAGAAGATCGCCCGGAAGATGCCAACGCCTCGTAGGTATTTGTCGGCCAGCACGGCGAGCCCGACGCCGAAGACGAGGCCAAGCGGCACCGTGATCAACGCGAACTTCGCGCTGACGAGCAACGCCTCCTGGAACTCCGTGCTGCGCGCTGCGTCGACGTACTGGTCCCACCCGTTCGACCGGCAGTCCTGACCCTGCGCGTTGCAGCGGGTCTGCCCCAGCCACACCGCTCGACCCAACGGGTAGAGCACGAACGCCACGAGGATGACCAGCGACGGTGCGAGCATCCACACCGCGGTCGGCACGTCACGCCATCGCGAGACGGTCGACCGCCGGGACGCCACGGTCTCAATGTAGGCGACGGCCACTCCGCGAACCGGGCGCTGCTCGCCCCGGCCTGGCCGCCTGCCGACCGGTACCATGCGCCGTCGTGACACCTCGGGCGGGCGCACCGTGAGGCGGGCCGCCGCGCTCACGGCAGGAGCCGCCGGCGCGGCCGGCCTCGGCGTCGTCGTCATCTCGGCCGGCCGCAAGCTGTCCCAGGTGATGACGTGGAGGACACGACGGATGTGGCGGATGACGGCGCGCAACGCCACCCGCTTCGCCGGGACCAAGGCCCGCCAGCTCGTCTCGCCTGCCGAGCGCCGGGCCGAGCTCGACGAGCAGTTCGCCATCCGCACCGCCGAGGACGTGGCCAAGGAGCTGGGCGAGATGAAGGGCGTGCTGATGAAGGTAGGCCAGCTCGTCAGCTTCATCGCCGAAGGCCTGCCCGACGAGGCGCAGGCCGCGCTCGCCGCGCTGCAGGCCGACGCCGCGCCGATGTCACCGACACTGGCGGCGTCGGTCGTCGAAGGCGATCTTGGCGCGCCGCCCGAGGCCATCTTCGCCACCTGGGAGGACCTGCCTGTCGCCGCTGCCAGCATTGGCCAGGTCCACAGGGCTACCAGCCGCGACGGGCGACAGCTCGCGGTCAAGGTGCAGTTCCCCGGCGTGGCGCACGCCATCGAGGAGGACCTCGACGGCGCCGAGATCATGTACTCCGTGTTCTCGGCGATGGCGTTGAACGGTCTGGACGCCAGAGGGCTGGTCGACGAGCTGCGGGCGCGGATGCGCGAGGAGCTGGACTACCGCCTGGAGGCCCGCAACGTTGGCGAGTTCGCCGACCACTTCGCCGGTCATCCATGGGTTCGCATCCCGCAGCTCGTGCCCGAGCAGTCGGCCGGGCGGGTGCTGACGACCGAATGGATCGACGGCATGTCGTGGGACCAGTTCATGGCTGCCGCGTCGCACGAGACGAAGCAGCGTGCCGGTGAGGTGATCTGGCGCTTCGGCCAGCACTCGATCCAGCGCCTCGGTGCGTTCAACGGTGACCCGCACCCGGGCAACTACCGGTTCCACCACGACGGCAGCGTCACGTTCCTCGACTTCGGGCTCGTCAAGCGCTGGGAGCACGGCGAGTGGCAGCGCCTCGAGCCGAGCCTCGATGCCATCGTCGTGCACCGCGACCCGGATCGCCTCGTTGCGGCGATGGAGCAGGCGGGCTTCCTCGCCCCCGGTCACGGGCTCGACACGCAGTCCGTGTTCGACTACGTGTCCTGCCCCTACCGCCCGTACCTCGTCGACGAGTTCACGTTCACGCGCGACTGGATGCGCGAGACGCTGACGCGCATCTTCGACCTCAACGGACCGCACGCCGAGGTCATCGCCAAGCTCAACATGCCGGCCAGCTTCGTCATCCTCGACCGGGTCGTGTGGGGCGTCAGCGCGATCCTCGGCAAGCTCGAGGTGCGCAACCCATGGCGCGACATGCTCCTCGAGTACCGCGTCGGCGGCCCGCCGGCGACGGAGCTCGGGGCCGCCGAGTCCGCGTGGCGCGTCAGCTCTCGATCGTGACAGTGCGTCAGCGCCCGCTCGTGACAGCGCGTCAGCGCCCGATCGTGATGGCATCTCCGTGACCGTTGTGCGCCGGGCGGTCAACGGTGTCGAACTCGACGTCGTCGAGGCCGGGGACCCGGCCGGCCCGGCCGTCGTGCTGTGCCACGGCTTCCCGGAGTGCGCCCACTCGTGGCGGCACCAGATCGAACCGCTGGCCGCCGCCGGCTACCACGTCCTCGCACCCGACCAGCGCGGCTACGGACGATCGAGCGCTCCGGCGGAGGTCGAGGCGTACGGCATCGACCACCTGTGCGGCGACCTGCTCGGTCTGCTCGACATCACGGGCCGCGACGACGCCGCGTTCGTCGGCCATGACTGGGGCGCGCTCGTGGTGTGGGACCTCGCCCGACTGCACCCGTCGCGGGTGCGGGCCGTGGTCAACGTCAGCGTGCCCTACACGCCGTGGCCGGCGCCCCCGACGGAGCTGATGCGAGCACAATTCGGCGACCGCTTCTTCTACATCCTGTACTTCCAGCAGGTCGGGCCGGCCGAGGCCGAACTGGAAGCGGACGTCGAGCGGACCATGCGCACGATCCTGTGGGCCGCTTCCGGTGACGGTTACCAAGAACATCCGCCCGACCCGCTGCCGGCCGAGGGTCACGGTTTCCTCGAGGCCATGTCGAGCGCCGGCCCGGTGCCCGACGAGCTGCCGGCGTGGTTGACCGCCGACGACGTGGCCAGCTACGTCGACTCGTTCCAGGCCAGCGGCTTCTTCGGACCGATCAGCTGGTACCGCAACCTCGACGCCAACCACGAGCGCGTGAAGGATCTCCCGCCACCATCGATGCCGACGTGGTTCATCGGCGGATCGCGCGACGTGGTCATCGCCTCGAGGCCGGGATACGTGGAGTCGATGGAGGCGTCCCTGCCCGACCACCGTGGCAGCACGGTGATCGATGGGGCAGGGCACTGGACGCAACAGGAGGCGCCGGACGAGTTCAACCGGGCGCTGCTCGCTGCGCTGGATGGCGCATTGCGGAGCTGAACGGCCGCACCATCGGTCGTCGCCAGCCGAGACCGGCGACCATCCCTGACGGCCGCCAGCTGCCGTCGCGGCTGTAGGCCCACCACTCGAAGGGGTTGCAGTAGTAGGCGCACGTTTCGACGACGGCGAACAACGCGACATCGCGCCGCCGCCGGGCCATCCACACCACGGCGCCGACCGCTGCGCCGCAGACCAACCAGCCGACGTAGAGGGTGGGGAACAGCGGTCCGAACCACCTCGCCTGCCAGACGTGCACGTCCTCGTGCTCACGCACCAGCTGCTGGCGGCGCAGTGAGCTGCGCACGATCTCACCGGCGTTGTTCACCGTGTTGCCCAGGGAGATGACGAAGCGCGGGCGGATGCGCAACCCACCGGCGTAGACGTGGCGATCCAGGCGCCGGCTCTGGTCTCGGACGTAGGCGCCACGCTGGTGGGTCAGCTGCGCGACGCCGTGGGCGCCGAGTGCGACGGCGGTCATCGGGAGCGACCAGGTGGAGTCGAGCGTGAACGCCAGCGCGCCGCGCCGTGTCCGCCAGCCGTAGGTCTGGCGTGCTCCGGAGATCAACCCGTTGGCCGCACCGACGGCCGCGGCGGGCCAGGTCAGCCCGACGACGGACCAGGCGAGCCCGCCCAGCAACCCGCCGGCGAGCGTCGTGGCGAACGGTTCGCCCAGGCGCTCTGGGTGAGCGAACACATCGGCCTGACGTCGTCTTCGCTCACGCAGAGGTCAGCGCGCTCAGTTCTCGCGCAGCTTGGCGAGCAGGCGCAGGATCTCGAGGTACAGCCAGACGACGGTGACGAGCAGGCCGACGGCGGCGAACCACTCGTAGTCCTTTGACATGCCCTCCTGGGCGCCGCGCTCGATGAAGTCGAAGTCGAGCGCCAGGTTGAACGCGGCCAGCCCGCAGACGAAGACGCTGAACAGGATCCCGAGCAAGCTCGGCTGCTGGAGGAACGTGACGCCGCCACCGAACATGTTGAACAGGAACGACACGAGGTACAGCACCATCACGCCGATCGTGGCGCCGACGACGATGCGCCGGAACCGGTTGGTGACCTTGATGATGCGCGTGCGGTAGAGCACGAGCATCACGGTGAAGACAGCCAGTGTGGCGCCCGCTGCTTGGACGACGATGCCGTCCCACCGCTCGTTGAAGACCTTGGAGATCGCCCCGACGAAGAACCCCTGTCCGAGGGCGTAGATCGGCCCGAGGATCTTGGCCCACTTCGGCCGGAAGTACAGGGCGATGACGGCGACGAACCCGACGACCACGCCGATCAGGGCGAAGCCGGGAAACGCGATCTCGCCCTCGCGGCTGTCCGGAGTGGCGAGCCACCCGGCGGTCGCGCTGGCCAGCAGGAGCGTGAAGAGCACGGCGGTCGCCGAGATCGTGCCACGCACGGTCATCACGCCGGACGTCCACTGGCTGACAGGGCCGTCGTCGACGCGATCACCCGGCGGGCGCGGTGCGGCCCACACGGCGCCGCCCGGGCTCGGCGCGCCGGGCGCCGCCCAGCCAGCCCGGTCGGCTTCCAGCCTCTTGTCGTTCAACATCGGGTTTGGCAACGGAGTGCTCCCTTCAGACCGGCGCCAGCGGCGCCATTGCGGGCAAATCTATCGGCCGGCCGGGAACCCCTCATCGACTCGCAACGCAATCGCAATGGCGGATGCGAACTTCTCACCCATCTCTCACTGTGATGACGGGAGGTTGCTTCCACCCGCAGGTTGGCGGTCTTGACCGCGTCGGTATCGTAAGGCCATTCCCCACCCGAGTGGGGACATCGCCCGACGATGACCGGCCCCGCCAGGGGCAGGTACTAAAGGAGCCGCCGGTGGCCAAGGATCGCGTCGAACGCGATGACGAGGATCTCGTTCGTCTCTATCTCACGGACATCGGGCAGTACACGCTCCTCACGAAGGATGACGAGGTGCGCCTCGCCAAGGCCATCGAGGCGGGCAAGGAAGCCATCGAGTGCCTCGACGTCGGCGGCAAGGAGGTCACCGCCGTCCGCAAGCGCGAGCTGCGCCGCACCGCTCGCCAGGGCGAGGAGGCCGAGCGCCAGTTCGTGCAATCCAACCTGCGGCTGGTCGTGTCGATCGCCAAGAAGTACCAGGCGTCCGGGCTGCCGCTGCTCGACCTCATCCAGGAGGGCAACCTCGGCCTGATGCACGCCGTCGAGAAGTTCGACTGGCGCAAGGGGTTCAAGTTCTCGACGTACGCCACGTGGTGGATCCGCCAGGCGATCACGCGCGGCATCGCCAACACCGGCCGCACGATCCGCCTACCCGTGCACGCCGGCGACACGCTGGCCCGGCTGCAGAAGGCCCGTTCGCGGCTCGAGCTGAAGTACGGCCGCCCGGCCACGCTGTCCGAGCTGGCGCGCGAGGTCGAGATGCCGGAGGACAAGGTGACGGAGGCGCTGCGGTTCGCGGCCGAGCCACTGTCGCTGTCCGAGCCGCTGCGTGAGGACGGAGACGCCGAGCTCGGCGATGTCGTCGAGGACCGCTCCGCTGAGAGCCCGTTCGAGGTCGCCGCCACGGCCCTGCTGCCGGACGAGATCGCCCGGCTGCTCGCCCCGCTCGACGAGCGCGAGCGGGAGATCCTCAAGCTGCGCTTCGGCCTCGACCGTGGCGAACCTCGCACCCTGGAGTAGGTCGGGGAGCACTTCAACCTGACGCGCGAGCGGATTCGCCAGATCGAAGCGCGGGCCATGAGCAAGCTGCGCCACCCGTCGAGCGACACCGGCGCCCGCGACCTCCTCGCCGTCTGACGCGACGCCACCGGCCGTCGCGCCGTCCCCATCTGGGCGCGGATCGTCTCACTCGGTCTTCTGGGCGCAAATCGACAGCGATCCGCCAGCGCTCGCCGTGCCACCATCGCCGCCGTGATCGAGATCCGCACGACCCGTCCCGACGAGTACCGGACGGCCTCCGGGACCGTGGCCACTGCGCTGCTCTTCTCCCCGCCCGATGACGACGCATGGGCGAAGCAGGCACCGAGCTGGGAGGGCACGGATTCGCTGTCGGCGTGGGAGGACGGCAGATGCGTCGGCCACGCCAGTGCCTACCCGGTGGAGACCGTCGTACCGGGTGGTTACCGGTTGCGCACGGCAGCGGTGAGCCGTGTCGGCGTCCTGCCGACCCATCGCCGGCAAGGTTTGGCCAGCCGGCTGCTGCGTCAGTTGCTGACCGACGCGGTGGGCCGAGGTCAGGCGCTGGCCAGCCTGCGCGCCAGCGAGGCCGTGATCTACGGACGGTTCGGTTTCGGCATCGCCGGCCGGGCCTCGGAGATCACGCTCGACTCGGTCGCGGCGCGACCGATCCGGGCCGCCGCGGGTGGCGCCGTGCGGCTTCTCACGCCGGACGAGATCCTCGATGTCGTGCGGCCGCTGTACGACCG
>JBPCJW010000187.1:0-63899 GCA_051004915.1 Ilumatobacteraceae bacterium
TCTCCCCGACGTACCACTCGTCCTCAGTTGCCGTCCACGGGATGCGCTTGGGCTGCCCCGACGTCCCGCTCGAGTGGAAGTAGCGGGCGCCGTCGACCGGCCGCTGGTACCACGGGCCGGCGCGCTCACGGTCGAGTACGGCGAGGTCGTCGTACCCGCCGCTGCGCTCGGCGAAGAGGTCTGGGAAGCGCGTTCTGGCGTGCTCGGCGATCGCTGCCCGCTCGTCCTCGCGCAGCGCTGCGCCGGACGTCGTGCGGGCACGCGAGGTCGACACGGCGGGTGATCCTTCCCGCCGACGGGTGGCGGTGTCAACGCGCGGCGGCGCCTGGGACCGAGAGCTAGCCGAGCTGACCGACGAGCAGGGTCGGGTTGGTCGACGAGATGACGCCGCCGACCTCCTCCCGCGTAATGATCAGCGCACGCACGTCATCGACGGCGGTGAACGGCTCGATGGCGGGTCGGTTGCCGATGACGCCGAGGGATATGACGTCCTCGTCCCCGTAGACGCCCCACAGCTGGTACGTCTCGCCGGTCGGCAGCTCGGGCAGCGTGCCCGCCGAGAGGTAGCCGACCCCGGAGTCCAGCAGCACTGCGTCGGCCGCCATCGTGCGGTCGTCGGACTGCAACTCGGCCCGCCGGCTGGCGGGGTCGGACGACGCCTCGCCGTACGCCATCGCCAGGACATCGTCACCCCCCGGCTCCGTCGCGTCGTCCCCGACCACGGCGACGGTGATGACGACGGCCGCTGCAGCCGCGACCAGCGCGCTCCCGATGCCAAGCGCTGCACCGACCCACCGCCGACGCGGCCGCGGCATGACGAGCGAGAGCTCAGGTCCCGGCTCGGGCGCTGTTCCGTCCAGCTCGCCGGCGATGCGGTCCCACAGGCCCTCGGGCGGCCGCTCGTTGCTGAACGCCAGCATCGACGTGACCTCGCGCAGCTCCTGCACCTCGGCGCGAGCCCTGGGGTTGGCCTCGAGGTAGGCCTCGACCTGACGACGCTCATGGTCGTCGAGGGCATCGAGCACGTACGCGCCGATGAGGTCCTCGATGGGGTCCTCGGCCATCAGCGTCCCTCGCTCAGGATGCCAGTTGCGGCGAGGTTCCCGCGGAGTCGTTGCAGCCCGGTGCGGATGCGGGTCTTGATCGTGCCCTCGGGGGTCGCCAGTCGCACGGCCACCTCCCGGTACGTGAAGCCGCCGTAGTAGGCCAGCTCGATCGCCTCGCGCTCATTCGCCGGCAAGGCGGTCAGCGACTCGCGGACGTGCTCGGACGTCGTGAGGTCCCACACCTCGCGCTCCAGGTCGTAGCTGCCCCCCGCCGTGCGCCTGGCGTCGCGCTCCTCGCGAGCGCGCCGAGACGTGTCGGAGCGCAGGACGTCGACCGCTCGGCCGTGCGTCTGGGTGAGTAGAAAGCTGCGCATGGTTCCGCGTTGGGAGTCGAACCGGGTCGGGTCGTTCCACAGTCGCAGGAAGACGTCTTGGACGATCTCTTCGGCCACCCCCTGTTCCCGCAGCAGCCGCCGAGCGAGCCCGAACACCGCACCGGCATGGCGCCGATAGGCCTCGGCCAGGGCTTCCTGGTCGTACCGGGCGATGGCCAGCGCGAGCACCGCGTCCGAGACGGTCGCCCACCGTTGCTCGACGCGGTCCGACACAACGTCCATTCGTAACCGCCGGCCACGCAGATGGTGTAGCCACGGGCGCCGGTGGGGTTGGTGCCGCGAGATGAGCGATGAGTGGCCAGACGACGCACATCGCTCACCTCGTCGCGGGCCGGTCGGGCGCGATGAGCGATGAGTGGTCATACGACGCAGATCGCTCATCGCGTGCTCAGGCGTACTTGGCGACGAGCGCTGCGCCGATCTCCCGGAGGCGGTCGCGCACCTCGGGCGGGTCGATCACCTCGATCATCGCGCCCCATCCGGCGAGTCGTTCGGCGATCGCGCCGACGGCCGGGGCACCAACCTCGACCTCCATCCGGCCGTCGGCCAGTTCGCCGCGAACGACCACGGTCGGGCCGAACTGGCCGCGCAGTCCACCGACCGCCCACGGCGGCACGCGCAGGACGGCGCGCGAGGTCGTCCGGCGGGCCTCGATCGTGTCGACCACGTTGCGCCACACGTCGGCGAGGTCGAAGTCCGCTGGACGCTCGACGGCATCGGTGGTGACGGTCACGCCGCGCACCCGGTTGACCCGGAACGTGCGCAGGCCGGCGTCAGTGCCGGCCACCAGGTACCACACCGCCCCTTTCTCGACGAGACCCAGCGGGTGCACCGTGCGCTCCGTCTCGCTGCGCTGGCGGTCGGCGTAGGCCAGGCGCACCTGCACGCCGTCGACGACAGCGCGCTGCAGCACCTCCAGGTGGGCGGGCCTCGGTGCCGCCACGCTGCCCCAACCCGCCGGGTCGAGCACGATCGCCGCCGCCGCCGCCTCGGCGTCGGCGCGGAAGGTCTCGGGCAGCGCCTGCACCAGCTTGCGCAGCGCCGCCTTGGCCTGCGGTGTCGCCGTCGACGACGGTCCGGCGATCATGAACAGCGTCTTCGCCTCGGATGCGGTGAGCCCGCTGAGGTCGGTGCGGGCCCCGCCGATCAGCTGCCACCCGCCGCCCCTGCCGGGCTGCGAGTAGACGGGGATGCCGGCGATGGACAGAGCGTCCAGGTCGCGACGGGCCGTCTTGACCGACACCTCCAGCTCGTCGGCCAGCTCGGCGGCGGTGACCCGACCCCTGGCCTGCAGCACGAGCAGGGTGGCCACCAGGCGATCGGCACGCATGGTGCAACCATCGCACATGTAGTGGACATCAGGTGACCACTTTGGGGGAGCAGGATGATCGCATGACCAGCCACCTCCGTTCCTGCGCTCCGGCAATCGCCGCCGCCGGCGTGCGCAAGTCGTTCGGCTCCGCCAAGCGACGAGTCGTTGCCCTCGACGGTCTCGACCTCGTCGCCCCCTCCGGCGCCGTGACGGCCGTGCTCGGACCGAACGGTGCCGGCAAGTCGACATTCGTCAGGGCGGTGGCCACGCTCCTGCGGCCCGACTCCGGCGAGCTGTCGGTCGCCGGCATCGATGCCATCGCCCAGCCGCAACGAGTACGCCCGATGATCGGGTTGGCAGGTCAGTCCGCCGCGGTCGAACCGGCGCTGACCGGTCGCGAGAACCTCGTGCTCGTGGCCCGGCTGTTCGGCCACGGCCGACGGGCGGCCGGACGAGCTGCCGACGTGGTGCTCGCCCAGATCGGGCTGACCGACGCCGGTGGGCGACTGGTGCGCGACTACTCAGGCGGGATGCGCCGCCGGCTCGACCTCGGCGCCAGCCTGGTCGGGGCGCCGAGGTTGTTGCTGCTCGATGAGCCGACGACCGGGCTCGACCCGCGCAGTCGGATCGAGCTATGGGAGGCGATCCGCGCCCTCGTCCGGTCGGGCACGGACGTGCTGATGACCACGCAGTACCTCGCGGAGGCCGACCAGCTGGCCGACCACGTCGTGATCATCGACCACGGACGGTCGATCGCCACCGGCACGCCGGCCGAGCTGAAGAGCCTGGCCGGCCGCGATGTGGTCGAGATCCGGGTCCGTCACGCCGCCGATCTCGCCACCGCCAGAGACGTGCTCGCCCCACTCGGCAGCGAAGCGCCGCGCGTCGACGAACCGGCTCGCCGAGTCGGCGTCCCGGTCGACGCCGGCACCGATCGGCTGGCCGACGCCGTGCGGGCGCTGGCCGAGGCCGGCATCGACATCGACGACGTGGGCCTGCGCCGGCCGACGCTCGACGAGGTCTTCCTCGCCCTCACGGGTCGACCGGCAGCCAACGACGAGCCCGGCGACCACGTCGCCGCCTGAACGGAGCAATTGTCATGACCACCACGATGATCCCCGAGACGTTCACCGCCGATGTCGACTTCACGTCGACGGTCCTCACGCCGCCCGCCGGGCGGGCCGGCGTCGTCGCCACAGCGACGACGTTCGCCGGCCGCACGTTGCGGCAGTTCGCCCGCACCCCGCAACTCCTCGTCGTCGGCGCGCTGACGTCGATCATGTTCCTGCTCATCTTTCGCTACGTGTTCGGTGGCGCCATCGGCACCGGCGACATCGCATACGTCGACTTCCTGATCCCCGGCCTGGCCGCTGCCGGGGCGCTGTTCGGCGGCACGGGCGGTGCGGTCGGAGTGGCCGAGGACATCGACAGCGGGCTGTTCGATCGCCTGCGCTCGCTGCCGATCCCGCGCTCGGCGGTGCTGCTCGGACGATCACTGGCCGACACGGTGCTCGTCGGCTGGGGGCTCTTGGTGACACTGGTGGTCGGCGCGCTGACCGGCTTCCGGTTCCACGGGTCGTTGATGGAGGCGGCGGCTGCCTTCGGGCTGTGCCTCATCTACGGGTTCGCCTTCTCGTGGCCGTTCATCTACATGGGGCTGACGGCGGGCAGCGCGCAAGCGGCGCAGGGCATGTCCTTTCTCGCCTTCCCGTTCGTGTTCGTGTCCAGCGCGTACGTGCCGGTCGAATCGATGCCCAGCTGGCTGCAGCCGGTGGCCGAGCAGCAGCCGATCACGCCGATGGTCGGGTCCGTGCGGGCCTTGTTCCTCGGTGACGACGCCCAGGCGGCGCTCGGCCACAGCGCCGGCTGGTTCGCCGTGCGCGCCCTGCTGTGGAGCGTCGTGATCGTGGCGATCTTCGTCCCGCTCTGCACCCGCCGCTTCGCCAGGTCCTGACCCGCCAGGTCCTGACCCGCCGGTGCGAGCGGAGGTGGCGTACGGTCGGGCTCCGTGACCGTCAGTGACGTCGTCGGGGAGGTAGCCCGTACGCCGTTCGGCCTCGACCCGGCTGCCCTGCGGTGCCCGCACCCGTTCTTCGACCGCATCCGCGACGAGCAGCCGGTCATGTACGTGCCGGAGATCGAGTGCTGGCTCGTCACGAGGTACGCCGACATCGTGCACGTCGCCCGCCACCCCGAGGTGTTCTCGTCGATCATGCCGACCGGCCCCATCCTCGCCCGCCAGCAGCAGGAGGCGGTCGGCGCCCTGCTCGCCGACGAACCGGAGCTCGCCGCGAAGCTGAAGCGGCTGCGCGGTGGGACACGTGTGCTGCTGTCGGCCGATCCGCCCGACCACGTGCGCCAGCGCAAGCTCGTCAACCGGGCCTTCACTCCGCCCAAGGTGCGGGCGCTCGAGCCACGCATCTACGAGGTGGCCAACCAGCTCGTCGACGGGTTCATCGACCGTGGCCATGCCGAGCTCGTCCATGAGTACGGCGTGCTGCTCCCGCTGACGATCATCGCCGAGTGCCTCGGCGTGGCCGACGACGAGCTGCCGCAGTTCAAGCGGTGGTCCGACGACTTCGTCGCCGTCATCGGCAACCACGCCATGTCACGCGATCAGCTTCGTTCGCTGCTCGTGTCGCAGAACGAGTTCTTCGTCTACTTCGGGAACAAGGTCACCGAGCGCCGCGCCGCGCCGGGCGACGATCTCATCTCCGACATCGTGCAGGCGACCATCGACGAGGAGCCGCTGACGGACGACGAGGTCCTCGGCATGCTCAACCAGATCCTCGTCGCCGGCAACGAGACGACCACGAAGTTGATCGCTTCGTCGGTGCGCCTGCTCTTCGAGCGACCGGAGCTGTTGCGTCGGCTGCGCGACGAGCCGAGCCTGATCGCCGGGTTCGTCGAGGAGTCGCTGCGCCTGGAGGCACCGGTGCAGGGGTTGTACCGCATGGCCACGCGGGATGCGGAGGTCGGCGGCGTGCCGATCTCCGAGGGTGATCACCTGATGCTCGTGTACGCCGCCGGCAACCGCGACGCCGACCGCTTCGCCGACCCGGCCGAGGTCGTGCCGGATCGACCCGGCCTGATGGGCCACCTGTCCTTCGGCCACGGCGAGCACTTCTGTCTCGGCGCCGCGCTGGCCAGAGCCGAGGGACGGATCGGGATCGAGGTCCTGCTCGATCGCCTCGACGACCTGCGACCGGCTGACGGCGTCGACCTGGCGACCCTCGACTACGAGCCGAGCTACGTGCTGCACGGCCTGGCGCGCCTCCCGGTCCAGTTCACCGCTCGCCCGGCTGCCGGATGACCTCGCTGCAGGAGGCGATGGCGGCGCGACCCGAGCTGGCGGGGCCGCTCGACGACTACCTCGACGCAACCTTCGCGGCCGTCGATCCGGTCGTGCTCGAGCTGTGCCGATTGCGCATCGCCACGTTGCACGGTGACGTCCGCCAGCAGCAGGTGCGCGACGACGCGGTCGCCGCCGGGCTGACCGACGACAAGGTCGCCGAGCTTGCCGACCACCACCGCTCGGCCCGCTTCACCGACCATGAGCGGGCGTGCCTCGCCTACGCCGAGCAGTTCGTGATCGACGTCCACGGCCTCACCGACGGCGACGCCGACCGAGTGAAGGATGGGATGACCGACGGCGACTTCGTGGCGTTCACCGTCGCCCTCGGCCTGCTCGACGGCATCGGCCGGATGCGCCTCGCGCTCGACTTGCAGCCCTGATCGGAGCCCCATGTCCACCGTCCCCCGCGTCCCGTCCGCCATCCCCGGCCAGCCGGCCACGCTTGGCACGGCGCTGGCCCACTGCCCGGACGTCGCTCGCGCCTTCCAGCGCCTCTACGGGACGCTGTGGAGCGAGGGCGTCGTCCCGCAGTCGATCAAGGAGACGGCGCGGATGCGCAACGCCCGTGTCACCGACTGCGGGTTCTGCAAGAACGTCCGCTTCGACGGCGCCACGGCTGACGGCCTCGACGAAGCTCAGGTCGAGCTGATCCGTGACGGCTACGCCGACTCGACCCTGTCCGACCGCCAGAAGGTCGTCCTGCGCTACACCGACGCCTACCTGACCGATCCCGGTCACGTCGACGCTGCCCTGCGAGCCGAGCTGGACACCCACTTCGATCGGGCCGAGGTCGTCGAGCTGACGCTCGCGCTGGCGATGTTCCTCGGCATGGCCAAGGTGCTCATCTCCCTCGGCACCGAACCCGAGCAGATGGACGTCACGGTCGTCCCGACCCCTGCCCTGACCGCGATCTGAACCAGGCCGACCGTGCCCGGCCCAGCAAGCAAAGCGACCCACCAGCGCTCGATGGGATGTACGGTTTGGCCCCCGTCTGCAGGGCGCGCGTGAACCAGGCCGGCCGTGCCCGGCCCAGCGAGCGAAGCGAGCCACCAGCTCAGTCGTCGACGTACTGGGTCAGCAGGTGGTGGAAGTGGCGGATCTTGGTCTCCTGGTAGTTGGCCAGGGTGATGTCCTTCTTCAGCGACGCCAGGCCCTTCTGCACCTTCGGCAGGTTGAACGAGTCCTGGTTGAAGACCCGGGCGAGCATCCCGAGCTCCGGCGCGTCGGTCCAGTCGTCGTCGATGCCGAGCCAGTGGATCGGGACGCCGCGCGGCCGGTCCTCACCCTCGGGCCACGGGTCGAGGAACATGCACTCCATGATCGACATGTCGTGGCGGTCGCCGTATGGGCGGAACCGGTAGGTGATGCGGTTGTACGAGCCCCATGGGTGGAGGTTGGGGAACAGCGTGAAGTAGAACGAGTCCGACATCTCGGCGTCCGAGAGCTCGTCGGCACTGGTGCCGAGCACCTCGACCATCCGGAACCGGCCGCCGTTGCCGGCCGTCGAGCGGGCCGTGTCATCGTCGCCCAGCACGACGAACGGGTCCTCGTCGAGGCGGCGGTCGCTCATCGCGTCGAACATCTGCTGCTGGGTCGGCTCGAACTTGATGTGCGGGCTCGGCGTGCCGTTCGGCGTGATCGCCCGTGACCAGTTGCCGTGCCAGTCGTACTGGCTGTTGGCGTCGCCGATGCCGGCGAGCAATTGCGGGTGAGTGGCGACGACGTGGAACGCCTCCATGAACGCTTCCTGCACGACCTTCCAGTTGGTCGGAAAGATCTTCGCCACGTGCACGGCCTTGTAGCGCTGCTCGAGCGGCCACTTCTCGAACTGCGCCGGGAAGTCGCCGAGGAAGCACTCGAACGACTCGCCGTCGAGGTCCGGGTTGACGAACACGAAGCCGCCCCACGTGCCGACGCGCAGCTCGGGCAGCGACCATTCGTCACGGTCGACGTGCGGGAAGTCCCACTCGCACGGGATCCGCTGCAGGGACCCGTCGAGGTTCCAGCAGTACCCGTGGAACGGGCAGCGCAGCTCGGTGTCGTTGCTGCCGCCCTCCTTCAGTTGGCGACCGCGGTGGAGGCAGGCGTTGTAGAACGCCTTGATCTCGTCGGGCGCCGAACGCACGAGCAGGATCGACTGGTCGCAGATCTCGTAGACGACGGTGTCACCGACGTCGGGGAGGTCCTCCTCTCGACAAGCCATCTGCCACACCCGGCTCCACAGCTTCTGTTTCTCCAGCTCGTGGAACGCCCGATCGACGTAGCGGGAGCGGGGGATGTCCGCGCTGCCGAGTGGTTCGTTGCTCTGCCAGCGGAGCGTGACGGGCACGTTCTCGGGACGGCTGTCAGCATCCAGGAGGTCCTGGTAGCTGGCGCCCGGGGAGCGGGCCGAGCCGGGGGCGGGGCTGCCGGGTGTGGCGGTCAGGGTCATTGGGTGAGCTCCTCTGATGGGACGGCGCCTTCTTCCTTGAGGGCGGTGGCGGCCTGTTGGAAGCGGTTGGGCAGCTCGATGCCGCCGATCCACAGGCACAGGTGCGGGTCGGCGTGCTTGGCGTCGCCGGAGAGCCAATGACCGTGCCTGTCGAAGGTGCCGGTGGCGCCGTCCTGGGTGACGACCTGCACGGTGCCGTCCTCCAGCAGGTCGTACGTCGCACCCGACAGCGGGTGCTGGATCATGCGCATCAGGCCTCTCCCCTCACCGACGACTGCCCCTGACAGAACTAACCGGCTGATCAATTAGCTTACCCACGCGCCGGCCGCTCTCGACCAGCTGGACACGGTGCATGACGAGATCGTCGAGCCGAGCCGATGCGGTGAGCGGCGAGCGCGCTGGCCGCCCCGATCGCTCACCTCCCGAGACTGCACGGCGTGTCGATCAGGCCGACGACGAGCGCTGCTCACCGTCCCCGCGACGAGGACGATCCGCGGCATCCCGACAGAGATCCTTCTCGACGAGCGCGACGGCATGCCGGTGCGATGTGTCCTTACCGTGGACAACGTGACCACCGTCGATCAGGCTCACCTCACCCGTCGCGTCACCACGCTGTCGGCAAGCCGACTCGACGAAGTGTGTGATGCGCTGGCGTTCGCGCTCGACTGCTGACCGGAGGGTCAGAGGGTGGTCGGGTCGGCCAGGTTGGTGACGATGGCCTTGGCGAACTCGGCGGCTGGCGCGCCGTCGAAGGCGCGGTGGTCCCACGTCAGGCTGAGGGTCATGCGGGCGACCTTGACCACTACGACGCCGTCGTCGGAGAGGACGAGGTCGTCGCGCAGCCGCCCGACTCCGAGGATGGCGACGTTCGGCGGGTTGATCACAGGCGTGAACGCGTCGACGCCGAACATGCCGAGCGCGCTGACCGAGAACGTCCCGCCCTCCAGCTCGTCGAGCGTGAGCTTGCCGGCCCTGGCCGCCTCGGCCAACCGGGTCGTCTCCGCCGACAGGTCCTCGAGGGTCCGCCGGTCGGTCTGGCGCACGACGGGGACGACGAGCCCGCCATCGAGCGCCACGGCCATGCCGACGTGCACGTCCGGCAGCAGCGCCACGCCGTCCGGCGTGATCTGGGCGTTGACGTGCGGGTGCTGGCGCAGCGCCTTGGCAGCGGCAGCGATGACGTAGTCGGTGTACCCGGGCGCCGCGCCTCGCTCCTTGCGGGCGGCCCGGTCGGCGACGACGGCGTCGAAATCGGCGTCCATCGTCAGCGTCAGCTGCGCCATCTCGCGTAGCGACTGGTGCATGCGCTTGGCGATCGTGCCGCGCATGCCACGCAGCGGGGTCACCGAGGTCGGCGGCTGCGTCGCCGCCGTTGGCGCCGGAGCGTCGCCGGACGCAGCCGTCGCGAGCAGCGCTCGCACGTGAGCCGCGACGTCCTCACGACTCACGCGACCGTCGCTCGACGCCGCCGGCACGGTGGCGATGTCGACGCCGACCAGGTCGGCCAGCGCGCGCCCCGCGAACGTCGCCGACACGTGTGGCGTGGTGCGAGATGGCGCGGCGCCAGGCCCGGCGCTCGCCGCCGAGCGTTCGACCCTCGGGCCTGCCGCGGCGGCCTCCTCGACGTCCTCGGACACGATGCGGCCGCCGGGTCCCGTGCCGCCCACCGTCGTCACGTCGACGCCCAGCTCGGCGGCGACGCGGCGGGCGTTGGGGGAGACGAACTGTCGGCCGTCGGCGCCCGGCAGCTGCGCAGCGACCGCAGTCCGCGCCGCCGGTGTCTCCGCCTCGGGCGGTGGCTCCGTCGTGGTCGTCGCCACCGTCGTCGCCGGTTGCGCCCCGCCGTTTCCGGCGGGCGCCGCCTCGCCGGCGCCGAGCAGCACGCCCACCACCTCCCCGCACGCCAGCGTGTCACCGACGCCGGCCACCTGCTGCAGGCGACCCGAGCCGACGACGTTGACTTCGGTCTCCACCTTGTCGGTCTGGATCACGAGTACGGGACTGCCCTCGTCGACGTCGGCGCCGTCGGGCACGAGCCACTCGACGATCGTGCCCTCCTCCATGGTCAGACCGAGCTTGGGCATCGTGAACTCAGTGGCCATCTGGCTCCTCCCGGTCGGCGACGTCGTCGACGTCGAACAACTTGGCGGCGACTGCGGCCTGCAACGCCCCCTCCACGTCGATCACGAACGGTCCGTCACGGCGCACGGTGACGGTCGCCCGGTCGCCCCGCCGCAACACGTGCGTGCGCTCCCCGTCGAGAGCCAGCACCCCCGGTCCGGACCATTCGACGGTTTCGCCCATCGCCAGCGACGCGCTGCGTGCGACGTCGACGGCGGCGAACGTGCCGGGCAGCAGCGGTAGCCGCACCGACCGCCCACCTGGGCCGAGGTCGATCACCACCGCCTCGTCGGTCCAACGGCCGACGGGATGGATGCGCCCGGCGATGCTCGACAGCCCACTGCTCGCCGGCGTGGCGATGGCGGCCACCACACACCTGATGCCGTTGGCCTTCCACACGGCCCGGCTGCCGACGAACGAGCCGGCGAGGAGGGCAACGTCGACGAGTGCCACGTCGTGCACTTCGGGCGGGTCGTCCTCGCCCGTCACGTGGAGCAGGATGCGCTTGGCCTGTCGTGTCACCGCCGAGACGTCGACCGCGCCGGCAGCCACCAACCCGGCGGCGGTGCCGGCGGACGTGGCGTCCCACGCCAGCGGGAAGACGTTGTTGGTGCCCGTCGACACCGGCACCAGCGGCGCTTCGGGCCAGCCGGCGACGACGTCGCGAGCGGTCCCATCACCACCGAACACGACAACCGCGCCGGCGTCTCGCTTGGCCAGGTGGGCGGCGGCGGCCACCGTGTCGAGTCGATCCGCAGACAGCGGCTCGACGATCAGCTCGACTGCCACGCCATCCGGCACATCGAGGCGGTCCAGCGCTCGGTGGCCGAGGTGGTGGTGATCGTCGCTGATCAGGATCCGTCGTGCACCGCCCTCGACGGCGCCGACGACCGCCCTGCGCACCATGCCGACCTTGGCCGCGTCCGAGACGGGACTGGCGTTGCCGACCAGCCGCCGGATGTCCTTGCCGGCCAGCGGGTTGACGATGACGCCGACGGTCGTCACGGCGAGCAGAGGTCAGGCGCCGGGGCGGGCGAGGACGTCGCGGATTGCGGCGGCGATGCGCTTGGCGTCGGGCACGTACTCGGCTTCGAGCACGGGGCTGAACGGCACGGGCGAGAACGGGGCGCCGATGCGGGCGACCGGGGCGTCGAGGTGGTCGAAGGCGGCCTCCTGCACCTGGGCCGCGATCTCGGCGCCCAGCCCGCCGAACCGCACGGCCTCGTGGACGACGACCACGCGGTTCGTCTTGCGGGTCGACTCGAAGATCGTGTCCATGTCGAGCGGTTGCAGTGTGCGCGGGTCGATCACCTCGGCCGAGATGCCTTCGCCGTCCAGCCGTTCGGCGGCGGCGACCGCTTCGTTGGCCATCCGCCCCCAGGCCACCACCGTGACGTCGGTGCCCTCACGGACGATCGCCGCCGTGCCGAGCGGGATCGTGTAGCGCTCCTCCGGCACGTGGCCGCTCATCCCGAGCAGCCGCTTGTGCTTGACCATCACCGTCGGGTTGTCCTCCATGATGCAGGAGCGCATCAGGCCCTTCATGTCGTAGGGATTCGACGGGTAGACGACCTTCAGGCCCGGGATGTGGCAGAGGATCGCTTCGAGGCTCTGGCTGTGCTGCGCCGAGGCCGACAACCCGGCGCCACCGGTCATCGTGATCGTCAACGGCAGCGTGGCGTTGCCGCCGAACATGTACTTCAACTTGGCCGCCTGGTTGACGATCTGGTCGAGCGCCACGCACATGAAGTCCATGAACATCAGGTCGACGATCGGCCGCAGGCCGGTGACGGCGGCACCGATGCCGAGACCGATGATCGCCTGCTCGCTGATCGGCGTGTCGACCACCCGATCGGCGCCGAACTTCTTCTGCAGCCCACCGAACGTGCCGAACACGCCGCCGAATGCGCCGACGTCCTCACCGGCCACGAAGACATCCGGGTCGTCCTCCATCGCCTGCTTGACGGCCTCGTTGAACGCCATCACATAGGGCAACGTGCGCTCGGTCCGCTCCTCTGCGGCCTCCGGCTCGGTCGACGCCGGGACGTCGTCGGCCGTCGACACCCGGGCGTCGGTGTCCTCGGCCACACCGGGCGCGTCGTCGGTGGCCGGGCTTCTCGTGTCGGCGCTCATGAGCCGGTTCCAAACGTGGAGGTGGTCGTGTAGACGTCGGCGAGGATCTGGTCGCTGGTCGGCAGCGGGCTCTCCTCGGCGAAGGTGATCGCCGCCTCGATGTCGGCGCGGACGTCGGACCACACCGCTTCGAAATCGGCGGCGGTGGCGGCGTCGGCATCGATCATCCGCTGCTCGAAGGAGAAGATCGGGTCCCGCTCCTTCCACTGCGCGACCTCCTCGTCCTTGCGGTACTTGAGGCCGAGGTTCTGCACGCCGTGGTGGTTGTAGAAACGGTACGTCTTGCACTCGATGAGCGACGGGCCGCCTCCATCTCGCGCCCGGGCGACCGCCTCGACCGCCGCCTCGTGCACGGCGACGACGTCCATGCCGTCGACGATGACGCCGGGCATGCCGTAGCCAGCAGCCCGATCGACGATGTCGGTGATCGCCATCGTCTTGTCGCGTGGCGTGAACTCGCCGTACTCGTTGTTCTCGCAGACGAACACCGCCGGGAGGTGCAGCGCGCAGGCCATGTTGGCGGCCTCGTGGAAGGCACCGATGTTCGTCGCGCCGTCACCGAAGAACGGGACGGAGACCCGGTCGTTCTTGCGATACTGGTTGGCGAAGGCGGCGCCGACGGCGATGGGGGAGCCGGCACCGACGATGCCGTTGGCACCGAGCATCCCGAGCTCGAGATCGCTGATGTGCATCGACCCGCCCTTGCCCCTGCAGTAGCCGGTCGACTTGGCCATCAGCTCGGCCATCATCCGGTTGAAGTCGCCGCCCTTGGCGACGAGGTGGCCGTGACCGCGGTGGGTGGAGGTGATCTGGTCCTCGTCGGTCAACGCCGTGCAGACGCCAGCGGCCACCGCCTCCTCACCCACGTACAGGTGCAGGAACCCGGGCAGCTTGGCTGCTTCGGCGAGCCGGCCGGCGGCCTCTTCGAACAGCCGGATGCGGACCATCCGCCGGTGCATGTCGAACAGCACCTCGGTCGACAGATCCATCGTGGCCAGCTCCATCGGCATCCTCCTCAGCTCTCGGCACCCCGCGCCCAGCGCAGGGAGCGTCGCAGCAGCTCGTGGTACGCCGGCTGCTCCCATGAGCAGCGTTCGACGCGTGGGTAGTAGTCCATCAGGGGGACCATGTCGTAATGGCCTCGGCAATGCCCGAGCGTGTTGTACAGCACGGCGCCCCGGCCGAGTGGACGCAGGTACATGACGAGGTGGTCGGAGTCGGTCGCGGTCCAGTCGGCCTCGGCGAAGCCCGTCGCCTCGCCGCTCCACGTGGTGTGGAGCAGGGGCTGCAGCGCGGCGCGATCGGAGTACTCAGACAGGTACAGCTCGTCGTCGGTGTCGAACGGCTCGATGCCGGCGACCAGCCAATGATCCGGCGCGGTGAGCTCGACGCGGTACGGCTGGATCGGCGGGTGGGCGACGAACTGGCTGCCCAACGTCTCGGCCCAGAGTGGGAACAGGCGCGGTGCCTCCACGCCGTTCGGCCGAGGCAGGTCGAGGGCGGCGTTCGTGCCGTGCAGGGCGATCCATCGGCCGCCGTCCTCGACCCACTGGCGGATGCGTCGCTGGGCCTCCTCGCACGGGCGGACGTCGCACGTGTAGCTGACGAGGATCGACCCGGCGGCAATCGCCTCGGCGTCCTCGTAGTCCGGCTGCACCCGCACCCTCACCTCGTCGTGCTCGGCCAGCAGGTCGAGCAGCTGGCGGCGGGCGAAGTCGATGTCGTGGTACTTCCCGCCCGCGACGAGGGTCGCGTCGATGCGACGTCCGGGCATCTCGGTCACTGCAGCGGTCCCCGAGCGTTCGTGACGCAGCGCGCGCCCGACCGCAGGCCGAGCGCCAGCGAGGCACGCGGCGAAGCCGCCATCGTTAGAAGTCCACCCGCTTGAGGAAGCCGCCGTCGACGGTCAGGTTGACCCCGTTGATGTGCTTGGCCCGGTCGCTGGCGAGGAAGGTGACGGCATCGGCGACGTCCTTGGCCTGGCCCATCCCACCAGCTGGATGAGCCTTCTCGGTGGCCGCGAAGAAGTCGGCCATGTGCTCCTTGATCATCGCCCAGTCACCGCCCTCGACGAAGATCGGCCCCGGGGAGACCACGTTGCAGCGCACGCCCTTGGCCCCCAGCACCTGCGCCTGGCCGAGCGTCCAGTTGGTCACCGCCGACTTGAACGCGCTGTAGCTGCCGGACCCGCTGGCGAAGTGCTCGGCCGTCGCCGTCGTGCCGATCGAGATGACCGACCCGCCGCCGTCAGCGAGCGCCTCGGACGCCGCGTCGACCCCCTGGACGAGCGACATGAGGTCGATGTTGAAGTTGTTGATCCAGGCCTCGAACTTGCGCGCCGGCTTGCCCGACGTGTTGTGCACGTAGATGTCGATGCCGCCGAGCTGCGACGCCGAGTCGGCGACCCATGCCCGCACCGCCTCGCTGTCGCCGGCATCGAGGGCAGCGCCGACGACCTGCCCGGACCCGGACAGTTCGCCGACGGCCTTGTCGACATCTTCCGCCGTGCGAGCGCAGATCGCGACGCTGGCGCCCTCGGCCAACAGCGTCTCGGCGATCGCCCGCCCCAGTCCCTTCGTCGCGCCCGTGACCAGTGCCCGCTTGCCCTGCAGTCCGAGATCCATGTCGGTACCCCTTGTGGTTGGTTGGAGATCAGTGGTCCCGCTACCGCGGGACGTCGTTCCACGCCGTGTGTTTGTCAATGCGTGGCTCCGGCGGCAGGCCGAGCACCCGCTCGCCGACGATGTTGCGCTGCACCTCGTCGGAGCCTCCGGCGATGCGGTAGCCCGGCGCACCGAGCACGTGGGCACCCCACTCGTAGGTACCCCACTGCCCGGTGTCGGCGATCAAGGCCGCGCCGAGCACGGACGAGACGACGTCGCTCATCAACGTCATGCCCTCGGTCCACAGCAGCTTGCCCAGCGAGCCCTCCGGGCCGGCCGGCTGGCCGGCCCTGCGCACGTCGGCAGCACGCCGGTTGGTGAAGTGCTCGACGCGATGGTGGGTGTAGAGCGCGACGAGGCGCTGGCGGACGACGGGGTCGTCCGTGACACCCATCGCCCGGGCGGTGGCCAGAAGCTGGCGCCACGACCCCCCGACGCGTCCGCTGCCGCCGCTACTGTCGGAGTGGTCGCGCTCGAAGCCGAGCGTCGTGAGGGCGACCTTCCACCCGTCACCGACCGCGCCGAGGCGCGTCGAGTCGGAGACCCGTGCGCTGCCGAAGAAGACCTCGTTGAACGACGACCCGCCGCTCATCTGCTTGATCGGGCGGACCTCGATGCCCGACAGGTCCATCGGCACGACGAAAGCGGTCAGCCCCTTGTGCTTCGGCACGTGTGGGTCCGACCTGGCGATGAGCAGACCCCACTCGGCGAACTGCGCGCCGGAGCTCCACACCTTCTGTCCGTTGACGATCCACTCGTCGCCGTCACGCGCCGCGCGGCAGCCGAGAGAGGCGAGGTCCGAGCCGGACCCGGGTTCGGAGAACAGTTGGCAGCACAGCTCGCGGGCGGCGAGGAACCGAGGCACGAGATCGGCGCGCTGCGCGTCGGTGCCGTACGCCTGGATCGTCGGAGCGACGAGCCCCGTGGTGACGCCGTGGGTCTCGTGACCGGTGGGCAGCACGTAGTCGCTCTGCAGCCGCCCGAACGCCCTCGCGTATGCACCGGGCAGCCCAAGCCCGCCGACGTCCGGCGACCAGGTGATGGCGTGGTAGCCGCGCTCGGCCTTGGCCTGGGTCCACGCCTTGGCCCGATCCAGCAGGTCGCGCTCGTCGTCGAACGACAGCGCGTGGAACACCGAGACGTCAAGCTCGCCTTTGCCCCACACGAACTCGTCGTCGCCGGAGGCTCGCCGCTCGGCGTGCTCGTCCAGCCACTCCCGGGCCTCGGCGAGGAACGAGTCCAGCGTCGGCGGGTCAGCCATGGCTCGTGACGATAATTGACCGCCTGATAGGTTTCCGCATCTGAGGGCCGGCGTCAGCCATACTGGCGTGATGACGAGAGCCGCCGCCCGGCGGCCGGGGCCGCGCCGGCTTGGCCGCCCGCCCGCGTCCGACTCCAACGCCACACGCCAGCGCATCCTGCGCACCGCTCGTTCCACCTTCTCCGAGCTCGGCTATGCCGCCACCACGAACAAGCACCTGGCTTCCAGCGCTGACGTGACGACGGGTGCGATCTACCACTACTTCGAGTCGAAGCTCGACCTCTACCAGGCCGTCAACGAGGACGCCCAGGCAGTCGTCTACGACCGTTTCGAAGAGGCGGTGGCGGGGGCGACGACGTTCGTGTCGGCCTTGGAGATCGTCCTCGACCTCGCCCACGAGCTGAACAACGTCGACCCGAGCCTGGCCCGCTTCCTCGGCGCCGTGCGCATCGACGTGCGCCGCAATCCCGAGCTGCGCGGGTTGTTCAAGGCCACCACGGCGCGCCGCGAGGAGTTCTTCGAGTCGCTCGTCGACCTCGGCATCGCATCCGGCGAGATCGACGTCGGCGACCGAGATCGCATGGTGCTGCTGATCCGCGTGATGCTCATCGGGCTGGTCGACGCGGTTTCCGACGAGCCATTGGTGCACCGCACGGCCATCGAGGGCATCAAGATGCTCGTCGAAGGGAAGCTGATCCGTACCTGAGAGTGAGCGCTGACGGGCTCACCTCGTTCGCCCGCTCGTTGGTCGAAGAGCTCTTGAAGTGGGAGAGCGACCGGGCCTGCGACGCGGCCCGACGGAAGTGGGCGCGGATCGCGTCGTCGGACCGACCACCCTCCACCTTCGCCGACGCGACGGCGAAGAGCACCGTGCCCATCAGCAGGGCGCGCCGGCGACCGAGACGGTCGGCGAGCGTGCCCGACGACATGATGAACATCCCCATCGTCAGGCTGTAGGCAGCCACGACCCACTGCAACCCCGCCTCGCCGACGTCGAAATCGGCCTGGACGTTGGGAAGGGCGACATTCACGATCGTGGCGTCGAGGTAGATCATGAACAGGCCGAGGCTCGTGGCCACCAACGTCAGCCTCTGGTGGAAGGTGAACGATGTTTCGTGGTCGTGCTGGTGGCAGTCACTCGACGCCTCCCACTGAGGTCACGTGGTGCGCGGTCTCGGTCCACAGGTCGCGGTAGGCGATCGTGGCGACGCCACGTGGGGCGAACGCCGACAGTGGGGCGCGCTCGACGCCCATCCGCTCGACGGCTGCCGAGTTCGGGATGACGGAGTGGAGCAGCGATGGCCACGCCGTCGTCAGGGCGGTCGCCAGCTTGCGGTGCAGCCGCCGCCGGCGATCGACCATGGCGAGGAACGGCAGCACGGTGGGCGCGCCGGGCCAGGCGCGCAGGAAGTCGTCCAGCTGCTCGAGCGTGCGCGCCGACAGCGTGGCGGGCACGGTCGGTACGAGCAGCGCGTCGGCCGCGCCGAAGATGCTCTCGCTGGTCAGCGTGATGCCCGGAGGGCAGTCGAGGATCGCGACGTCATAGCGATCGGCCACCGGTGTGAGCAGCTGGCGCAGCCGGCCAGCGCCGTGCGGGTCGAGCAGCACATCGAGGTGGCGCAGGGAGAGGTCAGCCGGCAGGAGGTGCACCCCCGGCACGTCGGTGGCCCGCACGTGCGGTTCGACGAGTCCGCGGGGGCGGATCAGCTTGCCCGCCCCACCCTTCACCTTTGCCTTCACGCGCAGGACGAACGTGGCCGCTCCTTGCGGGTCGAGGTCCCACAGCAGCACCCGCCATCCGGCGTGCGCCGCTTGGTCGGCCAGGTTGACGGCCGAGGTCGTCTTGCCGACGCCGCCCTTGATGCTGTACGTGGCGAGGACCTTCACCGATCCACCGTCGCCAGCAACGCCCGCAACGCCGATCGCGTCGCCGCGCTGTCGAACTCGGCGAAGCGTTGGGCGAACATCGCCCGCATCGCGGCCCGCCGTTGCTCGAGTTGCTCGACCAGTTGTCCGGCGGCGATGACCGTCTCGACGGGCAGCCGGCCGGCGAGCTCGGCCGTCAACTCCCGCAGGTGGCGCCCGTGCACGTCCGCATCCTGGTGCCCGCCGAGGTTGTCCTGCAGCGCCTTGAGGCGATCGACGACGGCCCGCCGCGACTTGGCCCCATACAGCCCACCGAAGCACTCGAGGAGGTAGCGCAGCCGCTTGGCGTCCTTGCGCAGGTCGTGCACGGCCTCGGTCGGGGAATCGGCATCGATGGCGCGCCCGCCGGTGACAAGACGACGGTGGGCCTTGCGGATGCGCCGGCCGACGTGGTCGCTCGTCGTCGTCATCGTCGGCGTGATCGTCGGCGCACTGCCCGCTGTCGGCGACAGCCAGCCCCGCCACCAGGCGAGCAGCTCGTCCGTTCGCGGGCTGCGCAACTCGGCGGCCAATCGCACGTGGGCGTCCCGACGCTGTTCGTCGAGGTGCGCTCTGACCACCTCCAGCGCCGCGCTGGTCGCCGGCGCCAACCCCCGTAGGTAGTCGGCCCACTCCAGCTGGTACACGTCGAGGTCGCGGGCGGGGCCGGTGATCTCACCCAGCCAGGCGAACTCCCGGCGACCCGCTGCCACGTCGTCGGCGGGGAGCACGCCCGTGGCGTGCGAGAGAACGGAGCGGGTCCGCCGAACGGCAACCCGCAGCTCGTGCAGGAACTCCGAGTCGATGTCGTCGATCGTGCCCGGCAGGTTGAGCTGGAGCGTCGCCGCCAGATGGAGGAGGACAGCTCGGAAGCCCTCGTCGGCAGGCGCCGCCGGGTCGAGGGCGATGGTTGGCGAGGCGCTGGCGCGGCCGGGCGCGACGATCGGACCAGCGAGCTCGAACACGTCGCCGTCGGCGCTGGCGAGGTCCAGATCATCGAGGACCGCCCGCAGGCGCGCCGTCGCGCTGTCGTAACCGGTCAGCGCGTCCACCTCGACGACCCAGACCGCATCGGTCGGTCGCCCATCGCTGGCGGGCGCCTCATAGATGGTCGCCGCAGCGACGGTCTTGGCGTCGCGGTTGCGCCGCACGACGGGCGTCGCCATGGCGGCGACGGCGCGCTGGGGGAGCAGCGCCCGACCCGCGGTCGCCGCGCCAAGGCGAGCGCGGAACGGCCCGACCGGGAGGTCGGCGGCGAACCGGGGCGGTTGCGCCCCGGGGAGCTCCGCCGCGCTGGACCGGTCGTCGTCGAGCACCAGCCCCGATCGATCGCCCTCTCGATGCTCGAGACGCAAGCCGGCATCGGCGAGCCGACCGTCGAACGTGTCGAGCAGCGTGCGCCGCACCGAGCGCGACTCGCCCAGCTCGAACCCGGCGCTCGTCAGTGCGAGGCGCAACTGTGTGAGTGGCCGGCCGCCGTCGAGGAAGGTCTGCGGTCGGGCGCTCGCGAACCTCACTGAGGACGGTGCTCGTCGAGGTACTCGTCGACGTCCTTGTCGACCGCGTCGACCGTCGACGGCCGCTCGTGGCGGGCGCGGAACTCCAGCCAGCGCAACCCCAGCTCGTTGCGCAATGCCACGTCGGCGCTGCGCCGGAAGTCCGACAGCGCCTCCCGCTCCTCCTCGGCGATGTGCTTGCTGTTCTCGGTGCGCGCCCGCCCGACGGCTTCCCACCACTCGTCGGAACCAAGCTCACGCGCCGCCGCATCGCGGACGGCGTCACGGATCTTGTTGTGGTCGTCGATGGCGTCCTCGGTCTCGTCCTCGGCGTTCTCGCCGTGCTCGAGGAGCCGAGGGTAGAAGACCTGTTCCTCGGCTTCGGCGTGCAGGTCGAGCAGGTCGGCCAGCGGCTGCCACGCAGCCTCGATCGCCTCCGCCTCGCCGCTCGCCTGGGCGTCGTCGAGGTCGGCGAAGTGGCGGCGCAGCGTCTCGTGGTCCTGCAGGATCAATCGGGTGATGTCGGGCATTGCAGACGGACTCTAGGGACCGCACGGGTCCAGGCGACCGGCGAGTCGCAGCGTGAGCGGTGAGCGGTGAGCGCACCCGTCGCGCTCTCTCACCTCGGTCGCGGTGCTCAGACCAACGTCCAGCCGCCGTCGACAGTGATGGTGTGGCCCGTCACGTACGTGGCTGCTGGTGACGCGAGGTAGAGGACGGCGTGGGCGATCTCGTCGGGGTGGCCGGGGCGACCAAGGGGGATGTTGGCGCTGCGCTGGCGCATCATGGGACCCATCAGCCCGGTGGGGGAGGAATCGACAGGCCACAGCGGCGGCAGCTCGCCCGAGTGGATCTTGTGCAGCGTCGGCACCGGCACGTTGCCGGGCGCAACGCCGTTGACCCGGATGCCGTGCGGGGCGAGGTCGACGGCGAGCGAGCGGGTGAGCTGGATGACCGCCGCCTTGGCCGAGTCGTAACCGGTCCCGAGGCACGGCAGGTACCCGTCGACCGACGAGATGCTGACGATCGACCCCGGCCGTCGGCCATCGACCATCGCCATCGCGGCCGGCTTCGAGCAGTTGAACACGCCCGCCAGGTTGACGTCGATCGAGCGCTGCCACGACTTGTGCGTCTGGTCGAGGATGCTGCCGGCCTCGAGGTACGTCCCGGCGTTGTTGACGAGGAGGTCGATGCGCTCGACCGCTCCGACGGCGGCGTCGGCGCTGGCCGGGTCGGTGACGTCCAGCTCGACCGCCCGCCCACCGATCGAATCGGCGACTCTTTGCGCGCCGTCGACGTCGACATCGCCGATCGTCACGTCGGCACCGGCAGCGGCGAGCATCGCGGCGATGGCCTCGCCGATGCCGGTTGCACCGCCAGTGACGAGCGCGTGCCGGCCGTCGAGCGAAAGAAGTTGGCCGATCGCCGGCTGCATCGCCGGCACCGTAGACCCGTCGGTCCTGGTCGGCCGGGTTTAGCGCACGATGTCGCGGCGGGGCACGAGCACCGCTCCGAGGATTGCGACGAGACCGCCGATGCCGGCGAACCACCAACCGATGCCGATCAATTCGAACGCGGCCTCGTCCACATCGTTGTCAGAGATCAGGCGGCTCATGCTGATGAAGAACAGCACCGCAGTTGCCACCGCGACAGCGCCGCCAAGGATGGCGAGGACGCGCAAGCGCGGGATGAACGTCCCGAGCAGCACGAGGATCGCCGCAGCCAACAGCAGGTAGAGCAATGACGGCTGGTCGCCCGCCAGCAGCGCATCCAGGTTGGGGCCCCAGAGGAACTGGATCGATACATCGTTGGCGTTCGCGACGTTGAACAGATCTCCGGCGCGCGCCCATGACAGGAATGCCGAGATGGCGATGGCAAGGGCCGACAGCAATGCGAGCAACGAGCCGAACCCGTAGGTCGGCTTGGACCCCACCACCTGCTGCGTCTGACCGGTGCCGTCGGTTCCGACCCGCTCCCCCGCCGTCGCCGCCCTGTGTTCGGCCGCCGCGGCGCGGTGTTCGGCGGCCGCGATCCTGTCATCGGCGGCAGATCCTCCCGGCGGATCCAACGGGGCCTCGTCGCGACGATCGGTCATCTCGCACCTCCAGCATTCGGGTGACGCAAACACTTCCCACGAGCGCCACGATCCAACCTTGTCACCGTTACTGTCCGCCCGCGTGGACCTCGCAACCATCCGCGTCACCGTCGATGGCCAACGGGCTGAGATCGTGCTCGACCGGCCCGACAAGCTCAACCCGCTCTCCTCCCTGACGCTGCACGAACTGGAGGAGACGGCGCGCTGGCTGGACGGTCATGACGAGCTGAAGGTCGTCGTGGTGTCCGGCGCGGGTCGCGCGTTCTCCGCCGGTGCCGATGTGTCGTCGTTCGGCTCGGCGACGAGCGACCGCCACCCACGCGACGATGCCGACGCCGGATGGCGCATGGCGCGGGCGATGGACGAGTTGCGTGCCGTCACGATCGCCAAGATCCACGGCTGGTGCGTCGGCGGGGGGTTGGTCCTGGCGGCGGTCTGCGATCTGCGCGTGGCGACTTCGAGCGCACGGTTCTCGATCCCGGAGGTCGAGCTGGGGATCCCGCTGGCGTGGGGCGGCATCCCGCGCCTCGTCAGGGAGATCGGCCCCGCCCTGACCAAGGAGTTGGTGATGACGTGCCGGGAGTTCGGTCCGCAGGAGGCCAAGGCCGCCGGCTTCCTCAACCGCGTCGTGGCGGACGGCGAGCTGGATGCCGAGGTCGACGAGTTGGTCGCCACGCTGCTGCGGATGCCCAAGCTCGCCCTGCTGGCGACCAAGGCCCACACGAACGCGGTGACCGAGGCGATGGTCGGGACGGGTCGCAGCTGGTCCGATGCCGACGGCCTGCTGGCCGGTCTGCGCGATCCAGAGGGTCGGGAGTCCGGGCGGCGCTACCTCGAACGCGTCCGCGGCCAGTCATGACGTGGCTCACGTCGGTTCCGTGGCGCGATCGTGCTGGAAATCCACTACGAACCTTCGTCAGAACCGTCAGCGGGCTGGTTGCGCTCGACGGTGAGAACTAACCGGGCGGTCAATTACTCTTCGTGACGATGTTCGCCGGGGTCGCCAGTTGGGTCTCGGGGTGGGCGCGGCTGCGGCCGGACCACCCAGCGGTCATCTTCGATGAGCAGCCGATCACGTGGGCCGAGTACGACGAGCAGATCGACCGCTGGGCCACGGCGCTGCGCGACGCCGGGGTGGAGCGCGGCGATCGCGTCGGCCTGTACATGCGCAACCGCCCGGAGTTCCTGTACGGCTTCTTCGCCACCGCTCGCATCGGCGCCATCGTCGTGCCGGTCAACCACTTCCTCAGCTCGCGCGAGGTCAGCTCGACGCTGCGCCACAGCGGTGCCATCGTCGTCGTCACCGATGGCGAGTTCGACGCGGTGATCGCCGAGGTCTCGCCGGAGCTCGAGGTGCGGCAGTGGCTCTCGGCCGCCGACCCCCCGCCTGCCATCACGGCGCCGCAGCGACCGGCCCCGATCGCCGAGCCGATCGGGCTCGACGACCCCGCCGTGATCCTGTACACGTCCGGCACCACCGGGATGCCGAAGGGCGCCATCACCACCCACGGCGGGATCCTCTTCTGCACGCTGCAGTGGGTCATCCAGGTGCGCCATGCTCCCGGCGACGTGCACATCTGCCACTTCCCGCTCGCCTTCACGGGCGGGACCATGGCCGCCACGATGCCCGTCGTCCACAGCGGCGGCACGATGATCCTCGACCACGGCTTCGACCCCGGCCGCACGCTCGACTACATCGAGCGCTACGGCATCGCGTTCGTCGCCGGCGTGCCGACGATGTGGAAGGCGATGCTCGACCACCCACGGTTCGGCGCCACCGACTTGTCGTCGATCCGCCTCGGGTTCATCGGCGCGGCGCCCGTCCCGCTGCCGCTGATCGAGGCCTTCCGGGCGCGCGACGTCCCGTTCGCCCAGGCGTACGCCCTGACCGAGGGCAACGGCCTGTGCCTCTTCCTGCCCACCGAGGACATCGCCCGCAAGCTCGGCTCGTGCGGCCTCGACCTCCTCTACTGCGAGGGCAAGGTCGTCGATGACGCAGGCGCCGAGTGTCCTCCGGGGGAGGTCGGCGAGCTCGTGCTCAGGGGTCCGGTCGTCTTCCCCGGCTACTGGAACGACCCGGAGGAGACCGCCAGGACGTTGGTCGACGGGTGGTTGCACACCGGCGACCTGGCGACCCGTGACGCGGAGGGGTACTTCTCGATCGTCGATCGCAAGAAGGACCTGATCATCACGGGCGGCCTGAACGTGTACCCGGCGGAGGTGGAGAGCGTGCTCTACGGCATCGCCGGCGTCCGTGAGGCGGCCGTCGTCGGCGCGCCGCACGACCACTGGGGCGAGGAGGTCGTGGCCGTCCTGGCTGGCGACGCCGGCCTGGCCGAGGAGACCGTGCTCGCCGAAGCGCGCAGGGGTCTCGCCGCCTACAAGGTGCCCAAGCGGGTGATCTTCGTGGACGAGCTGCCGAAGACACTGTCCGGCAAGATCCAGCGCCGTCGCGTGCTGGCCGATCTCGTGCCCGTAGCAGGATGACCGCCATGACCGGCGACGCCCACACCACCCTCCAGCGGTTCTGGGACGTCCAGGACAGCGGTGACTACTCACAGCTCGTCGAGCTGTTCGCCGACGACGCCGTGCTCGTCGATCCGATCTACGGCACGTTCACCGGCAGCACCGCGATCGCGGAGTTCATGGCCAAGATGACCAAGGAGATGGCGTCTCGCGACATCAGCTTCCGGCTCGTCGAGCTGGCCGGCGACGACGAGACGGCGTGGGCGCAGTGGGAGGCCGTGATCCCCGCCGGCAACCGCAGCGGCGTCGGTGTGTATCGCGTGCGCGACGGCAAGCTGACCTACTACCGCGACTACATGAACCCGTGAGTGCATCGCACGACGGTCGCGTTGCGCTCGTCACCGGGGCGGCCTCTGGGATCGGGCGGGCCCTTGTCGAACTGCTCGTGGCCGATGGCGCGTCGGTCGTCGCCGTCGACCTGGACCTCGGGCGTCTCGGCTGGAGCGATGGATCGGAGCGCATCGCACCTGTCGTCGCAGACGTCACCGATGCCGATGCCAACGCGTCGGCGGTCGCGGTGGCCATCGATCGGTTCGGTCGCCTCGACGCCGTCGCCCTGAACGCCGGCATCCCGGCACGTGGCGATCTGCTCGAGCTGCCGATCGAGGTCTTCGACCGCACGATGGAGGTCAACGTGCGCGGCGTCCTGCTCGGCATCCGCGCCGCCGTTCCCGCACTGCGTCGTGCCGGTGGCGGGCGGATCGTTGCAACTGCATCGACCTCGGGCGTGCGCGCCGATCCCCTGATGTGGCCGTACAACACGGCAAAGGCGGCGGTCGTCAACCTCGTGCGGGCGGCGGCCATCGACCTGGCCGCCGAGGGCATCACCGTCAACGCCGTCTGCCCCGGCCCGACCGACACGGGCATGACGGAGGGCGTCAAGGCCGACGCGCCCGATCGCTACGAGGCGTTGCGCCGGACGGTGCCGATGCAACGCTGGGGGCGGGCGGAGGAGGTGGCCGCGGTGATGGCCTTCCTGCTGTCGCCAGCGGCCAGCTTCGTCACCGGCCAGGCGATCGCCGCCGACGGTGGCATCGGCGCCAGCACCGGTCAGTTCCTACCCCGCCAGCTCCGAACCGAGGAACCATGAGTCAGACCGACGATCCGGAGAACTACGAGGACGTCACGGTGTACGGCCTCGACGACGACGTGGAAGAGCAACTGCTGCTCGCCCACAACGAGTGCACCTTCATCTGGTCGAACAAGGAGGGCTGGCCGGTCGGCGTGATCATGTCGTACGTCTGGCGGCGGCACCGGTTCTGGCTGACCGCGTCGAACCACCGGGCGCGCATCAGCGCCGTGCGGCGTGACCCGCGGGTGTCGATCGTGGTCACCTCGACGGGGTCGCCGCTCCCGCGCAACAAGACGGTCACCTACAAGGGTCTGTGCACGTTGCACGACGACCAAGAGACGAAGGACTGGTTCTACCCCGAGCTGTCGATGGCGCTGAACAGCAACGACCCCGGGCGAGCCGCGGCGTTCCAGTCGTTCCTTGACTCGCCGCGCAGGGTGATCATCGAGGTGGAGCCGACCCAGCGCATCGGCTACGACGGCGCCAAGATGGGCAAGGCGACCGCCGACTGGATGGCTCGCCAGGCCGGCGAACGCGATGAGCGATGAGTGGCGCAGGGCCGCAGATCGCTCATTTCTGGTGGCCCGCTCCGCTCGCTGGGCCGGGCAGCCAGCCTCACCATGCACGCGCGCTGCCGTCGGGGGCCACAGCGCGCACGTCCTCGACGTGGTTGTCGGCGGGGTGGCGCGGTGTGCTACGTGGCGGCGTCGACGACGGGGGCGAACTGCTCGGGGACGTCCAACCACGCCTCTGGCGCAGCGACGCCCTCCCAGAAGTTGTGCTCCAGGATGAAGTCCTCGAAGTGGTGGGCTTTCGCCTCGGCCGCCTCGACGGCCAATCGCTCGACCGGGTCGCCGGGCAGCGTCTTCATGCGTGGGTATTGGGCGAACGCCCGGTGGTGCATCGTCAGCGGCGCCATGCCGGACGGGCGGCGGGCGTTGAGGTCATCGAGGATCGCCTTCGATCCGTTGACCGGCATCCCCGCCGGGTTCCACCCGTCGAAGTGCACCCGAGTGCGCTCCAACCCGACCTCGCTCCACATCCCCGACAGCAGAGGTGGGCGAGGCTGCTGCACCGGCTTCGGGCGCACGATCGTCGGCGGGATGGAGAAGAACGGGCCCTCGTGGCTGACTGGGTCGTCACCCCAGCAGGCCACCAGCGCCGGCACGAAGTCGTCGATGCGGTGACCACGCGTCGTGATGTCGGTGCCGCAGGCATCGTGCTCCTCCGCCGACCATCCGACGCCGAGGCCCACGCTCAGTCGACCACCCGACAGCACGTCGATCGTGGCCAGCCGCCCGGCCAGCTGGGCGGGCCAGTGATTGCCGGCGACGAGCACTGACGTGCCGAGTCGAGCCGTCGACGTCCACGTCGCAACGGCCGCCAGCAGCTCGGTCGGCGCGAGCACGCTCTGGTACTGCTCGGGGATGGCGGCTCCGGGTCGCCCGCCATACCCGCGCCGAGGTTCGAGCGGCCACAGGAAGTGGTCCTGCACCCACAGGCTGGTGTAGCCGAACGCTTCGACTCGGGCGCAGAACTCGCGCAGCAGCTCGGGCGTCAACCCGGGCCCGAGCTGCGGCAGACACAACCCGACACCGGTCATGCGGCAGCCCAGTGGATGGCGTTGCCGAGAGCCGTGCGGAACGACGGGTCGGCGTACGTGACGGGGCCGTCGCCGAACTGCAAGTAGACGACCCGACTTCCGCCGGCCTGGCGCACCCATGCCACGAGGTCGCTGCCCGGCGGGTGCGTCCATCCCTCGTTCGACGATCGCTGGCCCCGGATCGCTAGATCGGCGGACGAGAACCGGGACGGGTCCGACGTCTCGAACGTCGTGCGCATCAGCGGCGTCACCTCGTCCTCCAGCACCGGGAAGCAGTACAGCTCGTCGGTCAGCGTGAACCGCGCGCCAAGCCCGACGCACACCGGGTGCTCGGGCGCGACCACCTCGACGGTGTGCGTCACGTCGAACACGTAGCCCGAGTCCGGGTAGTCGACGCCGCCCAAGCGGCCCGGCTGGTAGTGGAAGCGGCCGCCGATCAGCTCGGCGTACTCCGGCCAGGCCGGCCAGCCGGCGACGGCGTGGTGGAGGAACACCAGCCCGACGCCGTCGGCGCACAATCGGTCGATGACGGCGCGTTGCTCGTCGGTCGGTGCGGGCAGTTCCGCCGGTGGGTCACCCCGGGTGAAGCGCAGCCCTGGCAGGTCGTAGAACACCACGACGTCGTGGCCGGGTTCCGGCGCCGTCGCCCCCGACCAGTCCATGCCGGCCAGCGCGTCGAAGACGGCGAAGAACGGCTCGGCCTCGAACGGGTGCCCGCCGGTCACGACGAGCACGTCGAGCGCCCTCGTCACGCGCGGCCCACGAAGGCCCACTCGCCCATGATCTCGTTCTCGTGGGCCAGCCGCAGTTCGAGGACCTCCCGTCCGGCACGGTGCAGGTCGTCGGCGAGCTCGCCGTCGCCCGCCATCACGGCGTCGACAGCAACGCAGAACGCCCGCCCGGCGAGGTCGTAGGTCGCGCAGGCGTCGTCGAGGTGCCGGCTGTCCGAGCGGCTCGACTCGTAGGTGGCCAGCGCGCCGTCGAGCTCCGGCGTGCCGAGCGGGCTCGTCGCGACCCGCTCGACGAAGTCGATCATCGCCGTGCCCTCCTCGTGCATCCACGCCACCTCGTGGGCGGCGCGGGCGGCACAGTTGCGCAACACGTTCTCCAGCATCTGCACGGCCACCTTGGCCGGACCGTCGGCGACGGCCGGTTCGATCGTCGCCAGCAGCTCGGCGCGGCAATCGAGCAGCACCTGTTCGGTCGTCGGTCGGCTCAGCATCAGGCGGCCGCCGCGACGGGCGCGGTGCACGCCGACATGAAGTTGGCGTGGCCGACGGTCAGCGCGTTGATCGTGTACGTGGTCATCAACCCGCTGTTCACGCCGTTGGCCATCGCCGCCGTGCCGGCGAGGATCTGGGCGTAGACGGTGATCGCGGCCAGCGACGAGAAGTAGGCCATCGTCTCCAGGTTGACCGCCTCCTCGCTGAACCCGGTCTGCTGGCGGTAGCGGGCGAGGAACCCGTCGGGGTCGGCGGCGAACAGGTTGGGACCGAGCGCCGACGAGTAGACGTTGTAGTAGCCGAGATCCTCACGCGGGTCGCCGATGTGGGTCAGCTCCCAGTCGACGAGGTGGTGCGCGCCATCGCGGTCGACGACGATGTTCGAGGTCTGGAAGTCGCTGTGCACGAGTGTCAGGGGGAGCGGCGGCGGGCGATGGGCATCGAGCCAGGCGGCGACGTAGCGCAGCATCGGCATTGCTTCGACGTGTCCCGCGTCGGCTTGGCGAAACCGGTCGATCAGTCCCGCCAGGTACCCGTCCCAGTTCGCTGGCCGTTCGAGCACCCCGTCCACGACGGACGTGTCGACGGCGTGCAACGCGGCCATCGTGTCGACGAGATCGTCGCCATGACGGCCGTGGTCGGGACCACCGTCGGCGGGCGCCGGCACGGCCATCAGCACTGCCTGCAGCGAGGGCCCGTCGACGCAGTCGAGCACGATGCACTTCGTCCCGAGCCGGCTGCCGTCGTCGTCGTAATGACGTGGTGCCGGCATGCGCACCGCACCGTGCAGGGCGCGCAGCAGCGCCCACTCCAGGTCGCGGTCGGTCTCCATCATCGCTTTGCCCGGTGGCGGGTCGCCGCGCAGGATGAGCGCCTCGCTGCTGCCGTCGGACCACTCCACGTCGGCGCGCGCCATCAGCCGGCTGTAGCCCCCGACGATCGGGCGGTAGGCGACGACGGTCGCCGTTCGCCCATCCGCGTCGACCTCGCCGAGGTACGCCGCAAGCCGCGCCGGCATCGCTTGTTCGTCGTGCACGTCCGCCTCCCCTCTGGCTACCAGCCGGGTTGCTCGGTCACCCGGTGGTTGCCGATCTGCGGCCCGCCGACCCACCCGCACAGCTGCGGATCGCACTCGCGCAGCTCACCGCGCACCCACCGACCCCCGACCGTGAACAGGCCGGACCTTTCGCCGTCCGTGACCCGGATGTGGCCCTCGCCGTCCTGCTCGTACAGCGCCTTGGAGAACGGGTGCACGACGCCGCGCATCAGCGCACCGTCACGGGAACGACGCCGTCGTCGTCGCCGACCCACTCGCCGAGCAGCTGGTGCAACCAGCGCACCTTGGACTCCTGGTAGGCGCTGAACGTGACGCCCGGTTTGAACGAGGCCTCCAGCCCGAGCTGGACGTTGGCCATGTTGAAGGTGTCCTGATCGAAGACCTTGGCCAGCATGCCCAGCTCCGGTGCCTCCGTCCAGGACTCGTCGACGCCGAGGTGGTGGATCGGTGCCGGAGGCGGCCGCTGACCCTTGAACGGCGCGAGGAAGAGCACCTCCATGATCGCGCTGCGGTGATCGTCGCCGTTCGGTCGGAAGCGGTACACGATCCGGTTGAACGCGCCCCACGGATGAAAGTTGGGGAACAGCGTATAGTCGATGCTGTCCATCATCTCGGCGTCGCTCATCTCGTCGACGTGGTCGCCGACCATCGGCCGCCACCGTTCTCGCGACGCCGTGGCCGCAGCGGCCCGCGCCGTCTGTCCCTCGCCGAGCGAGAACGGCGGCTCCTGGTCGACGCGGACGTCGAGCATCGCCCGCAGCATCTCGTCCTCGCTCGGCTCCCAGCCGAGCAGCGGGCTTGGCGTCCCGCCCGGCGTGATGACCCGGGCGAACGTGTCCCACACGTCGACCTGGGAGTTGGTGTCGCCGAGATACGGGAGGATCTGCGGGTGCGTGGCGCTGACGTGGAACGCCTCGCAAAACGCCTCCTGGACGATCTTCCAGTTGGCCCGGATGACCTTCGACACGTGCGCCTGCACGTAGCGGTCGGCGAGGTCCCACACCGCGAACTGCTCGGCCAGCTCGCCGACGAAGTCCTCCAGGGGCGCGGCGTCCGGGTCGGGGTTGATGAACACGAAGCCGGCCCACGTGCCGACGCGACACTCCGGCAGGTGGAACGACTCCGGCGTCACCTGCGGGAAGTCCCATTGCGCAGGGACGTGCGCCAACGTCCCGTCGAGCGCCCAGGCGAAGCCGTGGAACGAGCAGCGCAGCTCGGAGCAATGTCCCTCGTGGTCCTTCAACCGCCGGCCACGGTGCATGCAGGCGTTGGGATACGCCTTGATCTCACCCGTGGTGGTGCGGATGACGATGAACGACAGCTCGGCCAGCTCGTACACGATGAAGTCGCCCGGCCCGGCAAGGTGCTCCTCCCGGCAGGCGAACTGCCATACCCGTCGCCACAGCCGGTCGACCTCCCGCCGGTGCCACTCCCGGCTGACGTATCGCTCGCGAGGCACGTCCTCGTCGCCGAGGTCGCGCCGCGACTCGAGGCGCAGGACATCGGGCACCGGGTGGGTGTCGTCGTCCAGCAGCTCCTGGTACGTGACGCCGGGCGAACGTGTCCTGGCTTCGGTCGCCGTCATCGCGTCAGTATTGACCAGGCAGTTAGTTTCCGTCCACATCGGCGCACCGCAACCGTCACTCGATCAGGCGGTCCAGCTCGGCCACGGCGTCGTCGACGTCCGTCACGTGGATCGTCCGCCAGCCGAGCTCGGCCGCCGGGGTGAGGTTCTGGGCGAAGTCGTCGAGGAACAGGATCTCGTCGTGGTCGACGCCGAGTGCTTCGGCCATCGCCTCGTAGATCGCCGGTTCCGGCTTGCGGGCGCCCACGGCGTACGACTCGATGACGGCGTCGAACATGGTCAGATCGAGGTCGCGTTCCAGCGTCGGGCGGAACTCGGCGAACGTGTTGGTCAGCAGGCCGGTGCGGACGCCCGCTGAGCGCAACGTACGGATCCGGCCGAGGACGGACTCGTTGAACGAGTAGGCGGGGACGAGGAGGACCTCGATCTCGTCGCCAGCCAGCTGCACGCCGGCGGCCGTGGCGAAGTCGGCGAGCCCCGCCTGGATGTCGGCGACCGCCAGCTCGCCACGCTCGGCGCGGTGCCACGGGTGGTCGCCGGTCTCGTCTGGGCCGATCAGCACCTCCACCATCGTGCGCGGCGCGGCGCGATGGCGCTCGGCGATCCTCGCGATCCCGGTCGTTATCGGCGTGATGATCACGCCGCCGAAGTCGAACACGACGGCGCGGATTGGTCGCCTTGGTCCCGGCGCGGCCATTGTCCATACCCTACGAATGCGCACCGAGGGGGTCATGCTGCACTTCGCCGACATCTTCGAGGCCATCGCCGATGCGGTCCCGGACGCACCAGCGATCACGCAGGGCGACCATGTGATGCGCTGGGGCGAGTTCGACGACCACGCCGCCCGGCTCGCCGCGGCCTTCGCTGCGCACGGGTTCGGCGAGGGCTCGAAGATCGGCATGTTCATGTACAACGGGCCCGAGTACCTGGTGACGCAATACGCCGCCTTCAAGGAGCGGATCACACCGGTCAACGTGAACTACCGGTACCTCGACGACGAGCTGGCCTACCTCCTCGACAACGCCGACTGCGAGGCGATCGTCTTCCACCGCAGCCTCGGTGATCGGCTGCTGCGCATCCTCGACCGCCTGCCGCAGTTGGCTTGGTGCGTCTCCGTCGACGACGGCGACGCGCCGGGTGGTGTCGAGGTGACTGGCGCGGACGCCTTCGACGACGTCCTCGCCGGGCACGAACCGGCACCGCGGCGCGAGCGCAGCGCGGACGATCTCTACCTGCTGTACACCGGCGGCACGACCGGCATGCCGAAGGGCGTGATGTACGCCGTCGGCCCGTTCACGGAGGGCTTCCTCGGGTTCGTCGCCGTCGGCATGGGGCGGGCGCCGTTCGAGTCGAGCGATGAGGTCGCCGAGGTCGTGGCGGCGGCGGTCGCCGCCGGCCGGCAGCCGGTCGCGATGCCGGCGTGCCCGCTGATGCACGGCACCGGCGTCTGGCTCGGCGCGCTGCTGCCGCACCTGTCGGGTGGCGAAGTGGCGCTGCTCGAGGGGAGGTCGTTCGAGGCCCACGAGCTGTGGCGGGTCGTCGAGCGACGGGGCGTCAACACCATCGTCATGGTCGGCGACGCGTTCGGGCGGCCGATGCTGCAGGCGCTGCGCGAGCGCGAGTCGACGCCGTACGACGTCAGCGCCGTCAACGCCTACATCTCGACCGGGGCGATGCTGTCGACAGAGGTCAAGGAGGGACTGCTCGAGTTCACGCCGAGCGCCATGATCATGGACGTCCTCGGGTCGACCGAGGGAGGCATGGCACAGAAGGTGGCCGTCAAAGGCGCGGTGGGTGAGACGGCGTCGTTCGGGGCGATGCCGACGACGAAGGTCTTCGGTCCAGACGATCGCGAGGTCGTGGCGGGGTCGGGGGAGATCGGCATCGTCGCGGTCAGCGGTCCGAACATCCCGCTCGGGTACTACAAGGACGACGAGAAGTCGGCGCGCACGTTCCGCACCATCGATGGCGTGCGCTACAGCTTCCCCGGCGACATGGCGATGGTCGAGGCGGACGGCTCGATGACGCTGCTCGGGCGGGGCTCCAACTGCATCAACACGGCGGGGGAGAAGGTCTTCCCGGAGGAGGTCGAGGAGGTCGTCAAGACCCATCCGGCGGTCGCCGACTGCCTCGTGTTCGGTGTCGACGACGAGCGCTTCGGGCAGCGCGTCGTCGGGGTGTTCTCGGTCGACCCGGGAGCGGACATGCCGGGTGGCGACGCAGACCTCGCCCAGCGCGTGATCGCCTACGCCAAGACGAAGCTGGCGAGCTACAAGGTGCCCAAGCAGCTCCTCGCCGTGGACGTCGTGCCGCGTGCGCCGAACGGCAAGGCCGACTACAAGACGGCCCGTTCGCTGCTCACCACCTGACCGTTCTGTGCGATCGACCGCACTCGGCCGTTTGCGCCGGACAGTTCGGTGTCAGGTTGTGGCGAGCAGCGCGTCGAGCATCGCCAGCTGACGAGACGCCGGCCACGACTCGAGGTCGAACATCGCCTGCAGCGCGATGCCGTCGATCGTGGCGATCAGGTGCTCTGCCTGCTCGGCGCCGACGAACCGGGCGATGCGGGCGCGGAAGGCGCGGTAGGCGTCGCGCTGCACGAGGGCCAGCTCCGGGTCGCCGGCCGCCTGCGAGCAGAAGGCGAGCGTGACGAGCCAGTGCTTGCGGCCCTCCTCGTCGAGGGGGAGCGCGACGGCGAGCTCGGCGCGCAGCTGCTCGCGCGGTGGGCCGTCAGCTGGCCGTCGGGCACGGCGCTGGCGGATCGAGTGCTCGAGCGTCTCGCGCAGCACCGCACGCTTGTCGGCGAAGTAGTGGTTGACGACACCGGTCGTCCATCCGGCTTCCGCTGCGATGTCGCGCATGGTCGCCGCTTCCATCCCGCCACGGGCGATCAACCGGGCAGCGGCGTCGACGATCTCCCGGCGGCGGACGTCGATGTCGACCGTCTTCGGCATTGACGAGACCGTATCACAAGTGATATGTAACAGGTGTTGTACAACGAGAGGAGACTCGACATGGTGCACACGCCGACACGGGGGGACGTTCCGGTCCGCCTCGGACCCGGGGTCAAGCAGGTGCCCGACTACGGCGCGAGCACGATGAGCCGTGATGTCTACGGCGATCCCATCCGCTACGAACTGGAACGCGAGCGGGTGCTCGCCAAGAGCTGGATCCTCGCCGGGCGGTCCGAGCAGGCGCCGGAACCGGGCGACTGGATCACGTTCGAGGGCCACGGCGAGACGGTCGTCATCACGCGCCAGCGTGACGGATCGTTGGCTGCGTTCCACAACGTCTGTCAGCACCGCGGCGCGGCCCTTGTCGGGCCGGTGACCGGGTGCGGCGCTCGCCGGTACACCTGCCCGTACCACGGGTGGGTATACGACACGACGGGCAAGTTGGTCGGCGTCCCCGAGCGGGAGGACTTCAACGAGTCGCACCTCGCCGAAGTCCGAGCGCCCGCCGTCGCCGTCGACGAGTGGGGCGGGTGGATCTGGATCAACCTGCTCGGGCCGGAGGTCGCGCCGTCGCTGGCCGAATGGATCGGCCCCGAGATCATGGCCGACCTCGGCCGCTTCAAGATGGAGGACATGGTCCTCAAGGAGGTCCTGGAGTTCGACGTGCCGGTCAACTACAAGGCCATCGTCGACGGGTTCAACGAGGTGTACCACGTCACCCAGCTGCACCACGTCGGCGCACAGGCGAGCAAGACGTTTCGCCAGACGTCGTTCCACATCGTCGGGCAGAACTACATGTGCTTCGTGCCGCGCACGGACAAGCTGGACCGGCTGGCCGAGGACTGGGACCACCATCAGAACGCGATCTGCCACTACGTGGTGTTCCCGAACACGGTGTTCAACTGCAACCCGCCGCACATCCAGGTGTTCAACCCGATCCCGATCGATGTCGATCGCACCCGGTTCCTGTGCTGGGAGATCATCTACCCAGGCGACGAGACCGACCCGGAGTACGCCAAGTACCTCAGCTCGACCATGGCGCAGTGGGACGGACTGAAGGCAGTCGTCGGCGAGGACATCGCGATCTACGACCAGCTCGCCCGCACCAAGCGGTCATCGGGCTACACCCAGCACATCCTGTCGGCACGGGAGTGCAAGATCGCCCACTACCACGACCAGATGGACGCCCGCATCCGCGACTGAATCGTTTCAGGCCGGGAAGCCGACGATCGGTCGGCGGTCCTCGTCGTAGATGGGGCTGTGCGCGTCGACGCGCAGCTTGCGACTGATCGCAGAGGCGAGGCCGGCGGCGCCGAGCAGCTCGCGCATCTTCGTGTAGTTGGGGTGCTGGAAGTGGGCGACCAGCGACTCCTCGTCCGTCCACAGCTCGTACACCTGGATGAGGTCGGCCTCCACCGGGTCGGCGGCGAAGCAGTAGACGACGCAGCCGACCTCGTCGTCACGAGTGGCCTGCTGGATCGGCGCCGACTCGGCGACCAGCGACTCGCGCCGTGCCGGGTCGGTCAGGCGGATGGCGGCTTCGACGACGATCATCGGGCGATCACGACGCGAGTATGGCGACCATGCTTGCTGGTTTGATCACCGGGGCGTCGACCGTGGAGCTGCGCGAGTTCCCCGACCCGACGCCTCCCGATGCCGGCGTGGTGGTCGCCATCGCGTTCTGCGGCATCTGCGGGACCGACGTCCACGCCTACCAGTCCGGCCAGCCGTACAACCCCGCCATCTGCGGCCACGAGTGGTCGGGCACGGTGTCGGCCGTCGGCCGGTCGGTGACGTCCTTCGGCGAGGGTGACCGGGTGGTCGTGGCCGCCGCACCGGCCTGCGGCAGCTGCACGGCGTGCCGGGCCGGGCAGGCTGAACGCTGCCAGGTGGCGTTCCTGTCGGCGATCGGCCGGGACGAGCTGGCGCCGCGGCACGGCGGGTTCGCCACCCAGCTCGCCGTCGCCGCCTCGCGCGTCGTCCCCACCGATCCCGGCCTCGACGACGAGCAGGCGGCGCAGGTCGAGCCGATGACCGTCGCCTTCCACGCCGTGCGCACCAGCCGGCTGCGCCTCGGCGACACCGCCGTCGTGCAAGGCGCCGGGCCGATCGGGCTGTCGACGCTGCAGTGGGTGCGGGCGGCGGGCGCGGGCACGGTGGTGGTCATCGAGCCGAACCCGGACCGGCGGGCGATGGCCGCGGCGCTCGGTGCGGATCACGTCGTGGCGCCTGGGACCGCCGCCGCGCAGCTCGTCCTCGAGCTGACCCACGGGCTCGGCGCCGACATCGTGTTCGAGTGCGCCGGTCGACCGGCGGCGATCCAGGTCGCCGTCGACCTGGCCCGGCGCGGCGGTGCGGTGACCTTGATCGGCGTTCCCGACCAGGACGCCACCATCTCGCCGATCACCTGGCTGATCAAGGAGATCGCCTTCAACGCCTCGCTGGCCTACTTCCACGAGGAGTTCGAACTGTCGATGGGGATGATCGCCGACGGCCGCGTCGTCGTCGAGCCGCTGCACACGTCGACCGTCCGCCTGCAAGGCTTGGACGCCGCCCTTGCCGACCTCGCCAGTGGCACGACCGCCCAGACCAAGGTCCTCGTCAACCCCAACTGGTGACGTCCAAGTGGCTCGCTCCGCTCGCTGCGCCGGGCAAGGCCGGCCTGACCATTCACCCTCGCTGCGGTCGGGGGCCGAAGCGCTCACGGCCGGTGCATCAGTAGCCGAAGTGGCGTTCGGCATCGGCGATCGAGTCCTCGATGATCTCCAAGCCCTTGGCCATCAGCTCCGTCGACATCACGATCGGCGGCGTGATGCGCAGGATGTGCCCCGCCGTGGCCCACGCCAGCCCGCGCCGGAACGCCGCCTGGTACACGAGGTTGCCGGCCTCGATGAACGGCTCCTTGGTCGTCCGATCCTTGACCAGCTCGATGGCGAGCAGGGCGCCACGCCCGCGCACTTCGCCGATGATCGGGTGGCGCTCGGCCATCTCGGCCATCCGCGCCAACGCGAACTCGCCCAGCGCTGCGCAGTGCGCGATCAGGTCCTCCTGGCGCAGCACCTCGATGACGGCGACGATCGCCGCGCAGGCCATCGGGTTGCCGCCGTAGCTGGTGCTCGGGAACGACGCCGCCAGCGCCGCAGCATGCTCGTCGCGCACGGCGATGGCGGTGACGGGGAAGCCATTGCCCATGCCCTTGCCGAGCGCCATCACGTCCGGGACGACACCCTCTTGCTGGCAGGCGAACCAGCTGCCCGTGCGACCGAAGCCGGTGGCGATCTCGTCGGCGATGAACACGCCGCCAGCGCCGCGCACCTGCTCGGCGACGGCCGCCACGTAACCCGGTCGATAGGTCGTGGCGCCATTGCCGTTGGTGACCAGCTCCATCACAGCGCCGGCCAGCTCGCCCGGCAGGTTCTGGGCGACCGACCGTCCGACGAACTCGGCACAGCGCAGATCGCACGAACCGCTGCAGAAGGAACAGCGATAGGCGTGGCCACCGGGGAGCAGGTACGAACCCGGATCGCGAGGCGCGTTCGACGACCGCGCCGACGTGACGCTCGCCGCGCCACCGGTGCGCCCGTGGTAGTCGCTGTGGAAGCTGACGAAGCCGTACCGCCCGGTGATCGCGCGGGCCACTCGCATCGCGCCTTCCACGGCCTCGGTGCCCGACGAGAAGAACGTGAACAGCGTCATGCCGGGCGGCATGACGCCCGCCAGTGCCTCCAGCGCCCGCACCTTGTGCGGCGTGGCGAAGTCGTGCACGTTGTCCAGCTGGCTGGCCGCCCGGGCGATCGCCTCGGCGACGCGCGGGTGGGCGTGACCGATGTTGGTGATCACGATGCCGCTCGAGAAGTCGAGGTACATGTTGCCGTCGACGTCGGTCAGCGTGACGCCCTGGCCGGACTCGTAGGCGACCGGGTGCAGCTTGACCATCGCCGTCACGCTGCCGGCCGTGTGTCGGTCCATCCGCGCGTTCCACTCGACCGACTTCGGCCCCGGTGACTCCGTGACCATTCGCGGTACGGCGTCGACGTCCGGGTTGGCCCAGGCCAGTGTCGGACTCGTGGTCATCGTCAAGGCCGAACGCGTTCGCGCACGCGAGCGACCGAGCGCCAGCGAGGGAGCGTCCAGCGGCTGCGCGGGCTGCTGGTCGCGTGGCCGGGGAACGCAATGACGGCGATGGCCTCGATCTCGACGAGAAACTCCGGGTTGGCCAGCCCGACCACCGTGACCATCGTGGCCGCCGGATAGGGCGGATCGATGGCGGCGGTGACGAGCGGTTGGAGGTGGCCCCACGCCTCGTCCGAACGGGTGAAAACGGTGAGCTTGGCGATGTCGGCGACGGTGCCGCCGGCCGCCTCGACGACCGCCACCACCGACGCCCACGCCTCGGCCACCTGAGCGGCCAGCCCATCCGCCATCGACACCTGCCCGCTGACGTACAGCACGCCGTCGACGAGCACGCCCTGACTGAACCCGTACTCGGCCGCGTCGAACACGCCGTCCGGCTGCACCCCTCTCTTGGTCATCTGGCGGCTCGCTCCGCTCGCTGGGTCGGGCACGGCCGACCTGACCATGTGCGCTCACTGCGGTCGGGGGCCGAAACGGGGCGCGTCAGCACGTAGGTGTTCGTGCCGGGCAGCCGCCACACCGGGGCTTCCTGGCGCAGCAGGTCGTAGGTCGGGTACCAGTCCTCCTGCGTCGCCGGGTCGAACAGATCGACCTCGTCCACGGTGCGCGGTCGCGCCGGTGAGCCCGCCATCGTCGCCGAGGTTGCCCGGCGCGCCGGCGTGACGGCGAATCGTGCCGTCTCGATGGCTCGCCTCGCTCGCTGGGCCGGTCAAGGCCGGCCTGGGTCATGTGCTCGCTGCGTCAGGGGCCAAACCGTTAAGGCATCATCCTCGCGATGGCACTGCACCCCAACTTCGCCGACTTGTACGAGGCGCTGACGGCGCTCGATCCGACGGCGGACGCCCTGGTGCAGGGCGATCGGCGCATCACGTGGGGTGAGCTGGACGACACGGCGTCCCGACTGGCTGCAGTCTTCACCGAGTGGGGGTTGGAACCGGGCACGCGCGTCGCGCTGTACCTCTTCAACGGCCCCGAGTACCTGGAGCTGGCCTGCGGCGCGTTCAAGGCGCGCGTCGTGCCGATCAACGTCAACTTCCGCTACCGGGCGGAGGAGGTCGGCCTCGTGCTGTCCGACTCGGCGGCGGAGGTGCTCGTGTTCCACGGTTCGCTGGCGTCCGTCGTCGCCGAGCTCGCTACTCGCCCGGCCCACCTCGTGCAGATCGACGACGGTGAGGCGCCACTGCTCGACGGTGCCGTGTGGTACCACGAGCTGGTCGCCGACGCCACGCCGGCGGCGCCGATCGAGCGCAGCGGTGAGGACCAGTTGATCCTCTACACGGGCGGCACGACCGGCTACCCGAAGGGGGTGGTGTGGCGCCACGGCGACCTGTTCCAGACGCTGTCGTACCCGGCGTATGCCGCCGCCGGACTGGAGACGCCGACCACCATCGACGGGGTGGCGGAGGCGACGGCGACGCTGCGCTCGTCCGGAGCATCGCCGGTCATGATCTCGGCGCCGCCACTGATCCACGGTACGGCGCTGTTCCTGGCCATGGTCGCCTTGCTGCGCGGCGGGACCGTGGTGCTGCTCGAGAGCCGGCGCTTCGACGCCGGCGAGCTCTGGCACCTGGTCGAGACCGAGCGGGTGACGGACATTGCCATCGTCGGTGACCCGTTCGCCGGGCCGATGGTCGCCGCGCTGGTGGCGCGCGAGGCAGCCGGCTCGCCCGTCGACCTGTCGAGCGTGCGGATCATCTCCAGCTCGGGCATCACGTGGAGCCACGACACGAAGGCGGCGTTGCGCGAGCGAGGGCAGATGGTGCTCCTCGACATGCTCGGGGCAAGCGAGGGCGGCCCGTTCGCCACCAGCATGACGCTGCCCGGCCAGCAGCCGCCCGAGACTGCGACGTTCACGATCGCCGACCGAGCGGTGCTGCTGGACGAGGAGGGTGCGATCATCCAGCCCGGCGACGACCGGATCGGCGTGCTGGCGTACAAGGGCTCCGGGCCGGTCGGCTACTTCAACGATCCGGAGAAGACGGCCACGGTGTTCCGGGAGATCGGTGGCGAGCGCTACGTGATCCCCGGCGACTACGCCCGCGTCGCTGCCGACGGCACCATCGCCTTCGTCGGCCGCGGATCCGTGTGCGTCAACACGGGTGGCGAGAAGGTCTATCCCGAGGAGGTCGAGGAGGCCTTGAAGACGCATCCGGCGGTCGTCGACACCAACGTCGTCAGCGTCCCCGACGACCGGTTCGGCGAGGCGGTCACGGCGGTGGTCCAGCTGACCTCCGGCGGCGACGACGTGACGGACGACGAGCTGATCGCCCACGTCAAGCAACGCCTCGCCGGGTACAAGGCGCCGCGCCACGTCGTGCGCGTGCCCGAACTCGTGCGCAGCCCGACCGGCAAGAGCGACTACCGCCACGCCAAGGCCACAGCCCTCGACGCCCTCGGGATGCCGGCGAGCTGACGCGACCGGCTCAGCGGCGCCGGCTCGGCAACATCGTCGCCGGGGGGACGGCGACGGCGAGGAACTCGAGGACGAGGCGGGCGACCTCCGCCGGCGCTTCGATCGGCACGAAGTGGGATGTGCGGGGCACGACGGCCAACTGACCGGCGGGCAGGGCCTCGAACAGTGCCGCCGTGTGGCCCAGCTCGATGGCGTCGTCGTCTCCGACCAGCACGAGGGACGGCGACGCAACCTGACGCACGTCGTCCGTCGTCAACGTCGGCTCACTGTCGAACAGGGCGACCGCTTTGCTCATCACCACCGGGAAGTGGTCGGCACCGTCGGGGCTGCGCTCGACGTAGGCGGTGTACATAGCCTGGCCGAGAGGGTTCTCCGGGTCCATGTCGAGTGGCCGCACGCCGTCGAAGTGGTAGTTGGTGCCGATCAGCACCTGGCGGGCGACGAGATCGGGGCGGCGCAGCGACACGAGGAGCGCAACGATGCCGCCGTCGCTCCAGCCGACGAGGTGGGCAGGACCGCCGACGACGTCCTCCAGCACACCGATCGTCTCGTCCGCCATCTCGGCGTAGTGGAACGGCGCATCGGTGTCGGCCGTCCGCCCGTGACCGCGCCGGTCGGGCGCGACGAGGTGGTAGCGCTCGGCCAGCGGCGCACCGATCGCGTCCAGCATCGAGTCACCGTTGCTCACCCCGCCATGCAACAGCACGATGGTCTGCTCACCGCCGCCTGCCTCTTCGATCCACGTCGAGTGGCCTGCGATGTCGACGTAGCGTCCCATGTCGCCAACCTCCGCCTGTCAGGTGCGCCGGCCGGCCTCGTGGAGCACGGCCGAGGGTTGCTGGTGGAAGCGGGAGAGGCCGGCGATCGTGGTCTGGCCGGCGTCGACGACGAGCGTGTGGCCGGTGACGTAGCGCGCCTCGTCGCTGGCAAGATATAGGGCGGCGTTGGCGATGTCGATGGGGAACCCCGCGATGCCCAGCGCCGAGCCGGCGGCGATCTGCGCCTCCGCCTTGTCGGTCGCCGTGTGGTCACCCGAAATCACCGCCGACGTCATCGCCGTGACCGTGCTGCCGGGCGAGATGGCGTTGACCCGTATCCCGCTCGACGCCAGCTCGGACGCCACCGACTTGGTCAGCCCGATCACCGCGTGCTTGCACGCCGTGTAGCAGTGCGGCCCGAGCCCGCCGAGGATCCCCGCGGTGCTCGATGTCGAGATGATCACGCCCGAACCCTGCGGCACCATCACTCGTGCGGCGTGCTTCGTGCCGAGGAACACCCCGCGCAGCAGCACGGCGACCGTGTGGTCCCAACCGTCCGTGGAGGTGTCGGCGATCCGCCCGATCACCCCCACGATCCCGGCGTTGTTGAACATCACGTCGAGGCGGCCGAACTCGGCCACCGCGTGATCGACTGCGGCGGCGACGTCGTCCTCGTCGGTGACGTCCGTGCGCACGAACCGCACGGCGTCGCCGAGCTCTTTCGCCAGCGCCAGTCCGGCCTCCTCCTGCACGTCGACGATCACGACTCGCGCGCCCTCTTCGACGAACCGCCGCGTCGACCCTTCGCCGATGCCGTTGGCGCCTCCCGTGACGATGGCGACCTTGCCTTCCAACCGACCTGACATCAAACCCCCTGTGCGACACTCGTCGAGTGGCTCGCCGGAGTGCTTACCAGTTGGGTCCGGACGACCTCGTGCTGAGCCACTTCAGCCTGGCTCGCGCCCATCCGGTGCGAGAACGCATCGAGCTGGCGGCGGCCAACGGGTTCGCCGGGATCGGCCTGTTCGTCGGCCACTACCGCCAATTGGAGGAGGACGGTGTCGCGCCGGGCGCGCTGGCCGAGCTGCTCGACGAGCACGATCTCGTGCTGGCGGAGATCGAGGTCATCCCCGGGCTCGGTCGTGACGGTCAGGGCGGCCCGAGCGTCATCGATCTGGAGGAGGCGGCGTGGAGGATGGCCGACGCCTTTGGCTGTCGATATCTGCAGGCGATCGGACCGGCGGCCGCGCCGACCGACGAGGCCGGTGCCGCCTTCGGCTCGCTGTGCGATCGCGCCGCCGACCACGGACTGGTCGTCGGCCTCGAGTTCCTCCCGTTCACGGACATCGTGTCGGTCCACGACGCGCGTGCGATCGTCGAGGCTGCCGACCGCCCGAATGGCGGCATCTGCGTCGACATCTGGCACCACGAGCGTGGCGCCGACGACCTTGCCGCCATCGCGGCCTTGCCCGCCGAACTGATCCAGGGCATCCAGATGAGCGACGGATCGAAGGTCCCGGCCGACCCCGACTACTACACCGACTGCCTCACCAACCGACTAGCGCCCGGAGACGGCGAGTTCGATGTCGCCGGGTTCATCGCCGCGCTGCGCACCGCCGGTGCGACGGTCAACTGGTCGCTCGAGGTGTGCAGCTCCGCTGGCTGGGCGCACCCCGCGGCGCACGTCGAGGACATCGCCGCCGGCATGCGCCAGGCACTCGCCCCCGATGAAGGACCGGATCTGGGCGCGGATCGTCGCAGATCTGCGACGAATCGCGCCCAGCAGCGTCGATGACACGGGTCCTCGCCGACCTGACAGAGTGCGCCCGATGGACGACGACGTCAACGATCGCTTGGCTACCGAGTACCGGGCCGCCCGCCTACGAACGAGCGCGATCGCCGCCGAGCTCGACACCGACCAGGCGGCGCTGCTCGTCCCGGCCTGCCCCGACTGGACGGTCGCTGACCTCTTGGCCCACGTGACCGGGCTGGCCAGCGACCTCGGCACCGGCCGACGACCGGAGGGTGACACGCAAGCGTGGGTCGATGCGCAGGTCGCCGACCGACGCGGTCGCAGCGCCGTCGAGATCGCGGCCGAGTGGGACCACGCCGCGCCGGCCTTCGAACAGATGATCGCCGCCAAACCGCATCGCTGGTGGGGACTCGTCTACGACGAGCTGGTCCACGAGCACGACGTGCGCGGTGCGGTCGGGCAGCCCGGCGAGCGCGACGGTGAGTCCGTGCAGGTCGCCGTGACACTGGCGATGCGACTGGTCGAGATCGACCTGACCAAGCACGACTTGCCGGCCTTTCGGCTCGTCGCCGACGGGACCGAACGGGTCGTCGGCGAGGGCGAGCCGGCGCTGACGTTGGAGACGACGACGTTCGAGGCACTGCGCCTGCTCGGCAGCCGACGAACGATGGACCAGCTGCGGGCGGCCGACTTCACCGGCGACCTCGACCGCTACCTGCCCGGCCTGGTGCACATGGACCTGCCGACCGTCGACCTCGGGGAGTAGCCCGAGTCAGCAGTACTCGACGGGGACGCGGCCCTTGCGCACCGCCCGCGCGAACGCCTCGTGATCGCGCTCGACCTGCTCGCCATAGCTGGTCGCCCAGCGGGTGATCGCGTCGTCGAGGCGCGGTGATGTACCGATGTAACCGGCGATGATCGCTGCGTTCGGGTGCTGGGCGTGGGCGCGGGCCAACGCCCGTCCACACAGCTCGCTATATCGCTCGAACTGCAACGGCGACAGCGCACCAAGCTCGACCGAGCCTTCATGTCTCGGAACTGGCTGCCGTAGTAGTCGTGCCCGTCGACCGAGATCCACCCGAGGAAGGGATCGCTGGCCGCCTGCAGGATCCGTTGACCGCGCACGACGCGGTGGCCCTCCGTGAGTGGCGGGCCGACCGTGGTTGGAGGTAGGCCGCCGTAGGTCGCCAGCACGGACGGGACTGCTTGCTTCAGTTGGATGAACAGTGGTTCGTCGCTGGGACCCTGGAGCAGTGCGAGGAAGCACCTGGTGCCCACGCTGCCGACACCGACCACGCGGCGGGCCGTGTCGACCAGGTGGAACTGGTAGAGGAGCAGCGCGACGTCCGAGCGGACCGTCGAGATGTACGCCAGGACGACGTCGTCGACGACGGCCGCGGCGTCGATGCGCTGCAGCACGGGCGGGTTGTCGACGAAGCGCAGCGTTCCGTCGGCGGAGGTCGTCGTCACCTTGTGCAGCAGGTGGTCGGAATCGCGGCGGCGAGCGCGTTCGATCGCGGTCGAGCGTCGGCGCCGGGCGACCAACCGGGCTTGCTCCTCGGCATCGATGCGGACGTAGAAGCGCTGCAGCGCCGACACCTCCATCAGGTCGCACAGCGTCGAGCGGTAGCCGCGCACGGCGGCCGATGCTGCGTTGAGGCACTGGTGGCGCGTCCAGCCGTGGTCCTGACCGCCGACGACGGCACTGGCGGCGAGCCGTTTGAGGTCCCATTCCCACGGACCGTCCAGCGTCTCGTCGAAGTCGTTGATGTCGAACAGCAGATGGCGCTCGGGCGAGGCGAACAACCCGAAGTTGGCGAGGTGGGCGTCACCGCAGGCGGTGACGATCGTGCCGGTCCGTGGCTCGACAGCCAGGTCACCAGCCATCACGGCCGCCGTCCCCCGGAGGAACGAGAACGGCGACTGGACGAGCCGCCCGTTGCGCACCGGAACGAGATCGGGGAGCCGGTCGCGCTCCTGATCGAGCAGGATCTCCAAGGCGTCGCGTTCGCGACGCGGACACGCGGCCAGCGAGGCTCGGCTGGCGGTCTTGCCTAGCTCCCGCCCGAGCGCGAACGCCTCCTTTCGCCCCAGCGGCACCGGCACGGTCATGGAGAGGCGCATGGCCGATGGATCAGTGTCCGGTCCAAGGTCGCGGAGCGTAGGCCCCGCGCCGGGCCGGAGCGCGGCGGGTGACCCTGCCCAACGCGCACGTCGGAACCGCAACTACGCGAGGATCGTGTGGGAAAGGACGTGAGATGACCATCCTCGATCTCGGACCAGCGGCGCAGCGGATGACCACCCTGCTCGACGGGGTGACGGACCTCGATGGGCCGACGCCGTGCGCCGACACCTCGGTCGGGGACCTCCTCGACCACGTCGACGGGTTGAGCACGGCGTTCGCCATGGCGGCGCAAAAGGTCGGCGGTGACCAGCGGGCGTCGGCCGACGCGTCGAAGCTGGGCGACGACTGGCGGGCCAGGATCCCCGAGCGCCTGGCCACGCTCGCCGAGGCATGGCGGGATCCCGAGGCGTGGACCGGGATGACCAAGGCCGGCGGCGTCGAGCTGCCCGGCGAGCTGGGCGGGGTGGTGGCGTTGGACGAGCTGGTGATCCACGGCTGGGACCTCGCCAAGGCCACCGGCCAGGCCTTCGAGGTCGACGACGAGACGCTGGCCGCCTGTCACGGCTTCGTCGCCCAGTTCTCAGGGCCCGGCCAGGAGGCCAGCCGGGAGGGCCTGTTCGGTCCACCCGTCGTGGTGCCTGACGACGCTCCGTTGCTCGACCGCCTGATCGGCCTCAGCGGGCGAGATCCGGGCTGGTCGCCGGGCTGACGTCGCCGGGCTGACTACGGTGCCGGCTTCTGGCCGGCCAGAACCGAGCGAGCCGGAACCGAGCGAGCCAGAACCGAGCGAGCCAGAACCGAGCGAGGAGGGGACATGTTCGACTTCACCGGCAAGACGGTGCTCGTCACGGGGGCGTCGTACGGGTTGGGTGAGGGGTTCGCCACGGCGTTCGCCGACGCCGGTGCTGACCTGGTCCTCACGGCACGTTCGACGGAGCTGCTGGACTCCGTGGCCGAGGCGTGCAGGGGCAAGGGGTCGACCGTCACAGCGGTGGCCGGCGACGTGTCGGTCGAGGACGACGTGGCGCGCGTCGTCGCCGCCGGTGTCGAGGCGCACGGGCGGATCGACGTGCTGGTCAACAACGCCGGCGTCAGCGACCTGCGCGGGGTGGCGCCCGAGCGGTTCGACATGGAGACGTGGCAGCGGATCCTGGCCGTCGATCTCAACGGCGCGTTCATGTACCTGCGCGATGTCGGCCGGCACATGCTCGAGCACGGCGGCGGGTCGATCGTCAACATCTGCTCGATCATGGGCAACGGCGCCAACGAGCTGAACGTCATCGCCTACACGGCGGCGAAGGGTGCCCTGCGCAACCTGACGCTGCAGCTCGGCTGCGAGTGGGCCGATCGAGGTGTGCGGGTCAACTCGGTGTCGCCCGGCTTCATCGTCACGGACATGACCAGGGCGGCCCTCGAGGGACTCGGCATGACGACGTGGATCGCCAGCCGCACGCCGATGCGGCGGGTCGGTGAGCTGGAGGAGATCGTCGGGCCGGTGCTGTTCCTCGCCTCCGACGCGGCGGGCTACGTGACCGGCCACGACCTCGCCGTCGACGGCGGCACGAATGCCGCCAACGGCTACTTCCAGATCCCGCCGATCCACCACGAGTGGAACGTCGACAGGCCGCGCGTCGGCGAAGGATACCCCGGCGTCGTGCCCCGCCCCGACTGGTTCCAAGCGTTGGCGCCAGGCATCCCCGGAGTGCACTTCTAGTGGGCGGCTCCGCCGCCGTGTCTCGCTGGCGCTCGACCTGACCGTGCGTGGTCACTGCGGCACGAACGCTCGCGAACTCGCCTGGCAGTCATTCGGCACCGGTGGCGCTCGGGTGCATCGGCGAATTGACCGGTGAGTTAGTTTCCAGGCATGCCAGCGCAAGTGCCCGTCAGCGATGCCGTGTTCACGTGGCCATCCGACTCCCCGCGGCTGATCGGCAGCCGGTGCGTGAACTGCGGCAACCACATGTTCCCCGTGCAGTCCGGCTGCCCCAAGTGCATGGGCGTCGAGACCGAGACCGTCGAGCTGTCCAACCGCGGCACCCTGTGGACGTGGACCGTGCAGGGATTCCCCCCCAAGGCGCCGCCGTTCATCGGCGACGCCGACCCCAAGTCGTTCCAGCCGTTCGGTGTCGGTTACGTCGAGCTGCCCGGCGAGGTGAAGGTCGAGGCCCGCCTCACGGAGGCCGACCCGGCCAAGCTGCGGATCGGGATGGAGATGGAGCTCGTCATCGTGCCGCTCAACGTGGACGATGACGGCAACGAGATCGTGACGTTTGCCTTCGCCCCGACAGGAGGGACCAATGAGTGAGGGAGTCTTCGACCGAGAGAATCAGCAGCACGGTCTTCTCGCTCTTGGCCGAGTACCTGTTGCGCTCCTTCCTGGCGGCACCGCATGCGGTGAGGCTCTTTCATGAGTGACCATTCGGGTGTCGACGTCGCGATCGTCGGCATCGGCATGCACGAGTTCGGGCGCCACGACGGCGTCACGGGCATGGAGCAGGGGACGATCGCCGTGCGCAGGGCGCTCGCCGACGCAGGCGTCGGCTGGGAGGACATGCAGTTCGCCTTCGGCGGGTCGATGGCGGCCGGCGCCGCCGACACGATGGTCTCGCAACTCGGCCTCACCGGCCTGCTGTTCATCAACGTCGCCAACGGCTGCGCCACCGGCGGCTCGGCCCTGTTCAGCGCCTACAACACGATCCGCTCGGGCGTGTTCGACGTCGGCATCGCGATCGGCTTCGACAAGCACGAGCGCGGCGCGTTCCGCGTCAACACGAAGTCGTCAGGCCTCGGCGACTGGTACGGCTCGTCCGGGCTGGCCCTCACGACGCAGTTCTTCGGCATGAAGATCAACCGCTACATGCACGAGCACGACATCAGCCAGTCGACCCTGGCCAAGGTGTCGGAGAAGGCGTTCCGCAACGGCTCGCTGAACCCGATGGCCTGGCGCCGCAAGCCGCTTTCCGAAGCCGAGGTCCTCGAGTCGCCGATGCTCTCGTATCCGCTGACGCAGTACATGTTCTGCTCGCCGGGGGAGGGCGGCGTGGCGTTGATCCTGGCTCGCGCTGACAAGGCGAAGCAGTACACCGACCGACCCGTCTATCTCAAGTCGGCCGTCGTGCGGTCCCGGCGCTTCGGCAGCTTCGAGGTGCTCGCGCCGTCGATCGCCCTCGAGCACAACGCCGGCCCGACCGTCGATGCGTCGAAGGCCGCCTTCGAGATGGCCGGCATCGGGCCGGATGACATCGACGTGGCCCAGTTGCAGGACACCGAGGCGGGCGCCGAGGTGATGCACATGGCCGAGAACGGCTTCTGCGAGCACGGCGAGCAGGAGGACATGATCCAGCGCGGCGACACCGAGATCGGCGGACGCTTTCCCGTCAACACCGACGGTGGTTGCCTGGCCAACGGCGAGCCGATCGGCGCGTCCGGTCTGCGTCAGGTCTACGAGAACGTGCTGCAGCTGCGCGGCGACGCGGGAGAGCGCCAGGTGCCGGGCGATCCGCAGGTCGCCTACACCCACGTCTACGGGGCGCCGGGCATCTCCGGCGTGACGATCCTGTCCCGCTAGCCGTGCGCGCTTGGGCCCCCGATCGCAGCGCGCACCCGACGTCAGGCCGGCCGTGCCCGGCCCAGCGAGCCAAGCGAGCCACTTGAGCGACGAGGTCAGACGGTTGGTCGATCGCCAGGCCATCGCCGATGTCGTCCACGCCTACTGCCGCAACGTCGATCTCGTTCGGCCGGACGAGATCGCGGCGCTGTTCACGCAGGACTGCACGGTCGACTACGGGCCAGGACTCGGCGCGCCGACCCACGGCGCGGCGCAGCTGGAGCAGCGCCTCGCGGCGGGGCTGCCGCGCTTCGCGGCGACCAGCCACCACGTGTCGAACATCGAGGTCGACTTCGATGGCGATGACGCCGCCGACACGATCACGTACCTCTACGCCTGGCACCGCTACCACGACGACCGTCCGGACGCCCACCTGTGGGCTCGCTATCACGACCGGTTCGTGCGCACGCCGGCCGGCTGGAGGATCGCGTCGCGCACCCTGAAGGTCGCCGGTCAGGAAGCGTTCGACGTCGAGTGGCATGCGATCGGGAGGGGCAGCTGATGGCCACACTGACCGCGCCCTTCGCCGTTGACCGCCGCGACGAACCCGCGCTGATCGACGCCACCGGCTCGACCACGTGGCGTCAACTCGACTCGCGGGTCAACCGTCTCGTCAACGGGTTGCGCGCGTCCGGGCTGCGCACGGGGGAGACGCTGGCCGTCGTCTGCGGCAACCGGCGGGAGTGGTTCGAGATCGCCATGGCCTGCGCCCACGGCGGATGGACCTACGTGCCCGTCAACTGGCACTGGGTGGCCGACGAGCTGGCCTACGTGTTCGACGACGCCGACGTCGTCGCCGTGCTCGTCGACGGCCGGTACGCCGACGCCGTGGGCTCGGCGCTGGCCGACGATCGCAGCAAGGGCGTGCGCCTCGTCATCGGCATCGACGCGCCCTCGATCGGGGAGACCGACGACCGCCCGTTCATCGACTACGAATCGCTCCTCGCCGGTGCGACCACGGACGAGCCAGACGAGCAGCGCCTCGGCGGGCCGATGTTCTACACCTCGGGCACGACCGGCAGGCCGAAGGGCGTGCGCGGTGCGCTGCTCGGCAACAACGACCTGACGCCCGACATCATGGCGCTCGTCGCCGGTGGCTTCCGAGCGTTCTTCCCGATCCCCGGTCGCACGCTGCTGTGCGGGCCCTTCTACCACTCCGCCCAGTACGCCTTCTCGTTCCTGCCGTTGATCGCCGGTTCGTCCGTCGTGATGCAGCACAAGTACGACGCCGCCGAGGTGCTCCGGCTGATCGACCAGCACGGCGTGACCAACGTGCACCTCGTCCCGACCCAGATGAAGCGCCTCGTCGACCTCCCCGCCAGCGTTCGGGACGGCTACGACGGCAGCTCGCTCGTCCTCGCCCTGCACGGCGCGGCGCCGTGCTCGCCGGCGGTCAAGCGCGCGATCATCGAGTGGTGGGGACCGAAGGTCACCGAGTACTACGGCTCGACCGAGGGCTCGGTCGTCACGATGATCACGAGCGAGGAGTGGCTGGCCAAGGGCGGCAGCGTCGGCAAGCCGCTCGACTCGGTCGACGTGCTGGTCATCGACGACGACGGCAACGAGCTGCCAGCGGGGCAGGAGGGCACGTTGTACTTCCGCAGCAAGATGGGGATGCAGTTCACGTACCACAACGACCCGGCGAAGACGGAGGCCGTCCACCTGGCGCCCGGCGTGGCGACGAGCGGAGACGTCGGGTACCTCGACGAGGAGGGCTACCTGTGGCTCTCCGACCGGCGCATCGACATGATCATCAGCGGTGGGGTGAACATCTACCCGGCGGAGATCGAGGGCGTGCTGCAGGGCCATCCTTCCGTCGCCGACGCGGCGGTGATCGGTGTGCCCGACGAGGAGTTCGGCGAGAGCGTCAAGGCGATCGTGCAGGTCGCCGACGGCGCGGTGACCGGCGGCGCGCTGGCGACCGAGCTGATCGCCCACTGCCGTGAGCTGCTCGCCGGCTACAAGGCACCGAGGTCGATCGACTTCATCGCTGAGATCCCGAGATCGGAGGCGGGCAAGATCCAGAAGCGCCCGCTGCGCGAGCCGTACTGGGCCGATCAGGATCGGCGGATCTGAGCATGACGGCTCGCTCCGCTCGCTGGGTCGGGCACGGCCGACCTCACCATCCACGCTCGCTGCGGTCGGGGGCCGCAGCGCGCACGTCACGCCATGGTTGACTACCGCCGCTGCTACCACCAGGGCGTGCGCGTGACGGATCTTGACGCGGCGATGGACGAGCTCGGCCCCGCGCTCGGCATCACGTGGTGCGCGCCACAGCAGCGCGAGCAGCAGGTGTGGTTGCCGGACGAGGGCGAGACGACGCTGAAGTTGCGCTTCACCTACTCGGCCGAGGGGCCCCAGCACGTCGAGCTGCTGGAGGGCCCGGCCGGGTCGATCTGGGACGGGCGCGAGGTGCCGGGACTGCACCACGTGGGGCTGTGGAGCGACGACGTCGGTGGCGAGAGCGAGCAACTTGTGGCAGACGGTTGGACGCTGCGCCTCGCCCAACGCCCGCCCGAGGACGGCTACGGCGCCTTCACGTACCTCCAGCCGCCGACCGGCGGGCTGCTCGTCGAGCTGGTGTGGAGCGCTCTCGAGCCGATGTTCCAACGCTGGTTCGCCGGCGGCCCGCTCGGCTGACCGCGGTCAGACGATGTTCTCGCCGCGTTGGCGGCGTGGCGGCAGAGCGATCGGCTTGCCGTCCCAGACGCCGATGGTCTCCCCGGTGCGGCCGTCCGGACCCTCGGCCAACAGGTCGAGCAGGAGCCGCGCCGGCGGCTTCGGGTCGTCGGTCGCACCGACGGCCAGCGTGTTGACGCGGATGCCGTGGCGGTGCAGCGTCAACGCCCAGGCCTGGGTGAAGCCGGTCAGCGCCCACTTCGATGCCGCGTAGAGGTCGGTGTCCGACGGATCGGCATCGGTACGGCTCGCCGTCTGCGCCGGCAGGATGTCTGTGATCGACACGTTGACGATGTCGCCGCCGCCCCGTTCGATCATCGCCCCGACCACTGCGCGCTGCACGAGGAACGCACCGCGCGTCGTGCTGTCGAACAGCTCGTGGAAGTCGGCCAGCGCCTGCTCGCGAGTCATGTCGATCGGCGTCTGCTTCCATCGCTCGGAGTTGTTGACGAGGAGGTCGACGCCCCCGAGCGCCGCGACCACGGTGTCGACGATCCGCCGCACATCGTCCAGCTGCGCCACATCGCCGTCGACCGTCAGCGCCAGGTCATCACCGATCGGCCGCTCGTCGACCCCGGCCACGGCTGCACCGGCCGCAGTGAGGTGGGCGCAGAACGCCCGCCCCAATCCGCCGGCCGCACCGGTGACGAGGGCGACCTTGCCCGCCAGGTCCAGCATCACGTCGGATGGGCGACTCACGAGAAGGCCGCGGTCATCGTGCCGACCCGCATCGCCCAGTCGGCGGTCAGCTCGGGCATCACGATCGGATCGTCGACCCAGACCGGCAGGTTCCAGCCCGTGCGCCCACTCGGACCCTCCTCCAGCAACTCGACGAGGAACTCGCCGAGCTGCTCGGGACGCTTCCAGCGGGCGACCGTCTCGGCCGGAGGACCATCCGGCTCGAACAGCGAGCGCAGCATGAGCGAGTCCGTGGCGCCCATGCACAGACCGTTGACCCTGACGGTCGGCGCCAGCGCGGCTGCCCACGCCAGCGTCATGCCGTTGAGCGCCCACTTCGACGCGTCGTAGACGTCCATCGTCGCCCCGCCGCCGGTCGGTCGCTGCGGCTCCGTGTACACGTGGTCGGTGACGATGTTGACGATGTGGCCGTCGCCGCGCCCGAGCATGATCGGCATCACCGCCCGCCCGGCGAGGAACACACCACGCGTGTTGACGGCGAAGACGTCGTCGAACGTCGTTGCAGATGCATCGAGTGGGTCGGTCGCCTTGGTTGGTGCCCAGATGCCGGCGTTGTTGACGAGGATGTCGACGCCGCCGAACGCCTCGACCGCGTCGTCGACGAGCCGCCACACGTCGGGCGGCTCGCTCATGTCGCGCCGCCACCCACGCGCGTCGATGCCGTGGCGTGAGGCGATGTCGGCAGCGACGTCCCGCACCTCGGCGAGTCGATCACCGAGCGCCAGCGACGCGCCGGACCGCCCGAGGGCGTCGGCGAACCCTCTGCCGAGGCCCCGCGCCGCGCCGGTGACGATGGCCACCTTGCCCTCGATCCATGATGTCGCCATGGGCTGGCAAGGTAGGTGCGCGGCCGGAGGCGCCACGAAGTGAGAACAAGTGACGGCGCGATGAAGGTCGGCATCACGACGTTCTGTCTCGACCGCACGGTGCACCCGGTGCGGCTGGCTCGGGAGGTCGAGGATCGGGGCTTCGAGTCGCTGTGGTACCCCGAGCACAGCCACATCCCCGCCAGCCGGCGCACGCCGTGGCCTGGGTCGCCGGACGGCGAGCCGCTGCCTGACGACTACTGGCGGATGCACGACCAGTTCAACGCGCTGTCGATGGCCGGCGCAGTGACGACGACGCTGCGGCTCGGCACGAGTGTGACACTGCTCGGCCAGCGCGACCCGATCTGGACGGCCAAGCAGGTCGCCTCGCTCGACCACCTGACCGGTGGGCGGGTCGAGCTGGGCATCGGCTTCGGGTGGAACCGGGAGGAGCAGGAGAACCACGGCCAGCCCTGGGCGGACCGGCGGGCGATGGTGCGCGAGAAGGTGCTGGCGATGCAGGCGCTGTGGACGCAGGACGAGGCCACCTTCGATGGCCAGCACGTGCGGTTCGACGCAGCGTGGGCGCTCCCCAAGCCGGTGCAGCGACCGCACCCGCCGATCCACCTCGGCGGCGGGTGGGGCCCCAAGCTGTTCGCCGCGATCGCCGAGTACGGCGATGGGTGGATGCCGATCTCGGCTCGTCATTCGATCGCCCGGCGGATCGCGCCCTTGCGGGCCGCGGTCGAGCAGGCGGGTCGTGATCCAGCGGCGATCGCTGTCAGCGTCTTCGGCGCGACCACCGACCCTTCCGGCCTCGCACAGCTGGCGTCCGAGGGCGTGACGAGAGCGGTGCTGACGCTGCCCTACGAGGACGTGGACATCGTGCTCCCATTGCTCGACGAGTGGGCCGCACTCGCGGCGCGGTTCAACTGAACGTCGCGATGAGCGATGAGCGGTCAGGCGACGCACATCGCTCACCGCGGCGAGGTGCGATCCGGGCGCGGCGACAGCGGTACGTCTGCTCAGCCGCAGGCGTCGACGTAGGTCTTCTCGCTTGGCCGCAGCCTGCGTCATCCGCGGCCGACGAGGTCGAGCTGGCCGACGATCGCCATCTCGTGGGCGCTGCGCTGCTCGAGCAACCGGCGCGTGCCGGCGATCGCCCCGACATCGTGCGACGCGTACGCCGCCTCGACCGTGCACGACAGCACCTCACCGGCCCGGTCGTAGCGGGCCTGGACGTCGGCGAGGTCGAGCAGCGCGGGGTCGAGCTCGTCAAGTGCAGCGAGCGCTTCGGCGACCGCCGGCTCGTCGGCGAACGATGCAGCGGCGTTGCGGATGCCGTCGATCTCCTCGTGCATCCAGGCGATCTCGTGCGCCGCCCGCACCGCCGCGCCACGCAGGATCTGCTGCACCATCTGCACGGCGACTCGCGCCGGCTCGTCGGTGATCGTCGGCAGCACGGTCTCCTCCAGGCTGCGCACGACACCGTCGATCACGTGGTCCGTGGTCGGTCTGCTCAGCACGTCACATCGTTCCCGTCTGATCCGCAGGGTCGAGGATTCGTTCCAGCTGCGTCATCGCCTGCATCCACATCATGTGGCCGAACTGCACCGAGTTGAGGTTGAACAGCGAAGCGAGCAGATGGTTCTCACCTCTCGCGAACGCTGCCCCGCCCTCGAGCAACCGGCGGACCGTGCCCACAACGCCGAGGATCAGGAAGTAGGACACGACGGCGGGATTGACCTCAGCCTCGGAGCGTCCGGTCAGCTCCCGATAGCGGACGCAGAACTCCTCGGCCTCGGTGAGGTCGGGCGGCGCGGCCTGGGCGACCGCTTTGAAGTACCCGAGGTCCTCGCGCGGATCGCCGATCTGGGCCAGCTCCCAGTCCAGCAGCACGAGATGACCGTCGTCGTCGACGAGCATGTTGGCGCTCTGGAAGTCGCCGTGGATGAGGGTCAGCGGCACCGGCGGCGGCCGGTGGGCGTCGAGCCACGCCGCGACGTAGCGCAGGAACGGCTCGCTCTCGACGTGCGCGACGTCGGTGGCTCGCCACTCGTCGATCCGCGAGGTCAGGTAGTCGTCGTAGCTCGGCGGGCGCTCGATGCTCGCCGGCAAGTCGTCGACCGGGATCGTGTGCAAGCTGGCGGCCGCCTCGGCGAGCCGGCTCGGAAGGTCCCCGACGCCCTCGCGTGCCGCGCAGTACGGCAGCAGCGAGGTGGCCGACGAGTGCTCGAGGACGATGGCCTTCGTGCCGAGGTGCTCGCCGGTGTCGTCGAAGTAGATCGGTGCGGCGATGCGCGAGTGGCCCGCGACAGCGTGGAGCACGTCCCACTCGTCGGCGCGGTCGGTGTGGATGAGGCTGCGATCGGGTGGCGGGTCGCCGCGCAGCACGAACGTGCGCTGCTCGGGCTCCCCGTCGCGCCGCCACGTCACATCGGCGCGCGCCAGCAGCCGGCTGTAGCCACCGGTCATCACCCGGTACGACGTGACCTCGACATCGGTGACGGCGGGTTCTCTCGCCGCCAGGAACGACGCCAACCGTTGCGGCATCACGGTTGGATCTTCCAACGTTTCCCCTTTCGTGCGTTCAGGTTCGCTTGCGCCTGTCTCCTGATCGCCTCTCTCGCTGGTCGATGGTAGGCGGCCGTCATCTACCTTCGGCCCGATGGCCACGATCCTCGCCCACATCCGTGTCAAGCCAGGGACAGAGGCCCAGTTCGAGGACATCGCCCGGCGCCTGTACTCGTCGACGCAGGAGCACGAGACCGGCGTCCGCCACTACGAGTACTGGCGGGGGGCCGAGCCGTCGACGTACTACACGCTGCTCGCGTTCGACGACCACCGGACGTTCATCGGCCACCAGACCAGTCCCCATCACGAGACGGCGTCGCCTGAGTTGGGCGCCGTGATCGAGGCGTTGCGGCTGGAGTGGGTCGACCCGATCGCCGGCGCCTCGGACCTGCCCGCCACCGCCCACCAGGACGCGCCGGACGGCGCCGACGACCTGACAGCCGCCTACACCGATCGCTTCGCCGCCCAGGTCGCCCCCTGGTGGTCCCCCCTCCGCTGACCCGAGATCCGGTTCTCAAGCGTTTTCAGGGGTCACAGGTGACCCTTTTCTACCGGCAGAACCTCCCCGGCTCGGCCGGTGCCGGTGGCGGGTGCGAACCTGGCGCCATGGCCCGCATCTCCATGCTCACGCCCGATCAGCTCGACCCGGAGCTGCGCCGCCGCAGCCGGGCCGACGAGCGCAGCCCGCTCGAGCTCGGCCTGACCCGCATCTTCGGCCACCAACCCGAGATGGCCAGGGGGCTCGGGGCGTTCGGTGCCGCGTTGAAGGTCAATCGCACGCTGCCAGAGCGCCTGATCGAGCTGGTGCGGCTGCGTGTCGCGTTCCACAACCAGTGCCGCAGCTGCATGGCGATCCGCTACCCGGACGCGCTCGCGGATGGGCTGACCGAGGACCTCGTGTGCTCGCTGGAGCGGCCGATGGAGGCTGACGACCTCGACGACCGCGAGCGCCTGGCGATCCGCTACGGCGAGCTGTTCGCGACCAACCACCTGGCGATCGACGACGCCTTCTACGACCGGATGCGGGAGCTGTTCACCGAGCCGCAGATCGTGGAGCTCGGGATGAACGTGGCGATGTTCGTCGGTGTCGGCCGCCTCTCGGCGACCTGGGACATGGTCGACGACCTCCCCGACCGCTACCGGGCCGACGGCGAGGTCACGCCGTGGGGCGCCGACGACGCCGTCGTCGTGCACTGACGTGAGTGTCGGCGTCCCGTCACCGGACGAGCTGGCGATCGTCGGACGTCTGGCGCACGTGATCACCCAGTGCTGCCGGGGCCTTGATCGTCGCGATGAGCGGCTGGTCAGCGACTGCTTCCACGTTGGCGCCGATGTCCCAGCGCTCGAATCGGGCAGCGGGCCCTCCCAGCACGTCGTGACCAACCTCCACGTCCTCGGCATCCACGGCGACGTCGCGGCGACCGAGACCTACTGGAACCTGCGGTGGGTGGATGCCGACGGCGAGCTGGTGCAGTCGTTCGGCCGGTACCTCGACCGCTTCGAGCGGCGGGCCGGTCAGTGGCGGATCGCCAACCGCATCGCCGTCACCGAATGGCCGCCGCCGAGTCCCGGCACCGAGCCGGTCACCGACGACGATCCGTCGTACGCGCTCGCCGCCGAGGTCGAGCCGGAGGGACCGCACACCGGTCGGCCCCGCGTCGACGGAGTGGTCGCCTGACCGCCAGAATGCCCACGCTTCGCGAACACAGGGAGACATGATGACCGACGTCCAGACACCATGGTTCCTGGCCGGCAACTACGGGCCGGTGCTCGACGAGATCACCGAGTACGACCTGCCGGTGACCGGCGCCATCCCGCCGGCGCTGACGGGGCGGTACGTGCGCAACGGGTCGAACCCGGCCAGCGGTACGGCGGGGCACTGGTTCTTCGGCGACGGGATGGTGCACGGCATCCGCCTCGAGGGCGGCGCGGCTTCGTGGTACCGCAACCGCTGGGTGCGCACGACGAAGTTGGAGAAGGGTCTCGAGGCCACCGATCCCGAGACGATGATGGACCCGACGGCGAGCGCGGCGAACACCCACGTGCTGGCCCATGCCGGGCGGATCTGGGCGCTGGAGGAGGGGCACTTCCCGTACGAGCTGACGCCCGAGCTGGACACGATCGGGTGCGACGACTTCGGCGGCGCGCTGACCTCGGCCTTCACAGCCCACCCCAAGCTGTGCCCCGAGACCGGAGAGCTGCACTTCTTCGGCTACGGGGTGTTGCCGCCGTACCTCACGTACCACGTGCTCGACGCCAGCGGCGCGCTGACTCACTCGGCGCCGATCTCGGTGCCCGCCCCGACGATGATGCACGACTTCATGATCACGAGGGACCACGCCATAGTCATGGACCTGCCGGTGGTCTTCGACATGGAGAAGGCTGCCCGAGGCGACGTGCCGCTCGGCTGGGACGAGTCCTACGGGGCCCGCATCGGGATCATGCCGCGGTTCGGGACCGACGCCGACGTGCGGTGGTTCGGCATCGACCCGTGCTACGTGTTCCATCCCATGAACGCCTTCGTCGACGGATCGAAGGTGGTCTGCGACGTCGGCCGGCACGAGTACATGTGGCGGGCGTCGATGGACGACTTCGCGCCGTGCTACCTGCACCGCTGGACGTTCGACCTCGACTCGGGAGCGGTCACGGAGACCCAGCTCGACGACGTGTCGCATGCGTTCCCGCGCGTCGACGATCGGGTCGTCGGCCTGCCGCATCGTTACGGCTGGGCGGCCGCGCCGCGGCCGGGGGCGGCCGGCGGCATCAGTGACCCCGGAGTCGTCGTGAAGTACGACCTGGCGACCGGCGGGACGGACACGTTCGACCTCGGGCCGACGGCGCATCCGGGCGAGTTCGTGTTCGTGCGCGCCGACGACGCCAGCGGCGAGGACGAGGGGTGGGCGATGGGCCTCGTCCACGACGAGGCCACGGGCCAGTCTGATCTCGTCATCCTCGACGCCACCGATCCCGCCGCCGACCCGGTGGCTCGCATCCACCTGCCACGGCGCGTCCCGTACGGCTTCCACGGGAGCTGGATCAGCGACGCCGAACTGTCCTGAGCTCCCCCATCTGGGCGTGATCCGTTGCGGGGCGTGATCCGTCCCAGGGGGTGAGACGAATCCCGCCCAGATGTCACGAACCGGGCGGGGGGGCGTGGCATTGGGCTGCGGCGTCGGCGACCATCCGGTAGAACGCGAGGAGCCGCGCGCTCGGCTCGTACAGCTCGACGAGGTGGCCGAGGTCCTGGCGGGCGTCCATGAAGGCGAACTCCTGGCCGCCGCTCGTGCGCGCCCACAGCAGCTCGGGCCAGTCGTGGCCCGCACACCAGCGCATCGCGTCGGGCAACGACTCGACCATGAAGGCGAGGTGGTGGACGCCCGAGCCTGGCACGACGAGGGGCGGCGTGTGCTCCTGCACCAGCTCGACCATCACGTCGCCCCACTGCCCGTAACCCGAGGAGTGGTCGAACTCGCCGCTCGATCCACGCACGCGAGCCTCCGCCAGCTCGATGTGCTCGATGACGAAGAACGGCCCGGCGCCCGTCGCCTCGACCCGCCGCTCCGCCGCGGCGTGCACGTCGTCGACGCCGTAGGCGATCTGCACAGGCCGACCGAGCGGCCGATCGGTCGCGGGCAGGGCGCTCAGCGGCCGACCACCGCGGGGTTGCCCGCCGTCCACATGGGGACGAGGTCGCGATGCTGGATCCGCCAGCCGTCCGCCGTGCGCACGAACCGGTCCTCGTAGCGGCCGGCGTACATGAACGTGTCGCCGCCGTCCACGCCGCCGCGGACGTGCTGCGCCTGGAGGTAACACCGGCAGGTCGCCTCGTCGCCGAGGACGCGCACCTGGTGCGTGGCGACGAGGTGCTGGCTGTCGTCGAGGTGCTCCAAGGCGTGGCGGATGCGCGCCTTGATCGACTCCCGCCCGTCGAGCGGCCTACCCAGATCGGCGGTGGCATCGGCGGTGAAGACTTCGTCGAGCGCATCCCACGACTTGGTGTCGAGCGCCCAGCAGTAGTCAACGGTCACGTCGATGATCGCCAGCCGGTCGGCCAGCCCGTTCGTCGCGTCGCTCACGTCAGTCACCGACGTAGCGCGCCAAGAGCTGCTCGACGCGCAGCTCCTCGGGGATTCGATCGACGCCGATGGTGCGGTCGAGCTGTTCGTTGAAGTGCCAGATCCTGCGTTCTTGGTAGTTGATCGGGATGCCGCGAAAGGCTGGGGACTCGAGCGACCTCTGCATCGGGGCCATGTTCTGGAAGTCCTCGTCCATGATCCGGTCGAAGTTCTCCATCCGCTTCTCCCAGTGCGGCGGCAACCCGTCAGCGGGGTCGAAATCGATCGGCGCGTAGTGGATCCACTCGATGCGCGTCGTGCGCTTGTCCTGCGGCCAGAACAGGATGAACGGGAAGCCGTACGCGGCGATCGGCGTGATCAGGTTGGGGAACACCGAGTACGCCGAGCTCGTGCAGCGCACCACGTCGTTGACCGTCTCGATGTCCGGGAACCCTGACGCCACCATGTGGCGCCAGTCGTCCCAGTCGCTCATCCCCGCCGCCGACCACGACGACTTGGCGAACGGCGTGATCATCCGCGAGCACCCGTTGGGCAGCAGCCCCATCGTCGCCCCCCGGTTGTCGAGGTGGCTCTCGCCATCGCGCTGGTGGATGTGGCGGAAGTGGTACACCTCGAGGAACGCCTCGGCGGTCACCTTCCAGTTGCACGGCACGACCTCGCTGCGCCTGGCCACCTCGCGCAGCGCGGGGCCCTGCAGCTCGGCGAGCTGCTGGGGGATCGGCCCCAGCCACTCGTGCAGCGGTGGTGCGTCGAGATCCTGGTTGACGAAGATCCACCCGTCCCACACGTCGCACGCCAGACGGCGCAGGCACCGCTCGGATTTGTCGAGACCGACGAAATCACGCTCGTCGGGCACGGCGATCAGGCGACCGTCGGTGATGTCGTAGGTCCACGAGTGGTACTGGCAGCGCAGCGTGCGGGCCGAGCCGGCCGCGTCGCGCACGACGGGCGCGCCCCGGTGCTGGCACGTGTTGTAGAACGCCCGCACCACGTCGTCCTTGCCGCGCACGACGATCACCGGCACGTGCAGGTCGTCGAACGTGAAGAAGTCACCGACGGAGGCCACGGCCTCGACCCGCCCGGCCATCACCCACACGTGCGGCCACAGGTGCTCCTGCTCCAACTGCCAGAACTCGTCGCTCGTGTACCGCCCGGCAGGGATGTCGTGGAACGCCGGGAAGCCCTCCGGCGGTGCGGTTCGGCCGTACTCGTAGACCATCTCCCGATGCAGCCGGTCGAGCAGCTCGGCATCCATCGCGTCAGCCTGCCAACGACCCGGCGTCGACGGCGACGACGTCGCCAGTCACCCACGCCGCCAGGTCGGAGGCGAGGAACGTGATCACCCGGGCCACGTCGTCGGGTTGGCCGGCACGACCGAGCAGGGTGCGAGTCATGGTCGCGCCGACGTCAAGACCTGCCGCCTTGAGCGGCGCCAACTGCTCTTGCACACCCGGCGTGTCGATGACGCCGGGCGCCACGCCGACCACCCGGATGCCGTTCGCCGCCAGCTCGATGGCGAGGTTCTTGGTCAACCCGACGACAGCGTGCTTGGACGCGACGTAGGCGCTGATGCCAGCGGCGGCCCGGAACCCGGCCGTCGATGCGACGTTGACGATCACGCCACCGTTCGTCATCCGCTTGGCCGCCTCGCGCGCTCCCGCGAACGTCCCTCGCACGTTGATCTGCAGCATGCGGTCGATGAAGTCGTCGGTGGCGTCGATGGCTGGTCCGGTCGTCGGGTAGATGCCGGCGTTGTTGACCCACACGTCGAGCCGCCCGAAGTCGCCGACGGCTCGGTCGGCGAGGGCGGCGAGCGAGGAGGTGACGGCGACGTCGACATGCGCCGCCGCCACCGCGCCGGGGGCAGCGTTGGCGACCTGCTCCGCCGACGCCACGTCCAGATCTGCGGCGAGCACTTGCGCACCGGCCTCGGCCAGCCGGCGCACCGTGGCCGCGCCGATGCCGCGGCCCCCGCCGGTCACGACGGCGACCCGCCCGGACAGCGAGAACAGCTCGCTGAGGGTGCGCTCGGTATGGTCGGCCGCGGTGCTCATGCTCTGGAGTGTCCTCCTGTCGTCCGTGTCATCACAAGTCGCGTTGTGGCGAACTTGTGGTGACACAGAGTGGGCGCAGTGATCGATCGGTTCTCCGACGAGGCGGTCGACGCGTCCGTCGTCCCCGCGCTGCGAACGATCTACGAGGGCGGTGCCTGGGGTCGGCAGGTGACGGCCCAGCTGCTCGCTCTGGTCGAGCACGTGGCGGCCCGACCGCCGGACCCCCGGCCGGCGCGGATGCGGTTGCTGCTCGAGGCGCTGGACCGTCTCGCCGGCAACCCGCTCGTGCCGGAGGACGGCGGGGCGGAGGAGCGGGCGGCGGCGGCGCTCGTCGCCGCCGTCGGCCGAGCGGACGACGAGGCAGCGGCGGTGCGGGCTGGACTGCGCCCGGTCCTGGTCGCCGAGTTGGACGACGAGCTGGCCACGACGATGGTGTTGATGGACGGTTTCCGGGGCCGGGTGCGGGATGCGTGACGCGCTGCTGCGCTGGCTCGGCAGGCAGCTCGGCGTCGACGTGGCGGAGGCGGCGATCGAGCGCATCGGGACCGGGCACTCGCGGGCGATGTTTCGGGTCACGCTGGCCGACGGCGCGCGGTTCGTCGTGCGGGTCGAGCAGGGCGGCGTGTTCGGGACGTCTGGGGCGGAGGAGGCGCGGATCATGCGCGGCCTGCACGCCGCCGGCTTCCCCGTCGCCCGGATCGTCGGTGCCGAACCGTCCGGCATGATCATCGGCCAGCCGTTCTTCGTCATGGAGCACCTCGATGCCGGCGCTGCGGCGGCGGACGAGCGGGCGGTCGACGGGTCGACTGCTGCGGCGTTCGTCGACACGGTGCACCGGCTGCACCAGGTCGACCCGTCAGGCATCGAGTTCGACCTCGTGCCGCCGACGCCTTCCCACTCCACCCCCATGCAGGTCGAGCGGTGGCGCTCCGTCTACCGATCGGCGACGGCGATGCCGATCCCACTGCTCGACGAGGCCGCGGCCTGGCTCGTCCATCGCGCCCCGCCGCTCGAGCGGTTGTCGATCGTCCATGGCGACGCCGGGCCGGGGAACTTCGTCCACGATGGAGGGCGGATCGTCGCCCTCACCGACTTCGAGTTCAGCCACCTCGGCGACCCGGCGGAGGACTGGTCGTACTGCCTCGCGATGCGCGGCGCGCGGACGATGCCCGACGCGCGCTGGCGGGAGCTGTTCGCACGGCACGCCGGCGTCGCGATGGACGTGGAGACTTGGCGCTACTGGGAAGCGTTCAACCTGTTCAAGGGCGCCTGCGCCAACCGCACGTGCCTGACGCTGTTCGAGACCGGCGTCAACCGGGCGCCGAACATGGCGATCATCGGCACGACCCTGCACCAGGTCTTCCTCCGCCGCCTCGTCGACCTCGTCGCATGACGCGCCCGGCTGTCACGATCGGGCGATGACCGACGACGAAGGAATCGAGCTGGCCCGGGATCTCTTCGCGGCGTGGAGCAGCGGCGAGCCCGACGCACCCGAGCCCTACATGGCCGAGGACGCAGTGCTGTACGACATCGTCGGCGGCGAGCACCAAGGGTGGCCGGCGATCCGCGAGTTCTTCGCTGTCGGCATCAAGACGTGGCCGGACCTGCAGCTGATCCCCGACCAGTTCTGGACGAGCGACGAGGGGGTCGCGCTGAACTGGGTGATGAGCGCCACGGTCACCGAGGAAGCCGCAGCACGCTTCGGCGCCGGCACGGCCGGCAAGCGGTGGTCCAGCGAGGGCATGTCCTGGCTGCGCATCCAGGACGGACGCGTCGTGCGGGAGGTCGACTACCACGACCGTGGGGCCATCGCTCGCTCGATCGGCGTCGCCTGACTGGTTCTGAGGAAAGGTTATGCTGGAAATCCAGCATGAACCTTCGTCAGAACCACTTCCTCCGGGGCGGCGACCTCAGTTCCCGAGCGTTCGTGCCGCAGTGAGCGTGACGGGTCGGTCGAGCGTCAGCGAGACAAGCGAGCGGAGCGAGCG
>JBPCJW010000188.1:0-11501 GCA_051004915.1 Ilumatobacteraceae bacterium
GACGGTGAGGAGGCCGAGCCATCCCGTGCCGCGCATCTTCCGTTGCTTGGTCATACGGCGGACGGTACGCAGGTTCGGCGCGGTCCGTCATCGGAGCTGGCCCGGCGCGTCGGATGGGGCTGGCCCCCTAGTCACGCCCGCATGGCGGAGGGGAAGATGGGAGGATGGCTCGCACGGTGCTGATCGTCGACGACCAGCCCGACGTGCGGCTGATCGCCACACAACTGCTCGAGGCGGATGGGTTCGCGGTGGTCGGTGAGGCAGGCGATCTGCGCAACGCGCTGGCGGGCATCGCAACGCTGCGGCCTGATGTCGTCCTTCTCGACGTCCACCTGCCCGATGGCAGCGGTGTGGATCTCGCCCGGACGCTGCAGGCATGGGACGTCTCGCCGATGGTGGTGTTGATGTCGACCGCCGACTACGCCGATGTGATCGGCAGCTGTGGCGCCGCCGGCTTCATCCCCAAGCGGCTGCTCAGCGGAGCGACGCTGCGGGCCGCGATCGGGGCCTCGTGAGGACGTCCATGAAGTGGCTGCTCGTCCCAGCGGGTCTCGCCTGGGCGGGGCTGGCGCTGGCCCAGCAAGGTCGCGTCGGCCGACCCTGGACGTTCCTCATCTCGGAGCTGGCGCCCGGCTTGGTGATGATGGGTGCGGGACTGCTGATCTGGCAGCGCCGCCCGCTGAACCGTTGCTGGTGGTTACTGTTCGCCGCCGGCTGCACGTGGTACATCGGCGACTTCGAGCACTTCGACAACGCCGACGTCAGTCTCGGTGGGTTCGCCTTCGGCAGGTGGTACGGCTTCTTCCTGGGGTGGGCCGTGCTGGCCTATCCGACCGGGAGGGTCCAGCTGCCACGGGCGAAGGTCGTGCTCGTCGCGCTGTTCGTCCTGGTCGCGCTGCGTTCCGCGTCCCGACTGTTCCTGTACGTGCCGCCCGATTTCGCGGGCTACGGCACGCAGGGCCGCTTCCTCCCCATCACCGACGACCGCTGGTGGCGGCTGATCGAGGACGTGTTCGCCTGGGGCTATGCGTCGACGATGCTCCTCGTCCTGGTCGGAGTCGGCTCGCGGTGGATCCGATCGAGTCGGCCAGGTCGACGGATGCTGTCGCCACTGCTGGTCGCCGCTGCGCTGCTCTGCGCAGCCGTCGTCTACGAGTACGTCATCGGATGGAACACGGAGATCTCCGGCACGACCGGCGTGCGAATCTTCTACATCGTGTGGTGGGCGTACGCCGGAGTGGCGCTGGCGCTGGCCGTCGGGCTCTTGCGACTGCGTGGCACCCGATCGTCCGTCGTCGATCTCGTCGCCGAGCTCGGTCTCGGCGCCCCACCGGCGCGGCTCGGCGACGCCCTCGGGCGCGCGCTCGGTGATCCGAGTCTGACATTGCTCGAGTGGTCGGCACCGCTCGGCAGCTACGTCGACGATCGACATCAGCCCATCGAGTTGCCATCCGATCGGCCGCATCGAGCCGTCACGCTGATCGAACGTCGCGGCGAGCCGGCGGCTGCACTCGTCCACGACAGCGCGCTGCTCGAGGACCCCGGTCTGGTCAACGCCGTCGTCGCTGCCGTGCGCCTGACCGCTGACAACGAGCAACTGCAGGCCGAGCTCGAGGCCCAATTGCGGGAAGTTGCCGCTTCACGGTCGCGGATCGTGGCCGCCGGGGACGCCGAGCGCCGCCGCATCGAACGCGACCTCCACGACGGCGCCCAACAACGGCTGGTGTCGATCGCGCTCGGGCTGCGACTGGCGGAGGCTCGCCTGGACGGCGATGCCAGCCCGGCTGTCCGGGCTGTGCTCTCGCAAACGGTGACCGACCTGGGTGCCGCGATCGATGAGCTGCGCGATCTCGCACGCGGGATCCACCCGGCGATCCTGTCCGATTTCGGGCTGCGGGCGGCGCTCGAGTCGCTCGTCAACCGGACGCCCCTGGAGGTACGGCTCGACGTCGCTGCAGCCGACGAACTGCCCATCGAGATCGCCGCGACGGCCTACTTCGCCACCGCCGAAGCACTGACCAACATCGTCAAGCACGCCAACGCGCAGCACGTCGACGTGCGCGTCATCCCGCGTCAGCACAACGTCGTCATCGAGATCCGCGACGACGGCGACGGCGGTGCGGACCTCGCCGGCGGCAGCGGGTTGCGGGGCATCGCCGACCGGGTCGCCGTCGTCGGCGGGACGCTGCGGCTGCACAGCCCTGTCGGCGGCGGGACGAGCTTCGAGGTGGAGCTCCCATGCGTGTCGTCATAGCCGAGGACCATGCGCTCCTGCGCGCCGGCCTCGTCGAGCTCCTCACGACCGCAGGGTTCGAGGTCGTCGGTCAAGCCGGCGACGCCGACCAACTTCTCGCCATCGTGCGCCAGGAACACCCCGATGTGGCCCTGCTCGACATCAGGATGCCGCCAACCCACACCGTCGAAGGGCTCGAGGCGGCCAGGGCGATTCGGGCCGAGCACGGTACGAGCGTCGGGATCCTGCTGCTCTCCCAGTACGTCGAGACCCGCTACGCCGTCGACCTATTCGCGGGTGGTGCCGACGGGCTCGGCTACCTCCTCAAGGACCGCATCCTCGACCCGGCCGAGCTGACCGACGCCATCCTCAGGGTCGCTTGCGGCGGCTCGGCGATCGACCCCGTCGTCATCGAGCAGCTGCTGGCCCGACGGCAGGTCGACGGTCCGTTGGCTCCCCTCACCGGTCGCGAGCGCGACGTCCTCACCGGGATGGCGGAAGGGCGCTCCAACCAGGCGATCGCCAGCAAGCTGCACATCAGCGACAAGACCGTCGAAGCGTGCACCGGTCGCATCTTCTCCAAGCTCGGACTGGAACCGGGTCCCGACGACCACCGTCGTGTGCGGGCCGTGCTCACCTACCTGCAAGCCGAAGCCCGACCGCAGTAACGCAGCACGGCACCGGCTGCGTCTGCGCATTGGCGGGATGGCGGCCACAACGCGGACGCAGCGGTCGTTCACGCCCCCGTCGCTATGGTGCGGCGCGTGATCCTGTCGGACCGCACGATCCGTGAGGAGCTGGCCGCAGGGCACATCGTGATCGAGCCGTTCGACGATCACCTGGTCCAGCCATCGTCGGTCGACGTGCGCCTCGACAGCGTGTTCCGCGTCTTCCGCAACCACACCGCCGGCGTGATCGACGTCAAGCAGGACCTCACGACACTCACCGAGCAGGTCGACATCGCCGACGACGGCGTGTTCATGCTCCACCCAGGCGAGTTCGTGCTCGGTTCGACGGTCGAGCGGGTAGCGCTGCCGGACGACATCGTCGCCCGCATCGAGGGGAAGAGCTCGTTGGCACGACTGGGCCTGCTGATCCACAGCAGCCTGCCCTCTTCGGAGCCGCTGCTCGTGCTCGATTGCGACGGGCTCGTACTGCGCACGATCGGCGAAATGGTCAAGGAGCCGCGCCCGTCCCACGTTGTCAGCTTCGACCCTGACACGTTCGAGGTGGACTACCACGAGGTCACCGGTCTCTTCGAAGGTCCCGCCGATCGGATCTACGAGGTCCGGCTTGCGTCGGGTCGGTCCGTTCGCGTCACGGGGGGCCACAACCTCTTCACGTTGGACGACGACGGCGAGATCGGTCGAGTTCGCACTCACGGCCTCCGTCCAGGTGTACAGGTCGCCGTTGCTCGCCGCATCCCCCAGCCTCCCGGTCCATCCGACTCGTTCGCCGTGTTGGACCTGATCCCGGAATCGGAGCGGCCGCGGCTGACCATCCATGGTCCAACGGTTGCATCGGCGTTTGCTGCCAACGCTGAGGATGTCGGCCGGTTGTTGCGAGAGGCCGGCGTCGCCTCGGTCTCCTACTACCGGCGTCGGTCGACGCTCCCATGGACTGTCGCCGTCCAGCTGTTGGAGGTCGTCGGTCGACTTGGTCCGAGTGATCGCATCGGTCGCCGGGGTGAGCGGCATTCGCTGCCGGCGTTCGTGTCGATCGACGACGAGCTGGCGTGGCTCCTCGGGATGTACGTCGCCGAGGGCCATCGGCGGCGCGGCCAAGTGACGATCTCGAACACCGATCAGGGTCGCCTCGATCGACTACAGGCGACGTTCGCGCGACTTGGTCTCCCCGTGCATCGATCATCCGGCGCAGTCACCTGCTGCTCAAGTCTGCTCAGCGACGTGATGGCGTGGCTGGGAACCGGTGGGCTTGCGCCGACGAAGCGGGCCCCGCCGATGGTGTTCGGATGGTCCAACGCCCTACTCGGCGCGTTCATGGCCGGGCTGGTCGACGGCGACGGTCCGACGAGCGGCGGTCGCACCTCGGTGTGGACCACGTCGTCAGGCCTCGTCGCCGACGTCCTGCTGCTGTTCGCTCGGTTGGGCCGCGGCGCGGCGTGCACCCGGAAGGACACCGCGCACCGACCCCTGTGGCAGGTGTACGCACCAGACAGAGAGCACAAGTTGCTGACCTCTGTTCCCCTGCCCGACGCCCTCCTTCGTCGAGCTCGCGCCGAGACGGGTCTCAGCCAGCGCGCGGCAGCGCTCGCTGCGGGGTATCGCGATGCGACCGACCTCAACAGCATCGAACGACGCTCCGGTCGCGACACCGTTCGCTTTTCGACGCTCCGACGACTACGCGACGCCTACGCCTGGCACGGTGGGCGACCGGACACCATGGCGAAGGTGGGACGGCTGACCGACGGTGGGCTGGCGTGGGACCGCGTGGTCGAGGTCGTCGACACGGGTTCCGAGGAGCCCGTCTACGACCTCGAGGTTCGTCCCGGCGGTCGCAAGATCGAGAACTTTCTCGCCGGATCGGGTGGCGTGTTCGTTTCCAACACGGCTGGGTTCATCGACGCCGGTTTCTCCGGCCACATCACCCTCGAGCTGGCCAACGTGGCGAGCTTGCCGATCACGTTGTACCCCGGCATGAAGATCGGCCAGATCAGCTTCATGCGGATGACCACGCCGGCCGACCATCCCTACGGCAGTGGTGCGACGGGCTCGAAGTACCAGGGCCAGCGCGGCCCTACACCGAGCCGCTACTTCGAGAACTTCGACTGAACCGCCGAGCTCTCGCCGCGATCGCTGACCACGGTGTGGGGTCACGACGGACGGTTGCGGACGAGAGAGTCGGGGAAACGTCTTCTCCGCGATGCCTCGGTTTCGTCGTACCTCTCCCGATGCGCCCGGATGGACGCGTCGTCGACAAGGCCGGGGGTTCGTCTTCCTCGGCGAGCACGGCGGCCGGCTCGGCGCCGACGACGTCGCCCGTTGCAAGGCGCTCGTGATCCCCCCGGCGTGGCAGGACGTGTGGATGTGCCCGGTGCCGAACGGGCACATCCAGGCGCTCGGCACTGACGTCGCCGGCCGGCGCCAGTACCTGTACCACCCGGCGTGGCGAGAGCAACGAAACCACGCGAAGTACGCCCGGATCACAGAGGTCGCGGCTCGCCTCCCCGCCGCCCGGGCCAAGGTGACCGAGCACCTGGACCTCCCGGGCATGCCCCGCGAGCGTGCGCTGTCCCTCGCCTTCCGGCTGCTCGACGTCGGCTTCTTCCGCCTCGGCGGCGAGGGGTACGCCGAGGAGAACGGCAGCTACGGCCTGGCGACCATCGAGCAGCAGCACGTGTGCATCAAGGGCGACGACGTCATCCTCGAGTACGTCGCCAAGTCGGGCCAGGAGCGCGCCCTCGCCGTGCAGGACGACGCCGTCCGGGACGCCGTGCGCACCCTGCTGCGCCGGCGCGGCGGCGGACCGGGCTTGCTCGCCTACCGCGATGGGCGGCGCTGGCGGGACATCACCTCGGACGACATCAATGGCTATTTCAAGGAGGTCGTCGGCGGCGAGGTCTCGGCGAAGGACTTCCGCACGTGGCATGGCACGGTCCTCGCCGCCCTGGCGTTGGCTCAGCGGACCGACGAGGTCGAGTCGCCGACCCGCCGCAAGAAGGCGGTGCGTGGCGCGATGAAAGAGGTCGCTGCGTCGCTCGGCAACACGCCGACGGTCGCCCGCAGCTCCTACGTCGACCCGCGCGTCGTCGAACAGTTCGAGCAGGGCGTGACGATCGAGCCGGCGTTGAGCTCGGCGCCCGCCAGGAGATCCCCCCGGACCCGGCGAAAGGTCGAGCGCGCCGTCGTGTTCTCGATCTGCTCGAGAGCTGAACACCGGCGAAACTCGGGGGCAACGCACATCTGTGCACGTCACCGCCACGAACCACATCGGTGAACACCACCGGGCCGGAGCTCGACGCCGAACCTGAGCAAGAGCCGAGCCTCGCCCGTCGCCGTCCGGGTCGCCTGGTCGCGCTGCTCGCCGGGCTCGTCTCGGCGGCGGTCGCACTGGGCGTCGCCGAGCTGGTCTCCGGGTTCAACCGCCAGTGGCGCTCGCCTGTGCTCGACGTCGGCGACCGCGTCATCGACGCCGCCCCGCCGTTCCTCAAAGAGTTCGCCATCGACACGTTCGGTACGAACGACAAGCCGGCGCTGCTGATCGGGATCGGTGTGATCCTGGCGATCTACGCGGCGATCGTCGGCTACGTGGCCCTGCGCCACCGCTTCATCGTCGGCGTGGTCGGCATCGCGCTGTTCGGCCTGGTCGGCGTGTGGGCGGCCTTGAGTCGGCGCTCGGAAGCGCCGTGGCACGTCGTCGTGCCCAGCCTGTTCGGTGCCGCCGCTGGCATCGGCGCGCTCTTGCTGCTGCGTCGGTCGCTGTGCACCGCGCCCGCCGCGGCGGCCGACCTCGACGAGAGCGACACCAGCACCGGCCGGCGGACGTTCCTCGCCCACTCCGGTGTCGTGCTGGGTGGCCTCGCCGCCTCGGCGGCGGTCGTGGGGGCCGTCGGCCGCTGGCTCGGCAACCGGTTCTCGGCATCCGAGTCACGCTCGGGCGTCGCCCTCCCAGCAGCAGCCGACCCGTTGCCGGAGCTGCCGGCCGGCGTGCAGGTCGACGTGGCGGGGATGACCCCGTTCGTGACGCCGAACGCCGACTTCTACCGCATCGACACGGCGCTGACCGCGCCGCAGGTGCCGATCGAGGGCTACCTCCTGCGGTTCACGGGGATGGTCGACAACCAGCTCGAGCTGTCGTACGAGGACCTGCTGGATCGTGAGCTGATCGAGCGGGACATCACTCTGACCTGCGTGTCCAACGAGATCGGTGGTCGCCTGATCGGCAACGCCCGTTGGCTTGGGACCCGCCTGGATGCCCTGTTGGAGGAGGCCGGCGTGCAGCCCGGTGCCGACCAGATCGTCGGCCGGTCGTTCGACGGGTACCCGTGCGGGTTCCCGGTCGCTGATGCGATGGACGGTCGCGACGCGCTCGTCGTCGTCGGCATGAACGGCGAGCCGCTGCCGATCGAGCACGGGTTTCCGGTGCGCCTCGTGGTCCCCGGCCTCTACGGCTACGTGTCGGCGACGAAGTGGCTGACCGAGATCGAACTGACCACGTTCGCTGCGTTCGACCACTACTGGCTCCGTCGGGGTTGGGCGCAGAAGGCGCCGATCAAGCTGATGAGCAGGATCGACACGCCCAAGGGTCTGGCCAACGTGGCGGCCGGCGTCGTGCCGATCGCCGGCGTGGCCTGGGAGCAGCACGTCGGGATCTCGGCGGTGGAGGTCAACGTCGACGACGCCGGCTGGCAACCCGCCGAGCTGGGCGAGGTGACGAGCGACGACACGTGGCGGCAATGGAAGTACAGCTGGGAGGCGACGCCCGGTCGCCACTCCATCGCGGTCCGGGCGATCGACAACACCGGTGCAATCCAGACGGACGAGCGTGCCGAACCAATACCCGACGGAGCATCCGGACACCACACCATCGTGGTCAACGTCGGGTGACCCCCCATCCGTCAGCGTGAACAAACCCCGAAAGGATCCTTTCATGAGGATACGTACCCGTACTGCCGCCTTCGCTTCGATCGCTGCGCTCTCCCTCGTCGGCGTCGCCTGTGGTGACGACTCCAACGACAGCGGCAGCGCGACCACCGCTGCAGCCGGTGGCGACACCGCGACGACCATGGCCGACACCGCCACGACGATGGAGCCGATGGGCTCCGAGCCGATGACGTCCGAGATGGGTTCCATGCCGATGACGTCCGAGATGGGCTCGATGCCGATGACGTCCGAGATGGGCGAGATGATGGAGCCAAGCGGCCCCGGCTGCGCCAGCGTGCCGACCGACGGCGAGGGCAGCTTCGAGGGCATGGCCGACGACCCCGCTGCCACGGCAGCGAGCAACAACCCCGAGTTGTCGACGCTGGTCGAAGCAGTCACCGCCGCCGAGCTCGTCGACACCCTCAACGGCCCAGGCCCGTTCACGATCTTCGCCCCGGCCAACTCTGCCTTCGCCAAGATCGACGCCGCCACGATGGAATCGGTCATGGCCGACCCGAGCGGCGCGCTGACCGACATCCTCACCATCCACGTCGTGGAGGGTGCGATGAGCAGCACGGACCTCGTCGAGGCTGGCACGCTCGAGGGCATGAACGGTTCGCTCGAGGTCGTGCAGGACGGTGACACCGTCGCCGTCGATGCCGGTGGTGGACCCGCCACGGTCGTCTGCGCCGACGTCCCCGTCAGCAACGGTGTCGTGCACATCATCGACACGGTGCTGATGCCGGCAGGCTGATCGAACGAGAACGCAGCGGGCGCGCCCTCGTGGCGCTGCCAGCTGCGCTCCGTACACCGCGGCGGATGCGGTGGATCGGAGATGACGGCGAGGGATCCTTCGGGGTCCCTCGCCGTTTGCGCGTGTGGGGGTCAGATGTCCCCCATCTGTCGGCTGGCCGGTGACGAACCTTCGTCATGGCGGCGCTGATGGTTCCCGTTGCCGTCCCTCGACCATGGGGGACGACGTTCGCGTTTCATCGCGACCGCGCCCGTCGCGCTGCACATCGTCTGGCATGGTGGTGGGTCGTGGACGAACAAGACCTCAACGGGTTGATGGCCCAGGTCGCCGCGGGCGACCAGGTCGCGTTCGCCACCATCTACGACCGGTTGGCTCCTGCCGTGTTCGGCGTCGCCCGACGGGTCCTGCGCGATGTCGCCCAAGCCGAGGAGGTGGCGCAGGAGGTGTTCGTCGAGATCTGGCGACAAGCGGCGCGCTTCGACGGTGGCCGCGGCAGCGTGCGGACCTGGGCGGTGACGATCGCTCACCGGCGGGCCGTCGATCGGGTGCGCAGCGAGCAGGCGCACCGCGATCGCAATGTCCGCATCGGCAGCATCGTCGGCTCGGTCGAACCGACGCCAGAGGACGTCGCCGTGGAACGCGAGGAACAGCAGTGGGCTGCGTCGGCGATGGCCGAGCTGTCCGCAGCGCAGCGCGAGGCGCTCTCGCTGGCGTTCTACGACGGGCTGACCCACGTGCAGATCGCCGATCAACTCGGCGTCGCGTTGGGCACGGTGAAGACGCGCATCCGTGACGGTCTGATCCGGCTGCGTACGGCGACGGGGGCGACCCAGTGAACGACGAGCACGAAGCGGACGATGAGGTACAGGCGATGATCGCGTTGGAGGCCGTCGGAGCGCTGACGACGCACGAGCGGGAGGACCTGGAGCGCGCCCTGCGTCGTCGCCCCGACGTTCGCGCCGAGCTCGACGAGCTGCGGGCGGTGGCGTCGCTGATGGTCGTTGAGGAAGCACCACCGCAGACCCTGCGGTCCAGCGTGCTGGACGCTGTTGCCGCGACGCCACAGGAATCCGAACGAGCGGCGGTCGTGCACCTCGCCGACCGTCGCCGGAACCGTTGGTTCGCCGTCGGCGCAGCCGCCGCCGCCATCGTGGCGCTTGCTGTCGGGGCGGTCGTGGTCGTCTCCAACGGTGGTCCGTCGACCGACGACGAGATCGTCTCCGTGATGGAGGACTCGGCGGCCCGCACGATCCCCATGGACGGCGAGCTGGACGGCCTGTCGATCGTCCACTCCGACGACCAGGACGCGGCCGTGCTGACCGGCGCAGGTCTGCCCGTGCCGGAGGGTGAGCGGGTCTACGAGCTGTGGGCGCTGCGTGACGAAGCGGCACCGGAGCGGGTGGGCATCTTCCGCCCGACCGCCGACGGAGGGGTGACGGTGTACCTCGACGGCCTCGACCCGAACAGCGCTCGGTGGGCGGTCACCGAGGAGCCAGCCGGCGGCAGCGACACCCCGACGCTGCCAATCCTCGCCGCAACGGCGTAAGCGGTCTCGACCCGCGCGGTGCGGCACCACTGCACCACTGCAGGGAGGCATTGACGGTGCGGCTCCCGACCGCAGTGAGTGGTTGAGGCGACCCACGTATTCAGCGAGGCATTGACGGTTCGGCCCCCGACCGCAGTGAGTGGTTGAGGCGAGGTCGGCCTTGTCCGACCCAGCCGAGCGAGCGGAGTCTTCGGAGCAAGCGAGGCCACTTACATGTCTCCGGCGACGGGTTGCTGGCCGGTTGCGAGCGGGGTGTCCTGCTCGTCGAGGCGTCGCTCGCCGTGCTCGATGGCGTCGAGCAGGTGGATGGCGATGTCGCCGACCTTCACGCCGCCCGGTTCGCCGTAGTCGGCGGCCCCGGCAGCCTTCGTGCCGTCGTCGAGCATGATGTAGCAGAACGGGCAGGCGGTGGCGATGCGCGTGGCGCCGGTCGACAGGGCCTCACGTGAGCGCTCGTCGTTGACCTTCGTGCCGGTGTCCTCCTCCATCCACATGCGCGCCCCGCCGGCGCCGCAGCACATCCCCTTCGTGCCGTTGCGCGGCATCTCGACGACCTCGATGCCCTTGATCGAACCGACCACCTTGCGCGGCGCGAGGTACACGTCGTTGTGCCGGCCGAGGTAGCACGAGTCGTGGTAGGTCAGCCGCTCGTCGAGCGTGGCCTGGCTGACGTCGAGGCGGCCGTCGGCGATCAGCGACTCGAGGAGCTGGCTGTGGTGGACGACCTCGTAGCGTCCCCCGAGCTGCGGGTACTCGTTGAGCAACGTGTTGAAGCAGTGCGGGCACTGGGTGATGATCTTCTTCACGCCCATGCCGTCGAGCATCTCGATGTTCGGCATGGCCAGCATCTGGAAGAGGTACTCGTTGCCCGAGCGGCGGGCCGAGTCGCCGGTGCACATCTCGGACGGACCGAGGATGGCGACGGTGATGCCGGCTCGCTGCAGCAGCTTGGCCATCGCCTGGGTGACCCGCTTGTTCTTGTCGTCGAAGCTGCCCGCGCAGCCGACCCAGTACAGGTACTCGGCCTGCAGCTGCTCGCCCGGGTCGACGATCTGCACGCCGTCGATGCCCTTCGCCCAGTCCGCCCGATCGCCTTGGCTCATGCCCCAGGGGTTGCCCTGGTTCTCCATGCCGCGGAACGCGTTGCCCAACTCGCTCGGGAAGTCGGACTCCATCAGCGTCAGGTAGCGACGCATGTCGAGGATCTTGTCGAGGATCTCGATGTGCACGGGGCAGATCTCGTCGCATGCCTTGCACGTCGTACACGCCCACAGCTCCTCGGACGTGATGCGCTCGAACAGCGAGTCGGCACCGATCTTGATCTCCGGCACCGTGCCGATCGGCGGCGACACGACGGGGTCACCG
>JBPCJW010000189.1:0-3621 GCA_051004915.1 Ilumatobacteraceae bacterium
CGCGTGGTTGCGCGACCCGCAGTCGATCAAGCCCGGTACGTCGATGCCGTCGCCCGAGCTGACCGATGAACAGGTCACCGCGCTCGTCGCCTACCTCGAGGGCCTCGAGTAGGTACCCGTGAGCGAGTGAACCATTGTCACGGTCTTGTCGCTCATGGCAACGCAGCTGGTGGGCGCGACCTTGGCGTTACCACTCATGGTGGGGTGCTCACATGAGCGAACGAGTCTTCGAGCGAGCGAATCCTTGTCACGGTCTTGTCGCTCATGGCCGAGCTCCTGTTGCGCTCCTCCCCGGCGTCACCGGCCACGGTGAGGTGGTCACATGAGCGGCACCGTCGTCGAGCTGGCTGACGCGGTGCGCTCCGGAGCGCGCCGAGCTGTGTCGGTCCTCGACGATCACCTGGCTGCGATCGCGGCGAGAGACGACGAGTTGCACGCCTTCAACCTCGTGCTCGTCGACGAGGCACGGGCCGCCGCCGAGGCCATCGACGCGGCAGTCGCCGACGGTCGCGACCCCGGCCCGCTGGCCGGCGTACCCGTCGCGCTGAAGGACAACATGGTCACCCGCGGCATCCCGACGACGTGCTCGTCGCGCATCCTGGAAGGCTGGCGGCCGCCGTACGACGCCACGGTGGTCGAGCGGTTGCGCGCCGCCGGCGCGGTGATCGTCGGCAAGACCAACCTCGACGAGTTCGCGATGGGGTCGAGCACGGAGAACTCGGCGTTCGGCCCGACCCGCAACCCACACGACCCGTCACGCGTCCCGGGTGGGTCGAGCGGCGGCAGCGCGGCCGCGGTTGCGGCCGGCTTCGCCGCTGCCGCGCTGGGCAGTGACACGGGCGGCTCGATCCGCCAACCCGCCGCCCTGTGCGGTGTGGTCGGCGTGAAGCCGACCTACGGGGTCGTCAGCCGGTACGGGCTGGTCGCCTTCGCCAGCAGCCTCGACCAGATCGGCCCGTTCACCAACACCGTCGCCGACGCTGCGCTCGTCATCGAGGCGATCGGTGGCCACGACCCGAACGACTCGACGTCCATCCCGCGGCCGGCACCGGCGATCACGGCGACCCTCGCTGACGGGGTGGAGGGGTTGCGCGTCGGCCGCATCACCGATCTCCCGCAGGGCGCCGACGACGATGTCCTGGCGCAGGTCGAGGCGGCGTTCGACGCGCTGTCCGACGCCGGAGCCAAGGTCGTCGACGTCGAAGTGCCGGCGTTCACCTACGGGCTCACCGCCTACTACCTCATCGCGCCGGCCGAGGCGTCGAGCAACCTGGCTCGTTACGACGGCGTGCGCTACGGGCTGCGCGTCGACGCTGCCGACACCAACGCCATGTACATGGCGACGCGCCAGGCCGGCTTCGGCGACGAGGTGAAGCGGCGCATCATGCTCGGCACGTACGCGCTGTCGGCCGGCTACTACGACGCGTACTACGGCAAGGCACTGAAGGTGCGCCGGCTGATCGCCGACGACTTCGCGAGGGCCTACGAGCACGCCGACGTGCTGATCACGCCGACGTCGCCGACGGTCGCCTTCCCGCTCGGGGACAAGACCGACAACCCGCTGGCGATGTACCTCTGCGACACGTACACGATCCCGTCCAACCTGTCCGGCGACCCGGGGATGAGCGTCCCGTTCGGCACCGGCGCCGATGGCCTGCCGGTCGGCGTGCAGGTGCTCGCGCCTGCGTTGGCCGAACCGCTGATGTTCCGCGTCGCCCAGGCGCTGGAAGACGCCGGGCCCATGAGGACCTATCGTTCCTCGCTGGGAGGTGCGTGATGAACCGGCGAGACGAAACGTTGCTGGCGGCGGTCCAAGGGATCAACGATCGGCTCGATCGCACCAACGAACGCATCGATCGCACCAACGAACGCATCGACACGGTTATCAACGTGCTCGCGGAGTTGCGCCGACCTTCGTGTGCACGTCGCCACGCACCATCACGATGACGACTGACGTCGACGTCACCTACGAGACCGTCATCGGGCTCGAAGTTCACGTCGAGTTGGCCACCGCGACGAAGTTGTTCTCGGCGTCACCCAACCGGTTCGGCGACGAGGCGAACACAAACATCGACCCGGTCACCCTGGGTCTCCCGGGCGCGCTGCCGGTCCTCAACCGCCAGGCCGTCGAGCTGGCGATACGCATCGGGCTTGCCCTCAACTGCCGCGTCCAGCCGTGCTCGTTCCACCGCAAGAACTACTTCTACCCGGACATGCCGAAGGCGTACCAGATCAGCCAATATGACGTGCCCCTCAACGTCGACGGCTGGCTCGACCTGCCCGACGGCACGCGCATCGGCATCGAACGGGCGCATCTCGAGGAGGACACCGGCAAGTCCACTCACCTCGGTGGCAGCGGCGGGCGGATCCACGGCAGCGAGGCCTCGCTGATCGACTTCAACCGGGCCGGTGTGCCGCTCGTCGAGATCGTCGGTCGGCCTGACCTCCGATCCTCCGAGCAGGCCCGCCAGTTCGTCACCGAGCTGCGCTCAATCCTGCTCGCCATCGGCGCCTCCGACGCCAAGATGGAGGAGGGCTCGATGCGTGTCGACGCGAACGTCAGCGTGCGCCGCCCCGGTGCGCCGTTCGGCACGCGCAGTGAGATCAAGAACCTCAACTCGATCCGCTCGGTCGGCCGGGCCATCGACTACGAGGCGCGGCGACAGATCGACCTGCTGGACGACGGCGAGGTGGTGCGCCAGGAGACTCGTCACTGGGACGAGGGCGACGGGCGCACCCACACCCTGCGCACGAAGGAGGATGCCGACGACTACCGATACTTCCTCGAGCCCGACCTCGTCCCGCTGGTGCCGGACGAGGAGTGGGTCGAGCGGGTGCGCGGCGGACTGCCGTTGCTGCCGGCGGCACGCCGGGTCCGCCTGGCCGAATTCACCGGCGCGCCAGTGGCCGGCGAAGCAGTGGCGGTGGTCGTCGAGCGCGGCCAGGACGACTACGTCCTCGCCGTCGGCGGGGCCGGCGGAGACGTCGCTCGCGCCCTGGTGCACGTCAAGGAAGCGTTCGCCGAGCAGGGCGCGACGCCCTCGGTCCCGGCCGGCGACCTGGCCGCACTGACTCAGCTCGAGGTCGGCGGACAGCTGACTGCGACGCAGGCCAAGCAGGTGCTCGCCGAACTGGTCGAGTCAGGCGGTGGAGACGCCGCCACGATTGCCGAGGCCAAGGGCTTCCGGGCGATGGACGCCGGCGCGTTGGAGACGCTCGTCGACGAGGCCGTCGCCGGCCACGCGGGCGCCTGGGACAAGTTCGTCGCCGGCGAGGAGCGGGCGATCGGCGCGTTGGTCGGCGCGGTGATGAAGGCGTCGAAGGGTCAGGCCGACGGCGGAGCCGTCACCGCCCTTCTGCGCGCCCGCCGCGCGGCACCCGATCCCCAGGTGCCTCAGTCGCGCTGAGGGCGACCCCCTCGTCAGAATCGGATCAGACCGGCGCGGGTTGCGCGCCGCGGATCAACCGGCCGGGGGTGGCGCCGGTCGACTCGTCGTCGGCGCGGATCTCCACGCCCGACACGAACGTGTGGAGGTAGCCGTCGGCACGCTGCAGCAGGCGGCGACCGCCGGCCGGGAGGTCGTGGTGGATCTCGGGCCGGTGCAGCCCGAGCCGATCGAA
>JBPCJW010000190.1:0-5256 GCA_051004915.1 Ilumatobacteraceae bacterium
CTGCCTGCCCGTGGACCTGGATGACGTCGCGCTGGCTCGTCGACGCCGCGGCGCAGTCCGGCACGTCGATCGAGTGGCGCAACCTCAGCCTCGGTGTCGTCAACGCCGACAAGGAGATCCCGGAGCAGTACCGCGCCGCGGTCGATGCCGCCAAGCCCGCCCATCGGGTGATCGCCGCCCTACGCGCCGACGGGCGCAACGACCTGATCGGCGACTACTACACCGAATGGGGCCGACGCTTCCACCACGACGGCGTCAATCCGTCGGCGGGGCTGGCCGCAGAGATCGCCGAGGCGGTCGGTGCTGCGGACTGGGCCAAGGCTGCTGGCGACGAGCACTGGGACGCCGACGTCGAGATGTCGACGAAGGAGGGTCAGGACCTCGCCGGAGGGTCAGACGTCGGCTCACCGGTGCTCGCCCTCGGCGAGCCACGGGCGGGCGTGTTCGGCCCGATCGTGTCCCCGCCGCCGAGCGGGGACGAGGCGGTCGCCCTGCTCGATCATGTGGTCGCAGCGACGACGATGCCGGCGTTCTACGAGCTGAAGCGCGGGCGGAGTTCCGGCCCGCAGCTCGGCCCGCGCCCGTAACGGCCCGGCCGACCCAGGCGGATCGCCGCCGTCACGATCGTTCGAGAGCTGACGACGGCGTCGAAACGACAGGTCGACTGCCTGGGTGGGTCAGCCGTCGACGTTGTCGACGAGGAACGAGACCCGGACGTGGGCGCCCCACTCGTCGAGGTTGTCGCCGCGCAGGCCGATCGAAACCACGTCCAGCGCCTTGATGTTGCGCAGGCTGCGGCTCGCCTCGGCGAGCGCGTTCTTCACGGCTTCGTCAGAGCTCGAGCTCGACCGACCGATGACCTCGATGATCTTGACCACACTCATCCCGGATCCCCTTTGCCGATTGCTTGGCCTGATGATGGCCGGGAGAGCCTGCCACATCCTGGGCGGTGCGGATCACCCCGCGCCGGTCGGTTGTCGACGCGGTGAGCGATGAGTGGTCAAACGACGCACAACGCTCATCGCGCTCGGTGCGCCGTCAACCTTGGCCGGGGGTGACGAGTCCGGCGTCGTAGGCGATGACGATGGCGGCGGCGCGGTCCCTCGCCCGCAGCTTGGTGAAGATGCTGCCGACGTGGCCCTTGACCGTCCGCTCGCTGACGTACAGCTGGTCGGCGATCTCGAGGTTGGACGCGCCGCGGGCGATCAGCGTGAGCACCTCCAGCTCGCGCTCGGACAGGCGGTCGATCCCTTCGGGTGCGGCGAGCGAGGACGGCCGGGCATCGCGCAGCACGGCCAACAGACGGGGCGTCACCCGTGGGTCGAGCCACGACCCCCCGGCCGCCACCGTGCGGATCGCCTTGATCAGATCGTCGGCCGGTGTGTCCTTGAGCAGGAACCCGGCGGCACCGGCTTCGACCGCGCCCCACAGCACGTCGTCGTCGTCGAACGTCGTCAGCACCAGCACCGGCGGCCCGTCGGCGGCGCGCACCCGTCGCGTCGCCTCCAGCCCATCGAGCACCGGCATGCGCACGTCCATCAGCACGACGTCTGGATGGTGGGCGGCGACGGCGACCACGCCAACCTCGCCGTTGTCTGCTTCCGAGGCGACGGTGATGCCGGGCTCGGTCGACAGGATGAAGGCGATCCCCGCCCGGACGAGCGGCTGGTCGTCGACCAGCACGACCCTCAGCGGGCGATCGTCTGCCGCCACACGGCGTCCATCTCGTCGAGCGAGCGCTGCCCGGTGTCGGCGCGCAACGGGATGCGCGCCGAGACCCGCCACCCGCCGTCCGCCGACGGGCCGGCCGTCAGCTCACCGCCGACGGCGCGCACCCGCTCGATCATCCCGCGCAGGCCGAGTCCCGCTCGCGCCGATCGTGCCGTGGTCGCAACCGTTGCCGCTGCGTTGATGACCTCGACTCGAAGTTCGCCGGTGCTGCGCTCGACGGTGACGGCGCACGACGACCCGGGCGCGTGCTGCAACGCGTTGGCCAGCGACTCCTGGACCACCCGGTAGGCAACGAGCTGCACGGTCGGATCGACGTCGGATGCATCGATGCGGTCGACCACCTCGAGGGCGAGCCCGGCCGTGCGGTACCCGTCGACCAGCGCCGAGATGTCGGCGAGACCGGGCTGCGACACATCACGACCCGTCCCCGGATCGCGCAGTAGGCCCATCACCTGGCGGATCGAATCGAGGCTGTCGCGGCCCACCGTCTCCGCCCTGGCCAACGCCTCGTCGGCTCGCTGCGGGTCGGTGGCCAGCGCCCGCCGGGCTCCGGTGAGGTGCAGCATCACGACGGTCAGCGAGTGGGCGACGACGTCGTGGACCTCGCTGGCGATGCGCGTCCGCTCGGCGACTGCAGCGTGCTGCACGCGCAAGTCGTTCATCGCCTGCAGCTCCTGGTTGAGCAGCTCTTGGCGGCGCAGCATCCGCCCAGCCAGCCACGAGATGCCAAGGCCGCCGATGAAGTAGACCATTCCGTTCTCGTGCGCTTCGCTGGTCCGCAAGGCGAGCGTGACGATCGAGCCAGCTGCCGCCACCAGCGTCCCCACGACGAGCCATCGACTGCTGCTCGTCCTCGTGACCCAGGTTGCGAGGAGCATCGCCGGGAACATCCCGCCCGGGTTCTCTGCGACGACGACGCCGAACCACACCGGCACCAGTCCGAGCACGGCGAACAGAGGCGGCGGGACGCGCACTCCGCCGGCCACGAGCGCCCACGGCACGAGGCCGGCGAGCGCGCTGGCCAGACCGACTCCCGTGAACGCTCCGGACTCGCCGAACACGGCGACAAGCGCCGCGCCGACGGCGGCGATCGACATGAGCACCGTCGTCGGAACTCGGGGTTCGAGCACGGCGGGCTCGGCGGGCACGGGGTCACCCTAGGCAGCCGACGTGGCGTCGGTCACGGGACCGTGGACCGGTCGGCGCCCGTCCCGGGGACCCACCGACGATCGGTTCGCCGGACGATGTCGCCTTCAGCGCATCGGCGGACGATTGCCCTGCGACGGTCCAACCGGGTCGGCGAACAGGAGGTGTGGACATGCTCACTCGACTCGGACGTTTCACGGTCCGCCGCCGGCGGCTGGTGCTGTCGTTCACCGTGTTGTTCATGGTGGTCGCCGCTGTGCTCGGCACGAGGGCGTTTGGCGTGCTGGAGGACGGCGGGTTCGAGGACCCGGCGTCGGAGAGCGCGCGAGCGGACGAGATCCTCGGCCGCGACTTCGATTCGGGCGGCGCGGACCTCGTCCTCGTGGCGACGGCCGCCGATGGCGAAGTGGATGCGCCGGCCGCCCAGGCCGCCGGCGCCGAACTGGCCGAGCGAGTCGGCGCCGTCGAGGGCGTCGCCGAGGTGACGTCGTACTGGAGCATCGGCTCACCGCCGACGTTGCGCAGCACCGACGGAGACGCGGCGATCCTCTTCGTGCAGATCGACGACGAGGCCGACGCGGTCGTCGCCGACGTCCGCGTCGCCGTGGCCGACCCGGCAGCGCAGGGTGGCCTGACGGTCGGGGTCGGTGGTGGTGAGGCCGTCGGCGACGACATCGGGACGACCATCGAGGGCGACCTCGCCCGAGCCGAGCTGATCGCCATCCCCATCACGCTGGCCCTGCTGCTCCTCGTGTTCGGCGGGTTGATCGCCGCCTCGCTGCCGCTGTTCGTCGGCGTCCTGGCCGTGCTCGGCACGTTCCTCTCGCTGTACGTCATCGGCTCGCTGACCGACGTGTCGATCTACGCCATCAACCTGACCACGGCCCTCGGTCTCGGGTTGGCCATCGACTACAGCCTGTTCGTCGTCTCCCGCTACCGGGAGGAGCTGCGCAACGGGCGGACCGTCGAGCAGTCCGTGGTGCGGGCGGTCGAGACAGCCGGCAGAACGATCACCATCAGCGCGTTGACCGTCGCCGTGTCGCTGTCCGCGCTCCTCGTGTTCCCGCAGTACTTCCTGCGCTCATTCGCCTACGCCGGCATCGCCGTCGTGCTGCTGGCGATGGCCGCCTCCGTCGTGGCGCTGCCGGCGCTGCTGGCCGTGGTCGGACACCGCATCGACTCGCTGCGCGTCTTCAAGCGTCGGCCCCAGAAGCGCGACGAGGACGGCTTCTGGTACGGCGTGGCGACACGCGTCATGCGGCGCCCGGTCCCAGTTGCGCTCGGCGTCGTCGCCGTGCTGCTGCTGCTCGGCGCACCGTTCCTGCGTGTGCAGTTCGGGACCCCGGATGACCGGGTGCTGCCAGCGTCGGCCGAGTCGCGGGAGGTCTCCGAGACGTTGCGCAGTGACTTCGAGGGCAACTCGTCGGAATCGTTCCCGGTGGTCATCGACGGTGTCGAAGGCTTCAAGGGCGGCGTCGGCACAGAGCTGACGGCCCTGGCGACGAGCGTGTCGGCGCTCGACGGTGTGGCCCGGGTCGAGTCGGCGGGTGGGACGTTCGTCGGAGGCGAGCTGGTGGCCCGGGCGGGATCGGACGCCGCCCGCTTCGCGACCACAGCGTCGGGTTGGTTGGATGTCGTCCCGAACGTCGAGATGGCCTCGTCCGCCGGGGAGGATCTCGTCGCCGAGATCCGGGACCTCGACACGGGCAGCGAGCTGCTGGTCGGTGGGCAAGCGGCGCAGCTCGTCGACACCAAGTCGTCGATCGCCGACCGGCTGCCGCTGGCCGTCGCGATCATCGTGATCGCCACGTTCCTCCTGCTGTTCCTGCTCTCGGGCAGCGTGCTGGTGCCGATCAAGGCGCTGGTGCTCAACCTGCTCAGCCTCACCGCCACGTTCGGCGCCATGGTGTGGATCTTCCAAGACGGCAACCTGTCGGGCCTCCTGGGGTTCACCGCCACCGGGTCGATCGACACGTCGATGCCGATCCTCATGTTCTGCATCGCCTTCGGGCTGTCGATGGACTACGAGGTGTTCCTGCTCTCGCGGATCAAGGAGGAGCACGACCGCACGGGCGACAACGACCATGCCGTCGCCCTCGGGTTGGAGCGGACCGGACGCATCGTGACGGCCGCCGCCCTGCTGCTGTCGGTGACGTTCTTCGCCTTCGGCACGTCGGGCGTGAGCTTCATCAGGATGTTCGGCATCGGGTTGGGCATCGCCGTGCTGATGGACGCCTTCGTCATCCGCGGCACGCTCGTCCCGGCGTTCATGAAGCTGGCCGGCGAAGCCAACTGGTGGGCGCCACGCCCGCTGCGTCGCCTGCACGACCGCTTCGGGCTGCGTGAAGGCGACGGCGTGGCAGCACCGACGGCGCCGTC
>JBPCJW010000191.1:0-16956 GCA_051004915.1 Ilumatobacteraceae bacterium
CAGTTCAGATGACGACGACGGTGGTGCCGACGGTGGCGAAGTTCCACATGAAGTCGGCGTCGGTGTTGTGCTGGCGTTGGCATCCGCCGGACAGCCGCGTCCCGAGCTCGTCGGTCGTCTGGTACACGGAACCGTCGGCCACCCGGATGGGGATGCCGTGGAACCCGAGGTTGCCGATGTCAGTTTCGTACCAGCGGATCATCAGCGGCAGGATCGCCTTGCCGTTCCACGCCGTCGACGCCTCGGAACGGCTGTACACCGAGTGCGTCCCCGGCACCTCGTTCTCGTACTGGCTGCCCGACACGAGCCACGACCGGATGACGTTGTTGTTGTCGTCAACCGCCCAGACGCGCTGGCCGGCCCGTTCGTACACCACACGCCGTCCACTACCCGACCCAGCGGGCAGCGGGGGCAACGACGAATCGGCACCGGAGACGGCGACGGGGGAGAGCGGGAACCCGGAAGTGTCCTCAGCGCCCTCTGGCGGTTGCGGCGTGCGCACGACCAACGACGCCTCGTCCGGCCAGATGCCGAGGGACTTGGCGGTCTCGCGGCCGGCCTCGCCGTCGACGAAGAGGTTGCGTTCGGTCTGCAGCCGGCTGACGGCGTCGGCCGTGGCATTGTCGTACGACGCGCTGATCTGGCCGTCGTAAAGGCCGGCGTCACGCATCGCAACCTGCAAGCACTCGACGTCGGCACCCGCCTCGCCGATGCGCATCGTGCGCATTTCCACTCGGCACCCGTCGGGCTCATCGGTCGCCGCCGCAGCGTTGTCCGGGGTGGCGGTGCTCGCTGGAGCGACCGTGCTGGCTGGGGCAGTGCCGCCTTTCGGCACGGCGATCTCTTCCCCGACGACCTCGGCCGCCGGCGCGACGAGGGCCACCTCGGGGACGACGACCGTCGTCGACGTCTCGGCGGCGCTCGGCGTGGGCGCCTGGGTGGCGGCAGTCTCTTCGGTGGTCGCCACCGAATCGTCCGGCGAGTCGCGCAGCACGACGGCCACGCCAACTGCGCCCAGGGTGAGCGCGATGCCGCCGATGGCGATGATGGCCAATCGACCGTCGCGCCTGCGGCGGGGCGGCGGCGGGCCGGGAGGGCGGTGGGCTCGGGAGTCTTGGTCGCTCATGTCGCTCTCGTCTGCTGGCGGCGCTCGATGGGCGCGGCCGGGTCGGCCCGGTGCGGCAACCCGAACCGGGCGCCGCCGCACCGACGAAGGACGTTAGCTGCGAGCAACGCGCAAATGGTGGAGCCCTGAGTCACCGACGGGCGGCTCAGCCGCCGACGGCCCACGTGCCGTTCGAGCGGAGCAGGGCGGCCAGGTCGCCGGGGCCCTTGCGCTCGGAGGCCTCCGCCAGTTGGCGGCTGATCGCGGAGGCGTATTCCTGGCGCTGGACACTGCGGAAGACGCCGAACGGAGTCGGCGAGTGATCGTCGTCACTGAGCCTGGCAAGGGCGAACGCCAAGCTCGGGTCCGGTCGTTCGGCATCGTGGACGAGCACGGCGTCCTCTCCGACATCGGCGACCTCGACGAGCCGCAGCTGGCCGTCCGAGCCCATGACCACCCCGCGCTGGCGCTCCGCCCCGAAGCGGATCGGTTCGCCGTGGACGAGATCGATCAGCATCTCGTCGCGCACCTGCTTCTTGGTGATGTCGTTGAACTGGCCGTCGTTGAAGACGTTGCAGTTCTGGAAGATCTCGACGAACGCCGCACCCCGATGGTCGTGGGCGGCGCGGAACGTCTCCATCATGTGCTTGCGGTCGAGGTCGTGGGTCCGGGCCACGAAGCTCGCCTCGGCCCCGAGGGCGACGGCGAGCGGGTTGAACGGCGGATCGACCGATCCGAACGGCGTCGACTTGGTGACCTTGCCGAGCTCGGACGTCGGCGAGTACTGGCCCTTGGTCAGGCCGTAGATGCGGTTGTTGAACAGCAGGATCGTCAGGTCGACGTTGCGCCGCAGGGCGTGGATCAGGTGGTTCCCGCCGATCGACAACCCGTCCCCGTCACCGGTGATGACCCACACGTCGAGGTCGGGTCGGGCCACTGCGACGCCGGTGGCGATGGCCGGCGCCCGCCCGTGGATCGAGTGCATCCCGTAGGTGTTCATGTAGTACGGAAATCGGCTCGAGCACCCGATGCCCGAGACGAACACCGTGTTCTCCGGCGCCACTCCGAGCTCGGGCATCAGCTGCTGGACGGCGAGCAAGATGCCGTAGTCCCCGCAGCCGGGGCACCAGCGGACCTCTTGGTCGCTCGTCCAATCCTTCTTGGTCGTCAGGGGAACGGCAATGTCGGTCATGTCAGGGCCTCCCATGCTCCGAGCTCGCGTCGCTCGCCGTGCTCGAGTGCTCGGGCAACAGCTCCTCGATGGCGTCTTCGATCTCTCGGGCGATGAACGGCAGGCCCTGCACCTTGGACAGCGAGCGGGCGTCGACCAGGTACTCGGAGCGCAGGATGCGGGCCAGCTGGCCGCTGTTCAGCTCGGGCACGAGGACCCGGGGATATCGCCGCAGCACGTCACCGAGATCGGTCGGCAGCGGGTTGAGGTGCACCAAGTGCACCCACGCCACCTTGCGTCCGGCGCGACGGCGACGCTGGACGGCGGCGTCGATCGCCGCCCACGTCGAGCCCCAGCCGACCACGCACAGCTCGGCGACCTCGTCTCCGAACACTTCGACCGGCGGGAGATCTTGCGCCACGGCGGCGACCTTGGCCGCCCGCAGGTTGACCATCTTCTGGTGGTTCTCCGGCGTGTAGGAGATGTTGCCGGTGCCGTCGCCCTCCTTCTCGATGCCTCCCACCCGATGCATCAGGCCGGGCGTCCCAGGGATCGCCCACGGGCGCGCCAGCGTGTCCGGCTCGCGCAGGTACGGCCAGAACTCCGGCGACCCGTCGGCTGCGGTGTGGTTCGCCTCGGTCGCGAAGGGCACCGAGATGTCCGGCAGGTCGGCGACGTCGGGCAACCGCCACGGCTCGGAACCGTTGGCCACGAACCCGTCCGACAGGAGGATGACGGGCGTGCGGAACTTGATCGCGATGCGTGCCGCCTCGATGGCCGCGTCGAAGCAGTGGACCGGACTCATCGCCGCGACGATCGGCAGCGGCGCTTCGCCGGAGCGACCGAACATGGCGATGTTCAGGTCAGCGGCTTCGGTCTTCGTGGGCAGCCCGGTCGACGGTCCACCGCGCTGGATGTCGACGATCAGCAGCGGCAACTCGACCGAGATGGCCAGCGAGATGGTCTCCGCCTTGAGCATCAGGCCGGGCCCGCTCGTCGTGGTGACGCCGAGGTGGCCGGCGAAGGCCGCACCGAGGGCAATGCCGACGGCCGCGATCTCGTCCTCGGCCTGCACCGTGCGGACGCCGAAGTGCTTGTGCTTGGAGAGCTCGTGGAGGATGTCGGAGGCCGGCGTGATCGGGTACGACCCGAGCGTGACCGGCAGCTTGGCCAGCTGACCGGCGGCGACGATGCCCCACGCCAGCGCCGTGTTGCCGGTGACGCTGGTGTACTCGCCGGCCGGCAGGTCGGCCGGCCGCACCTCGAAGCGGTGGCCGACGGCCTCGGTCGTCTCGCCGAAGTTGTAGCCGGCGATGAACGCCGCCCGGTTGGCCGCCAGCACGAGCTCGTTCTTGGCGAATCGTTCCTCGATCCACGCGATCGTCGGATCGGTCGGCCGGGTGTACATCCACGACACCAGCCCGAGGGCGAAGAAGTTCTTCGAGCGCTCGGCGTCGCGCGGCTTGACGCCGAGCGGGGCGGCGACCTCCTTGGTCAGCGACGTCATCGGCACCCGGATCAACCGGTACGAGTCGAGGGTGCCGTCGTCGAGCGGGTTGAGGATCTCTCCGGCCGGCAGCGTGTACCCGGCCTTCTCCAAGTTGCGATCGTCGAAGGCGTCCTCGTTGACGATCAGGGTGCCGCCCGGCTCGAGCCGGCCGAGGTCGGCGCGCAGGGCAGCGGGGTTCATCGCGACGAGGACGTTCGGCTCGTCACCGGGTGTGGTGATCTGGTGGTCCGAGATGTGCACCTGGAAGCTCGACACGCCGTGCACGGTGCCGGCCGGGGCGCGGATCTCGGCGGGGAACTCGGGCAGTGTCGACAGGTCGTTTCCGTAGGCGGCGCTGACGGAGGTGAAGCGGTCACCGGTGAGCTGCATGCCGTCGCCGGAGTCGCCGGCGAAGCGCACGACGACCCGGTCGAGGATGGTGGCGGACTCCCTGTCGTGATGTTCCGCCATCGAGCGCGGCCCACCGTTGACGGTGACCGGTGTGGTCGTATCGGTCATGTTCCTCGGGCCGGCGACGTTGTCGGCCACCTCCTCCTGCGGCAACGGTAGCGGTCGATGCCGCCACCGCGCGGGACCGGAGGGATGGCCCTCACCCTCACACAGGGACCAGGCGGTAGCCGCCGTTCATCAACGTGAGGACGATCGGCTCGCCTTCGAGGTCCATCTTCACTGCCGTGACGATGCTGCCCTGCTCTGGCAGGTTGATGCGCACCGCGGCGAAGCCCTCACCGAGAGCGAATGTCGGCCCCGACATGTCCGACATCAGGTACGCCCCATCGAGCGCCGGGATGTCGCTGCCCCGATACACGCAGCCACCGATCGCCGCCGGGCCGTACTCGTCGTGGCGGTACTCCCACACCGGCATCTGGTTCGGCTGCGGCACGTCCTGCGCGCTGCGCACCCGTGTCCCCTCGAGTGGCCACCATCCGAAGTTCATCCCGCTCGTCCCGGCCGGGATGTGGTTGATCTCTTCGATCGTCTCCTCGCCGACGTCGGTCACCCACATGTCGCCGGTCGCAGCGTCGCGACAGAAGCCCCACGGGTTGCGCAGCCCCTTGGCGAACAGCTCGGGCGCGACGCCGAACTGGTTGACGAACGGGTTGTCGGCAGGGATGTCATAGCCGGGACCGCTCGTGCGCGGGACGATGCGCACGATCCCTCCGAGCAGTTTGCTGTAGTCCTGCGCGTCGCGACCGCGGCTGCCGCCCCCGTCACCGAGGGCCAGCATCATCACGCCGTTGTCGTCGAACACGATGCCGCCACCCTTGTGCCCGATGCCGGGCTGGTCGACGAACAGCACCTCCCAGCGGGAGGCCGGATCGGGTGTGCCGTCCTCATCCAGGGCGTACGACACGACGTGCGAATCGCTCGACGGGTCGTTGTAGTAGAGGAACAGCCGACCGTCGACGGGGTTGAAGCCGATGCCGAGCATGCCTCGCTCGGAACCCTCGGCCCACGGCGCGGTCTCGCCCGTCAGGTCGAGCACCAGCTCCGGCTGGCCGCCCTCGGGCATCCGCCAGATCTCGCCGGTCTGCGACGTGAACCACAGGCTGCGGTCGGGATGCTGGACGACGGCCGTGAGCAGCGGCAGCTCGATGAACTTCTGCAACGCCACGCTCGTCGTCTCCAGCTGCGCCTCGCTCGGCGGCGGTGCGCCCGTCGAGGGTGCTGAGGTGGGGGGCTCATCGACCGGGGTCTCGCCGGGTTCGGACGTCTCGTCGGGTTCCGCGGTGGTCTCCGGTTCGGGGGTCTCGTCTGGATCCGAGGTCTCCTCCCGGTCCGAGGTCTCCGAGGTCGAGTCGCGCCCAACGCTGTTCTCAACCGCCGAGTCGTCAGGATCGGATGCGCTACTCGTCTTGTCGTCACCGGGGGTCGCGTTCTCGTCCCGACTGCCGCCACAGGACGTCACCGTCACGAGCAGACCGATCCCGAGCGCGCCCAACGTCCGCGAGATCGACGAGGAACGGAGCATGGGCCGGAAGATACGTGCCGGCGGGTCCGATCTGGTGGCACTCCGGACAGAATCACGTGGATGTTGTTCGCCGCGCTGGCCACCGTGTCCGACGCCTTGGCGGCGACCTCGAAACGGGGCGAGAAGGCGACGTTGATCGCCGCTGCATTGCGCCAGATGGACCCCGGCGAGGTCGCTGCGGCGGTCGGATTCTTGACCGGCGCGCCGGTGCAGGGGCGGATCGGAGTGGGCTGGGCGACCATGCGATCGGTGCGCCCAGATCCCGCCGTCGAGCCGACGCTGACGATCGCCGAGGTCGACGGCGCGATCGACGAGCTGGCGGCGATGACCGGGTCAGGCGTGGTCGCGGCGCGCCGGACGCTGCTCACCGATGTCATGGCACGCGCCACCGCGCCGGAGCAGCGGTTGCTGTGGGGTGCCCTCGGCGGGGAATTGCGCCACGGTGCGCTGGACGGGGTGATGGTCGAGGCGATCGCCAAAGCTGCGGCGGTGCCGGTAGGCCACGTTCGCCGGGCGCACATGTTGTCGGGCGACCTCGGGTCGGCCGCGGTGGCTGCCCTGGACGGCGGCGAACCCGCGTTGGCGGCGTTCACCATGGCGCCGGGTCGCGCCGTGCAGCCGATGCTGGCCGCACCGGCCTCCGACGTCGGGGAGGCGCTGGCCGCGACGGGGCAGGCCTCGGTCGAGTGGAAGCTCGACGGCGCGCGGATCCAGGCCCACCGCAACGGCGGTGTCGTCCGCCTGTTCACGCGCAACCTCAACGAGGTGACCGCACGGCTCGGCACCGTCGCCTCGGTGGTCGCCGGCCTGCCCGGTGGTGACCTGGTGCTCGACGGCGAGGTCCTCGGCGTCGACGACGAGGGCGCCCCGCGGCGCTTTCAAGACACGATGGGTGACTTCTCGGCGGAGGGCCCGACGTTGCGCGGTGCCGACCTGTCGGCTTACTTCTTCGACGTGCTGCACGCCGGCGGATCACCGATTCTCGACGAGCCGCTGGCCGTGCGGCGGGAGGTCCTGATGACGGTCGTGCCGGCAAGTGCACGGCTGCCGTCGATCGTGACGGCCGACGCCGACGAGGCGGGAGCGTTCCTCGATCGGGCCGTGGCTGCCGGCCACGAGGGCGTCATGGTGAAGGCGCTCGATGCCCCCTACGACGCCGGGCGGCGGGGCGGGGCGTGGCGCAAGGTCAAGCCGGTCCACACGCTCGACCTCGTCGTGCTGGCCGCAGAGTGGGGGCACGGTCGGCGCACGGGCTGGCTGTCCAACCTCCACCTCGGGGCGCGTGGCGACGGCGGCGAGTGGGTGATGGTCGGCAAGACGTTCAAGGGTCTGACCGACGAGCTGCTGACGTGGCAGACCGAGGCGTTGCAGGGGATCGCCGTCGGAACGGAGGATGGGTTCGTGGTGCACGTCCGGCCTGAGCTCATCGTCGAGATCGCCCTCGACGGCGTGCAGGCGTCGACGCGATACCCAGGCGGCGTGGCGCTGCGCTTCGCCCGCGTCCGGCGCTACCGCCCCGACAAGACAGCCGCCGACGCCGACCACATCACCACCGTCCAAGCCATGCTCCGCTGACCCCAGGTCCGAGGCTTTCACGGCATCGGAGGGTGTGCTGAGGGGCCTTCCCGCACCTAGCCCTCGCATGCAGCAAACCCTCGGATGGGTCGGGCGGGTCAGGACGGGGCGGGTCACCAGGCGCAGGGGAGGCGCTTGATGCCGTTGATGAAGTTGCTGTGCAGGTAGTCGGGTTTGCCGGTGATCTCGAGCGTGGGGACGCGACGGCGCAGCTCATCGAACATCACGCCGATCTCTCGCCGGGCGAGGTTGGCGCCGAGACAGAAGTGCGGGCCGCCGGCGCCGAAGCCAACCTGCGCGGGCTGCAGCGGACGCGTCACGTCGAACGTGAACGGGTGGGGGAACGCCCGCTCGTCCCTGTTCGCGGCGCAGTACCACAGCACTACCTTGTCGCCGGCGGCGATCTTCTGGCCGCCAAGCTCGGTGTCGGCCGTGGCGGTACGACGGAAGTGGATGACCGGTGACGACCAGCGGACGATCTCCTCGACCGCCGTCTTGGTCACCCCCTCCCAATCGCCCCACCAGCGCTCGCGCTGGTCCGGGTGGTCCGTCAGCGCCTTCATGCCGTGGCTGATGGCGTTGCGCGTCGTCTCGTTGCCGGCCACGACCAGGAGGATGAAGAACGAGCCGAACTCCTGTGCCGAGAGCTGATCGCCGTCGACCTGGGCCTGCATCATCAACGACGTGATGTCGTCGACGGGGTTGGCCCTGCGATCCTCGCCGAGCGCCTGGGCGTAGGAGAACATCTCCAGCGCAGCACCCATCAACGCTTCGTAGTTGCCGCCGAACTCCGGGTCGCCGGCCCCGAGGATGACGTTCGTCCAGTGGAAGATCTGCTTGTTGTCGTCCTCCGGGATCCCCATCATCTCGCAGATGATGTCGAGGGGCATCGGGGCCGCGATGTTCTCGACGAAGTCGCACTGTCGATCGGGGTGCTGTTCGAGCATGCGGTCGACGACTGCCGCCGCCTTGACCTTGACGTACTCCTCGACCTTCGCCACCTCCCGCGGCGTGAAGCCCTTCGACACGATCGACCGCAGCCGGAAGTGCTTCGGGTCGTCCATGTTGATCATGGAGCCGAAGAACTCGTTCATCTCCTGGGGCAGGTCGACGATGTTCGACCCGTGGCCGGAGCAGAACAGCTCGGCGTTGCGGCTGGCCGCCCACACGTCCTCGTGGCGGGCCAGCGACCAGTAGCCGGGCCCCGGCGGGAACGGCGAGCCCTCGAAGACGAGCTCGGGGTGGAACGCCAGCCGCGGTCGATCGCGCAGTTGGCGGAATACGTCCTCCCGCACGTCGCGGTCGGCTGTCCAGAACTCGAACGTGGAGATGTCCTGCTCATTCACGGTTGGAGTCGTCGCCATGAGGTCGATCGTAGGATGCCCCGGTGCTGGAGGCGAGATCGATCGAGCGGCTGCTGGTCATCACCGCCCACCCCGACGACGTCGATTTCGGTGCCGCCGGCACGGTTGCCACCTTGACCGATGCGGGCGTGCACGTGACGTACTGCGTCGTCACCGACGGCCAGGCCGGTGGCTTCGACCTCGCCACGTCGCGCGACGACATCGCCGAGATCCGCCGGGCCGAACAGACCGCGGCGGCCAAGGAGGTCGGCGTCAGCGACCTCGTGTTCGTCGGACGGATGGACGGGGAGGTCGTCGCCTCGCTGGACCTGCGGCGAGACATCGCGCGCGTCATCCGCGAGGTCCGGCCGAACGTCGTCATCACCCAGTCGCCCACCATCAACCTCGATCGCATCCCGGCCAACCACCCCGATCACCGGGCGACAGGAGAAGCCACGATCGACGCCGTCTACCCCGACGCCCGCAACCCGTTCGCCTTCCCCGAACTGCTGGCCGAGGGTCACGAGCCGTGGAAGGTCGACGAGGTGTGGGTGATGGGCATCGGCGACGGCACCGACGCCATCGACATCACCGAGCAGTTCGACCGCAAGCTGGCGGCACTGCTCGCGCACCGCTCGCAGCACCCGGATCCCGACGGTTTGGGCACACGCGTTCGGGCGTGGAACGAGCACAACGCCAGCCGCTTCGGGTTGGCCGCCGGGCGGGTGGCGGAGTCGTTTCGCGTCGTCGACACGCGTTGATGCGATGGCGCAGCTGAGGTTCAGCTTCGGCACGATGGGCTCCGGCAAGAGCACGGTCGCCCTGCAGATCCATCACAACCTGGCGAGCCGCGCGCTGTCCGGGCTGCTGCTGACGTGCCTCGACCGCGAGGGCGACCAGGTGACGAGCCGCCTCGGCGTGGCCGCCCCGGCGATCGACGTGTCGCCGGACCTCGATCTGCACGCGCTCGCCGTCCAGCACTGGCCGATCCACTACTTCGTGTGCGACGAGGCGCAGTTCTACACGCCGGCGCAGTGCGACCAGTTGGCGCGAGTGGTCGACGAGTTGGAGGTCGAGGTGTATGCGTTCGGGTTGATCACGGACTTCCGGGGTCGGTTGTTCGACGGGACGCAGCGGCTGTTGGAGATCGCGGATGAGCGGGTGCCGCTGCAGGTCGAGGCGCGGTGCTGGTGCGGGGCGAGAGCGACGCACAACGCGCGGGTGGTCAACGGCGAGGTGGCGTACGAGGGCGCGACGATCGTCGTCGGGGACACGGACGACCCAACGACACCCCCGTTGTTCGGCGACGCCGTCCACTACGAGCTGCTCTGCCGGAGGCACTTCGTGGACGCCGACCTCGGCATGTAAGCGCGATCTGTCTCATTCCGCGCCCAGATCTCGATTTGCAACGCATCGCGCCCAGATGGCGTCGTACGGATCGGAGCGATCCGCGCGGCAGGAGCTCTTCGACCTCATCGCTGCCCGAACAACGTGGAACCTCTCCGCGCAACCGCGCTCACACGGCGTAGCGGGCGGCGTCCGACAGGACGTTGGCGGCCACCCACTCGCTGGTCTTGGCGAGGCCCGCTTCGAGGGAGACCTTCGGCTCCCAGGCGGTCAGCTCGCGCATCCTCGTGTTGTCGGCGAGGAGGCGCATCACTTCGGAGCCCTCTGGCCTGATGCGGGCCGGGTCCTGCACGATTCCGGCGTCCTTGCCCGACACCTTGATCAGCAGCGCGACGAGATCGCCGACGCTGACCTCTCGACCGGTGCCGAGGTTGAGGGCCTGGCCGATGGCGGTGTCGTGCTCGGCAGCGGACATGAAGCCGGACGCGGTGTCGGTCGAGAACGTGAAGTCGCGGGTCGGGGTCAGCAGGCCGAGCTTGATCTCCGTCGCCCCGGAGTGCAGCTGCTGGAGGATCGCCGGGATCACCGCTCGCGCCGACTGTCGCGGGCCGTACGTGTTGAACGGCCGCACGATCGTCACCGGCGTGTCGAACGAGAGGTAGTACGACATCGCCATCATGTCGCCGCCGATCTTCGACGCCGAGTACGGCGACTGCGGCTGCAGCGGGTGGTCCTCCGAGATCGGCACCGTCAGCGCGGTGCCGTAGACCTCGCTGGTACTCGTCGTGACGACTCGTCGGGTGCCGTGGCGGCGGGCCGCGGCGACGACGTTGTGCGTGCCCACGACGTTGGCCTGCACGTACGAGTCGGGCGCCTCGTAGCTGTACGGGATGCCGATCAGGGCGGCGAGGTGGAACACGGTGTCGGCGCCGGCCACGACGTCCTGCACCTGCCCGTGATCGCGGATGTCGCCGGCCACGACCTCGACGCTGCCGGCCTGGACGTGGTCGGCGATGAAACCCTGCTCGCCGTACGGCTTGTAGTGGGCGAACACGGTCACCTTGGCTCCGGCGTCGACGAGCAGGTCGACGAGTGTGCTGCCGATGAAACCTTCGCCACCGGTGATGACGACGGGGCGGTCGGTCCAGAAGGTCATGTGTTGCGATCTCCGTTCATGGTCAACAGTGCAACGCGTTCACGAGGTCAAGACGTCGGTGCGGCCGGCCAGCTGGACCGCCCAGCGGGCGACCGTCTCAGCCGCTGCGCCGTGGTCGACGAGGCGGGCGTTGGCCGCCATCGCCTCGCGTCGCACGTCGTCGGACAGCAGATCGTCGAGGACCGGGCCGAGCGTCTGTGCGGTCAGGAGGTGGTCTTCGATGATGACGGCGGCGCCGACGTCCGCCAGCGCCTGCGCGTTGTGCAGCTGGTGATCACCGGGCGCGTGCGGGTACGGCACCATCACGCTGGCGACGCCGACGTGCGACACCTCGGCGACGGTGCCGGCGCCGCAGCGGCACACCATCACGTCGCTGGCCGCGTACGCGTCGTCCATGCGGTCGATGTAGGCCACGGGTCGAGCAGCGCGGTTGCCGGCCAGCCGTCCGACTGCCTCGTCCAGCAGACCCGGGCCGGTCTTGATCTCCAGCACGATGTCCTCGCGGTCCTTCCACTGCTCGGCGAGATCGAGCGCGGCATTCGTCAGACTCGTCGCGCCGAGGCTGCCGCCGCTGACCACCACGAGCTTCTGCCCGTCGGTCAAGCCATACCGCTGGCGCGCCGGCTGGCGCAACGTCGCCCTGTCCATCTGCCCCACGTCGGGCATCAGCGGCATGCCGACGGCGCGGACGTCCGCTCGCTTGGGCAGGTTTCGGCGAGCCCGCTCGAAGGCGATCGCGATGTGTGGTGTCAGGCGAGCGATGAACGCGTTCGCCCGTCCGGGCACGGCGTTGCTCTCATGGATCAGCGACGGGATGCCGGCCAGGCGCGCACCGACCATGGCCGGTGCCGACGGGTAGCCGCCCATGCCGACGACGACGTCGATGCCCCGCTCCTTGATCAGGCGGCGAACGCCGAGACCGGAGCGGATGAGCTGCGGCGGCAGGAGCAGCGCGCTCTTGACGCCGCGCAGACCGATCATGTCGAACGTGAAGAGGGGGTACCCGTACTGCGGAACCAGCGTCAGTTGCAGCCCGCGTTTGGTGCTGATGAAGCAGATCTCGACGTTCCCGTCCGTGACGTCCTCGAGCGCCTTGGCCACGGCCAGGCCCGGATAGATGTGTCCGCCGGTGCCCCCGGCGCCGATCGCCACTCGCAACGTCCCAGCGCGCTCCGTCGTCATGCGGGCCGCAGTATGCCAGCGGTCGACCGGACCGGGGCTGAGGACCGTCGGTACGCTGCCGCCCATGCCCGAAGCTGTCATCGTCGCCACCGCTCGCAGCCCCATCGGACGCGCCGGCAAGGGATCGCTGGTGTCGATCCGCCCGGACGACCTGTCGACGCAGATCGTCACGGCGCTGCTCGAGAAGGTGCCTGAGCTCCCCTCCGACCAGATCGAAGACCTGATCATGGGCTGTGGTCAGCCGGCCGGGGAGTCGGGCTTCAACATCGCTCGCGTCGTGGCGGTGCTCGCCGGGCTCGGCGACGTCCCCGGCGTCACCGTCAACCGCTACTGCTCGTCCAGCTTGCAGACGATCCGGATGTCCGCCCACGCGATCAAGGCCGGCGAAGGCGACGTGTTCATCGCCGCTGGCGTGGAGACGGTCAGCCGGTACGGCTTCGGGGCCAGCGACACCGCCCCGAACGCAGTCTTCAACTCGGCCGGCGAGCGGACCGCCGAGCGGGCGCTCGGCGGCAGTCCCGACTGGACGCCGCCGGAGCGTCTGCCCGACATCTACATCGCGATGGGCCAGACGGCGGAGAACGTGGTCGGTGCCGAGGGTGTCTCACGGATCGAGATGGACGAGTTCGCCAAGCGCTCGCAGGACCTCGCCGTCGCCAGCGTGGAGAACGGCTTCTTCGCCGACGAGATCACGCCCGTCACGCTGCCCGACGGCAACGTCGTCGCGAAGGACGACGGCCCGCGCGCCGGCACCACGATGGAGGCGCTGAGCCAGCTCAAGCCGGTGTTCCGGCCCGACGGCACGGTGACCGCCGGCAACGCCTGCCCGCTCAACGACGGCGCGGCGGCCGTGATCGTGATGAGCGACACCAAGGCGGCCGAGCTCGGAATCACGCCGTTGGCCCGTGTCGTCTCCTCGGGCGTCAGCGGGCTCAACCCGGAGATCATGGGCCTCGGTCCGATCGAGGCCAGTCGTCAGGCCCTGACCCGCGCCGGCATGACGATCGACGACATCGACCTCGTCGAGATCAACGAGGCGTTCGCCGCCCAGGTGATCCCGTCCGCCAAGCACCTCGGCGTCGACTGGGAGAAGCTCAACGTGCACGGCGGGGCGATCGCCCTCGGCCACCCGTTCGGGATGACCGGGGCGCGCATCATGACCACGCTGATCCACGGCCTGCAGGCCGAGGACAAGACGTTCGGCTTGGAGACGATGTGCGTCGGCGGCGGCCAGGGCATGGCCATGGTCGTCGAACGCCTGAGCTGACGGGCCGAGGGGCCGGTCCGGCCTCGTCCCGCGATTGCGATCATGCGGGCGTGGCGACGAGACCGGCGGGGACCCGATCCCGGCAGTCGAGGAAGAACAGCAGTTGGCAGCCAGCGGTGCGAGCCGCACGAGCCGCACGAGTGGTTCGGGCGAGGCGGAGAGCGAGTCCCGCAGTATCAGCGGTTTCACGGCGGTCGAGCTCACCGGTCCCGGTGAGGTGACGATCGACCAGACAGGAACGGAATCGCTGACGATCGAGGCTGACGACAACCTCCTGCCGAAGGTGACCACCACCGTCGACATCGGCACGCTCAAGTTCGGGGTGGAGTGGAACGTCTCATCGGACAATACGTGACGATCGGGGGTCTGGGAACTACGAGGCCGGCAAGCTTGAGAGCAATACGGCGACAGTCAGCATCGACGGCTCAGGCGACGCGGCCGTACAGGTGACCTCAGGCTGAGATGAGAGGTGAGAGGTGAGCCGTCAGAGACCACCGATCTCTCACCTCGACACGGAGCACTCGATCCGCCGGGACCGAGATCACCGCCGCCTGCGCTCACGCGCCTGGCGGCGACGTGGCGTCGAGCGGACGGTCGAGCGACTCAGCCGACGTAGCGGACGCTGGGGCGGATCAGCTTGCCCCTGGCGGCCTGCTCGACGGCGTGGGTGGTCCAGCCGACCGTTGTGGCTGACGGCGAACGTCGACGTGAGATCCCGCGCGGGAGTCCGGCCGACGCCACCACGACGCCGGCGAAGAACTCCACATTGTTCGGCAGTGGCCGGCCCGGCTCAACCGTCCAGCGCGTCGACGATGCGGCGCTCGACCTCGACGGCCCGGTCGCGGGCCTCCGGCGCCGATGGCGATCTCGCGGAGCAACACGGAGCGCGGGTCGATGGCGCGGTACGCGGCGTGGCCGAAGCCACGATCCGCCGGATCTCGCCGGGTGGGTGCTGTTCGCCATGACCCGGATGGCCGGGTTCGCCGCCCACTACCTGCAGGAGAACAGCGAGCGGCCACTGCGGTTCAGGGGGGTGGCGCGGCAGTTGGAGGGGTGACGGCGCGACTTGCGGCGGCCCCCGATGGCTCCCCGGCGACGAAGTCGGCCAGCCAGTACATGCGCGGACCCCACCGAGCGTCGTCGTGCGCGGCGCGGTCCACGGCCCTCGTCGTCTTGGCCGGCTGATATCGGCGCTTCGCCCATATCGAGTGCGGGCGAGCGAGGCGAATAGCGCCGACGACGGCCACGAACGGCACGAGCGTCCCGATGATCGCCATCCGGTACTTGCCCTTGACGACGCAACCGACGATGAAGGCCAGATGGACGATGATGCCGCCGACGCCGGCGAGGGCGAGCGTCGCGTCCTCGGGCTCCTGCAGCTTGAACGGATTGGCGCCGGCGATCAGCAGGCCGAGGCAGGCCACGGCCAGGCTGACCATCTCCACTGAGATGCGTCCCTCGTCCTCCCAGTACACGTCCTCCATGTGGAGGATCAGGGCGAACTCGTCCAGCACCAGCGACGTCCCCACGCCGATCAGCAGGCCGGCGACGATCGACCACGGCGACTCGAGGTCGACGGCGATGCCCGTGAAGGCACCGGCGACCAGCAGGATGACGCCTGGGATCGCGTGGTGGACGTGCAGGCCGCTCGCTGAGACGTTGTTCTTGAACGGCCCGCGGCCGGCTCGGATCATCCGCGTGATGACCCGCGTGGCGATGAACGTCACGATGAAGGCGGCGAAGCAGACGAGCAGCGGCAGCCGCTCGTGCTCGATGATGGTGTCTTCGAACCACGACCGCATCGAAGGTCCCGCTAGACCATTCGATCCCGCGTCGATTCATGGTCGCCGCGTAGGAGCTGGGCGATGGTGCGCATCTGGATCACCAGCCCCGAGATGAGGCCGACGAAGCCGAGGAGCTGCAAGGTGGCGCGGATGCCTTCCTCCTCGACCGTCCCGGACGCCAGCAGCAGCACGGCCGAGGTGAGCAGCCCGAACGCGCCGATCGCGGCGAACGTCACCCGGTCGACCCAGCCGCTGACAACAGCGCGGTCCCCGCCGGCGTACCGCTCCTGGCGGATGTTCAGGTGGCCGGTGCGCATCTGGCTGGCGATGGCCTCGACGTGGCCCGGGAGCGTGCGCAGCGATGGCAGCGCACGCAGGAGCTCGCGCTGCAGCTGCTGCTGCACCGCTGCCTGCTTCTGGTCGGCGAAGTCGGGCATCAGATCGGTGGCCGCGCGGGCGACGTCGAACGCCGGGTCGATGATCCGCAGGGTGCCCTCCAGCGTGAGCATCGCCCGCGACAACGTGGACATGGGCGCCGGGATGGCCAGCCCGTGTCGACCCATGATGTCGAGGATCGTGCTCATCGACTTCGGATCGAAGCCCCCGGCGCCGATGGTCTCGGTGAGCACCAGCCCGATGTCCGCCTCGAGCGCCCGGCTGTCGGTCGTCTCGTCGCCGCCGGCCATCTGGCGGATGGCCCGGGCCAGGATCACCGGGTCACGGAGCTGGAAGCCGATCATCAGCCCCTGCATCGACTCGAGGATCAGCGGGTCGAGCCGTCCGACGGCCCCGAAGTCGAGGAGCCACAAGGTGCCGTTGCGGTCGACGAAGATGTTCCCGGGGTGGGGATCGGCGTGGTACACGCCGTTGCGCAGGACCTGGTCGAGGAACGACCGCAGGAGGTGGACAGCCAGTTCGGGCGCCGCAACCGGCGTGGCCTCCACCGCCTCGCGGTCGGCGACCGTGACACCGTCGATCGCCTGCATCACGAGGACGTGGCGGGTCGACAGCGCCTCGACCACCGTTGGCGCAGTGACCCCCTTCTCGATGTCGAGGTTCTCGACGAACGCCGTGCCGTTGCGTGCTTCGGCGCCGTAGTCGAGCTCCTTCTGCAGCGAGATGATCAGCTCCTCGGCGAGCCGCCTCACGCCGAGAACTCGCGCCGCTTCGACCCGCCGCTCGACCTGCCCGGCGACCATCCGCAGCACCGCCGCGTCGCGCTGCACGATGTCCTCGATGCCAGGACGCTGGATCTTGACCACCACGTTCTCGCCGGAGCGAAGGACGGCCCGGTGGGTCTGTCCGATCGAGGCGGCCGCCAGCGGCTCGAAGTCGAACGAGGCGAACTCCTCGTCCAGGCTGGCCCCGAGCTCGCGTTCCAGGACGACGCGGATCTCCTCGGCGGGGACCGGCCGGGCCGATGACTGGAGGTGCGACAGCTCGGTGGTCAGGACCTCGGGGAGCAGATCGGTGCGGGTCGAGGCGATCTGACCGAACTTCACGAACATCCCGCCGCAGTCCTCGAGCATCAACCGCAGCCGCCG
>JBPCJW010000192.1:0-8095 GCA_051004915.1 Ilumatobacteraceae bacterium
TCAGCTGTCGTTCGCATCTCCACCGTCCTCATCCTCGAGGACGATGTCCCAGCGGTCGAGGCAGTCGGCGCAGCGGTACGCCGCGACGTCGCCGGGTTGCCATCGCTGCGCCGTCGGGTCCTCTGGATCGATGTCGCGGAAGTCGAGCAGGTGGGCCCGTCCACCGCAGTCGATGCACGTGATGACTGCGTCCGGTTCCAGCATCAGCAGTCCTCAGCCGTCGATCGCGCCGGGGCAGGCCGAGAACGCCTGCTCCAAGCGGGCGACCAGGTCCTCGCCCCGGAGGAAGGCCGGTCGCCCTCGACGAAGGACGTGACGACCAGGTCGCGCACCAGGCTCTCGTCGAGGCTGTCGCGCAAGCAGTCGATGTCCTCGGCGGGCAGATCACGGCCTGGCGACAGCGCCTGGATCACGCGCTCGGTGATGTCGATCTCGCAGCCTCCGAACGCTTCGAACATCTCGGTGGCGGCCGCCTCGTCCAGCCCGAGCTCGGCGACCTCTGGTTCGGGCCGGACGCGCAGCTCGTCGGGCGTCAGGCCAGCTGTGACGAACCTCTCGACGCCGATCACGCCACGCCCATCCAGCGCGCCGCCATGCACTCGGCCTGCAGCGCGTCGAGCGTGAGCTCGTCGTTCGTCTCGGTCTGGAACTGCACGACCGTCGCCTCGTAGTACGGCCGCTCCTCGTCCGAGATCTCGTCGTCGCCGTCGCCTCCGCCGCACGCCGCCACGGCCAACAGCAGGGCGGCTGCCGCCGACACTCGTCGCCTCTCGGCATGGGGCGCCTTCACTCGCCCGACCGTACCGGTGAGCCGTACCCTCCGAGCGGTGCGTGTCGTAGCTGGAGAGCTGCGCGGCCGGCGGCTGGTCGCGCCGGCCGCCAGTGCCACCAGACCGACGACGGACCGGGTGCGCGAGGCCGTGTTCAACGCCCTTGCCAGCCTCGACGTCGTGGTCGGAGCGACGGTCGCCGACCTCTACGCCGGCAGCGGCGCGCTCGGCATCGAGGCGCTGTCGCGCGGTGCCACCCACTGCACGTTCATCGAGCGCGACCGAGCCGCCCTGTCCGTCATCGAGGAGAACCTTGCCTCGCTCGGCCTGCGCCAGCGCTCGACGTTGCTCGCCGGCGACGCCACCGTGCAGGTGGCGCGAGTCGCGGCCGACGTCGTGTTCGCCGATCCGCCGTACGGCTTCGACGACTGGCCACGACTGCTGCGCGCCGTGCGGGCGCCGCTCGTCGTGGCCGAGGCGTCGACGACCATCGAGGCGCCGTCCGATTGGGAGCTGGGCCGGACGCGTCGCTATGGCCGCACGTGGGTGACCTTCCTCCATCGGTCCGGCGTCGACTGACCGGGCGAAATGACGTGCACGCTCGGGCACTACCTTGTCGGCACCCATGGGCACCGTGCTCAACCCCGGCAGCTTCGATCCGATCCACCTCGGCCACCTCGACGTCATCGAGCAGGCTGTTGACCTCTTCGGCCATGTCACGGTCGTCGTCATGCACAACCACGACAAGCCAGGCGGGCTGTTCACCGTCGACGAGCGACTGGAGCTGATCCAACAGAGCGTCGGTGCGGAGGGGCTGACCGACTCGGTGACCGTCACCTCGCACTCCGGTCTGGCCGTCGATGCGGCGACAGCGGCGAGCGCGTCGTTCATGATCAAGGGGCTGCGCACGGCCGCTGACTTCGAGATCGAGCAGCAGATGGCGCTGACCAACCAGTCCGTGACGGGCATCCGCACCGTGTACCTGCCGTGCCGCGCCGACCGTGGCTACATCAGCAGTCGCTTCGTGAGGGAGATCGCCCGATACGGTGGGGCGGTCGGGCACATGGTGCCTCAGGCGGTGGCCGACGCCTTGGCCAGGAAGTTCTCATGAGCTACGACGACGATTACGACGACGAGTACGACGACTACGACGAGATCGACGACGAGTACCCCGAGCCGGGGGAGGGCTATGTCGGCGATGCCGAGACCCTGCTGCGGCGTTCGATCGACATCATCGCCACGGCGCCGACGATGCCTCTCTCGTCCTCACCGCGCATCGACCGCGACGAGATCATCGAGCTGCTCGAGGAGGCCCTCCATCGCCTGCCCGACGAGCTGCGCCAGGCGCGCTGGATGCTCAAGGAGCGCCAGGAGTTCGTCGCCAAGACGCGGCGCGAGGCCAACGAGTTGCTGGAGGCGGCACGGGTCCAAGCCGAGCGCATGGTGCAGCGCACCGAAGTGGTGCGGGCGGCCGAGCATCGCGCCCGCCAGGTGATGGAGACGGCGGAGTCCGACGCCCGTCGCCTGCGCCACGAGACCGAGGACTTCCTCGACCAGCGCCTCGGCAGCTTCGAGATCCTGCTCGACAAGCTGCAGAAGACCGTCGGCGCCGGCCGCCAGCGACTGTCCATCGGTGCCGCGCCGATGACGATGACCGACGCCGACGAAGACGACCCGACCAAGGGCTTCTTCGACCAAGACCGATGACCCGCGCGGCAGCCGATCGGCGCCGCGAGAACGGTGCGGTGACCGGACACCCTGCGCTGCGTGTCAACGCCCTCGAGCTGGCCCGTGTCCCCGGGTCTCGACGAAGCGTCACCGCATCGATCCCACTCGACGCGCTCGAGATCGACGATCCGCGCCTGTCCGACGACGTCGATGTCGACGTGACGCTGGAGTCAACGATCGACGACATCGACGTGCGTGGCGAGCTGACGGTCGCGTGGTCCGACGAGTGCCGACGGTGCTTGCGCCCGCTGTCCGAGGTCCTTCGCATCCCCATCGACGAGCGCTACGCCGAGCCCGGCGAGGGCGGCACGACGACCTGGACCGATCCAGACGATCGCATCGACCTCGACACCTTCCCGATCGCCAACGGGCAGATCGACCTGCGGTCGATGGTTCGCGAGGGGGTGCTGCTCGGTGTCCTCGAGGCGCCGCTCTGTCGCGATGATTGCGAGGGTCTGTGTCCGACCTGCGGCACTGACCTCGCCGGCGGTCCGTGCGGCTGCGAGCCGGCCATCGGCGACGAGCGCTGGGCCGTGCTCGATCAGCTGCGCGAGCCGTAGCCGAAGCCCCGGCGCCGCCGCTACCCTTTCCCAGCCGCATCCCGCTGGAGACTCCGATGGCCGTCCCGAAGAAGAAGAAGTCGAAGTCGAAGACCCGTAGCCACCGCGCCGGCGCGTGGAAGCTGGACGCGCCGTCGCGCAGCGTGTGCCCACGTTGCGCGTCGGCCAAGCAGCCGCACATCGTCTGCCCGTCCTGCGGTTGGTACAAGGGTCGGGTCGCCGTCGACGTCAATCGCTGATCGTCGACCGCAAAGGTCCAGTCCGGCGATGAGACCTATCGCCGTCGACGCCATGGGCGGCGACCGGGCGCCCTCCGAGATCCTGGCCGGCGCCCACCAGGCAGCCGAGGCCGGGATCCCCGTCGTGCTCGTCGGCCCGTCCGACCTGGACGGACGTGGCGACCTGCCGCTGATCGTCGCTTCCGAGGTCATCGCCATGGACGAGGATCCGGCGGGCGGGGTGCGCCGGAAGAAGGACTCGACGCTGGTGCGGGCGGCAGAAGCGGTGCGCGACGGTGACGCCTCGGCGATGATCTCGGCCGGCAACACGGGCGCCACGATGGCCGCTGCCTTGCTGCGCATGGGTCGCATCAAGGGCGTGAGCCGTCCGGCCGTCGCCACGCCGATCCCGGTGATGGGGTCGAGCCCGACGATCCTGCTCGACGCCGGGGCCAACGCCGAGGTGCAGCCCGAATGGCTCGTGCAGTTCGCCCAAATGGGATCCGTGTACGCCCGCCACCGGTTCGTCATGGACACGCCACGCGTCGGCCTGCTGTCGATCGGCGAGGAGCCGGGCAAAGGCGACACGCTGCGCAAGGACGCCTTCGGCCTGCTGCAGGCCGCTCCGGGCATCGACTTCATCGGCAACATCGAAGGCCGCGACATCATGTCCGATCGCGTCGACGTCGCCGTCACCGACGGGTTCACCGGCAACGTCGTGCTGAAGACGCTCGAGGGCGGCGTGCGGGCCATCATCGGGGCGCTGCTCGAGGTCTTCGGCCGGCCGGAGAACGAGCCGCATGCCGAGGCCCTGCTGCCCGCCCTGATGCCGATGTACCGGGCCCTCGATCCCGACACCTACGGCGGGGCCGTCCTGCTCGGCGTGGAGGGCGTGTGCGTCATCTCCCACGGCTCGACCGGCGCCACCGCCATGTTCAACGCGATCAAGGTTGCCAAGGACCTCGTCGACCACGACATCGTCGGCGAGCTCCGCCGGGCCGTCGTCTGAATCCCAAGAAATCGGGTTGGGAAGCGCTTTCACGGCGACATGTGGCCGGGAAAGCGCTTCCCCACCTGCGGATTTCGGGACCGGCCCGCTCCGATCGGGCGACCCACGCGCCAGTACAGTGCCGAAGGTGGCTGCGCAATCAGAGCCGATCGAGCGCGTCGAGATCTTCGAGATCGTGCGCGACCGGCTCGCCGACATCCTGGAGATCGAGCCGTCGACGATCAGCGAGGGGCAGTCGTTCGTGGACGATCTCGACGCCGACTCGTTGGCTCTGATCGAACTGGTCGAGGCGCTGGAGGAGGAGCTCAGCGATCGCACCACCGGCTTCCGCATCGACGACGAGGACCTGGCCGATCTGAAGACGGTGCGCGACGCCGTCGACTACGTGCACTCCCGGACGCGAGGTGCCACCTGACGGCCACCGTCGCAAGCCGGCCGCCGATCGAGGAGGGTGACCACCTCTCCCTCACCGAGCGGATCGGGTACCAGTTCCGCGATCCCGAGCTGTTGTCGCGAGCGATGGCCCACCGCTCGTACTGCGCCGAGCATCCGGGTTGCCTCAGCAACGAGCGTCTGGAGTTCCTCGGCGACGCCATCCTCGGCTGGGTGGTGGCGGACCTCGCCTTCACCCGGTTCACCGATCTGCCGGAGGGCGACCTGACCGGGGTGCGCAAGGGCGTGGTCAACTCGCTGGCTCTCGCTGCCGTCGCCGAGCGGCTGGGACTCGGCGAGTTCATCCTCCTTGGTCGGGGCGAGCACGCGGCCGGTGGCCGCGAGAAGCCATCCATCCTGTCCGACGCGCTGGAGGCGGTGTTCGGGGCGGTCTACGTCGACGGCGGTCCCGAGGTGGCCTACGAGGTCATCGAGCGGCTGATCGGGCCCCGTCTCGGTGCCACGGCGGCGCGGCTCGACCACCTCGACCACAAGTCCCGGCTGCAGGAGCTGAGCGCCATGGCGGGCGGCCCGCCACCGGCGTACACGACCCGGGCGGAGGGACCCGATCACTCCAAGCGGTTCTTCGCCGCTGTGACGGTCGGCGGGCTGGTGCTCGGCGAGGGCGCGGGGCGATCGAAGAAGGCCGCCGAGCAGGCGGCCGCCGAGCTGGCCTGCCAGGCCTACTCGCCGCCAGCCGGCTGATGCCGGAGCTGCCCGAGGTCGAAACCGTCCGACGAGGGCTCGCCCTGCGCGTCGTCGGCCGCAAGATCACCCGGGTCGAGATCGGCCGGTTGCGCACGGTCCGGCGCACCTCAGCACAGCAGGTCATCGACGGGCTCACCGGGGCGACGTTCCTCGCCGCCACGCGACGGGGCAAATATCTGCTGTGCCCGCTGGACACGGGCGACACGGTCATGTTCCACCTGCGCATGACCGGTCAACTGCTGCTCGCCGACGTCGACGCTCACCGACCGCCGCACACCCACGTGGCGCTGACGCTGGAACCGGCCGAGCAGCTCCTGTTCGTCGACCCGCGCACGTTCGGCGAGGTCGTCGTGTTCGACCCGGACGACGTCGACGTCGAGCTGCCCGAGCTCGCTCGCCTCGGCGTCGACCCGCTCGCCGACGGGCTCGATGTGCCGACGCTGCGCAGCCTGCTCGCCGGGCGACGTACCGGGCTGAAGGCGTTGCTGCTCGACCAGCACGTGATCGCCGGTGTCGGGAACATCTACGCCGACGAGATCCTCCACGCCGCCCGCCTGCACCCCGCCCGGTCGGCTGCGTCGCTGCGCCGTCCGGAGATCATCCGGCTGCACGACCAGCTGCACCGGGTGCTGCTCGCCGCCGTCGGAGCCGGTGGATCGACGCTGGGGGACAACCAGTACGTCGACCTGATGGGGTCCGGCGGCTCGTACCAGGACGACCACCTCGTCTACGGCCGAGCCGGCGAGCGCTGCAGGACCTGCGGCCGCGGCACGATCCGCCGCATCGTGATCAACAGCAGAAGCACGCATTACTGCAACTGGTGCCAGAGGTTGAGGAGAACGACGCGCTAGTGGTCTCGCTCGCTCCGAAGACTCCGCTCACTCGGCGTGTCGCCCTGCGCCTGGCGGCGCCGGCCCTTCGGGCCTACGGGCGACGTGACCAGCCATGCTCGCTGCGCCACGAACGCTCGGGGACTGACCTGGCTTGCATGGGCAACGTCGCGTTCCCGGTTGAGTTCCCGCCATCCCTCATCGGCGGACATCCTCGGCGGTAGGTTCGCGGCCGCCGTGTTCCTGAAGCGCCTCACGCTCAAGGGGTTCAAGTCGTTCGCCGAGGCCACGACCCTGGACCTCGAACCTGGCGTCACCGTCGTCGTCGGCCCCAACGGGTCGGGCAAGTCCAACGTCGTCGACGCCATCGCCTGGGTCCTCGGCGCCCAGGCCCCGAGCGCCGTGCGGAGCCAGAAGATGGACGACGTCATCTTTGCCGGCACGGCCTCGCGCCCGGCCCTGGGACGGGCCGAGGTGACGTTGACGATCGACAACTCGGCCGGGCTGCTCGGCATCGAGTTCACCGAGCTGACGGTCCGCCGGACCCTGTTCCGCACCGGCGACAGCGAGTACGCGATCAACGACGTGCCGTGCCGCCTGCTCGACCTGCAGGAGCTGCTCTCCGACGCCGGCGTCGGCCGCCAGCAGCACGTCATCGTCAGCCAGGGCCAGATCGACGCCGTCCTCAACGCCCGCCCGGAGGATCGTCGCGCGATCATTGAGGAAGCCGCCGGCGTCCTCAAGTACCGCAAGCGCAAGGAGAAGGCCGAGCGCCGCCTCGACGCTACCGAGGCCAGCCTGCTGCGGGTGCAGGACCTGCTGCGCGAGGTCCGCCGCCAGCTGCGACCGCTGGAGCGCCAGGCGCAGGCCGCCACTCGGCACGAGGAGCTGATCGGCGAGCTGACCGCGCTGCGCATCCACGTCGCCGGCCGGGAGCTGGGCGCGCTGCGCACCCGACTCACCGGTCTGGCCGCCGCCAAGCTCGAATCAGCCAGCGCCGAGTCCGAATTGAAGAGTGAACTGGCGCGCCTCGATGCCGACGTCGTGACCGTCGGAGCAGAACTGTCGGCCCGCGGTGGCGAGGATGTCGGTGAGCGGTTGGCCGTCGTCGAGCAACTGGGCGAGCGGGCGCGCGGGCTCGCTGCTGTGGTCGCCGAACGCCGGCGCAGCCTGGAGCGTGATCGCGGACAGCTGCTCGATGCCGGCGTGGTCGCCACCCTCGAGGGAGACGCGGCGCGGTGCCGGACCGAGCTGCACGTCGTTCGCTCAGAGCAGGCCAGGTTCGACCCGGAACGAGCGGCCCTGGAGCGTGACGAGCGCGCCTTCCTCGACGATCGCCAAACGTCGTCGGTCGACGGCCAGGGGGGCGCCGCGTCCGCCGCCCGCGCGGCGGCCGAGGTGCGCGGCGAGCTGCGCTCGCGCCGGGCCGGCGTCGAGCGGGCCGCCGGCGAGCTGACGGGCGCCCGCGAGCGGGCGTCGACGCTCGGGCGAGTGGCGGTCGAAGCCGAGCAGCGGATCGATCGGTTCCGCCACGACTGCAACGCTGCCGAGCTCGTCGAGACGCCGCTCGTCGAGCAGATCGCCCGCACCGACACCCGGGTGTCCGACGCCGAGCGTGACCACGCCGACGCCATCGATGCCCAACACCGGGCGAGCGAGGCTGCGGCCTCCGCGGCCGGGCGGGTCGAGGCGCTGCAGCTGGCGCTCGATGCGGTCCACGCCCGAGCGGGGGCAGAGCGGTTGGCCGACCTCGACGGTGTCGTCGGCACGCTGCTCGATGTCGTGCGCATCGAGGCGGGATGGGAACGCGCCGTGGAAGCAGCTCTCGGCGAGGCGCTGA
>JBPCJW010000193.1:0-11082 GCA_051004915.1 Ilumatobacteraceae bacterium
GACGACGTGCTCTTCGAGATCCTGGTCGACGACGAGATCATGGAGTGACGGGCCGCTCCCTCCTCGTGGCGATCGCCGTGACCGGTGGGCAGCTTGCGCTGGGATCGACCGGGACGACCGCGTCGACGGCGGGGCAGGAGGTCACGGTCGTGCAGGTGGATCTCGTCGACCCGAGCCGGGCGACGCCAGCGGTGCCGGGTGTCCCCGCGTCGTCATCGAGAACGCTGGAGACGACCGTGTACCTCCCGGCGGCGGTCGATCCGGCACCGCTCATCGTGCTCGCCCACGGTGCCGGTGGTGCGCCGGAGAAGTTCACGCAGCTCGCCACGTATTGGGCCGACCAGGGCTACGTCGTCGCTATGCCGCGCTTCCCGCTGACCAACGACCGGGTGCCGCAGCCGGTGCTCGGCGACTTCCCCGAGCAGGGGCGTGACGTGCGTTTCGTGATCGATGAGCTGCTCGACCGCAGCGCCGGGGTCGACGATCCCTTGGCCGGGCGCATCGACCCCGAGCGGCTCGGGCTGTTCGGCCTTTCACTCGGCTCGCTGACCGTGTGGAGCGAGACGTTCGGCGATGTGCCGGATGCCCGCGTCGATGCGGTGGTCCAGTCTGACGGCGTCACGTTGGTCGCCGAGGAGCGGATCGGCTCGATCGACATCCCGGTGCTCATCGCCCATTCCGACGTCGACCCGATCTTCCCCTACCTCGACGTGGTCGCTCGGTACGACGGGCTGGTCGGACCGAAGTTCCTCCTGACGCTGCACGGCGCGGGGCATGCCACGGTCGGCGAGAACATCGAGGCTGCCGCCGATACGGCGTACCGGGAGGCGACGACGGCATTTTGGGATCGCACGCTCGGCGGTGTTGCGGATGCACCGTTCCCGCTCGCCGTCACCGGTGTCACGTCGTTCGTCGACGGTGCGCGTCCAGCCGTGTGGTCGATCCCGGCCACCCGCTGACCCCGTCGAGCCGGCCAGCCCACCGGTTCTGACGAGGTGGGTCGCCGGGCGCGCGACCCATCCTCGTCCGAATCGGAGGTCGACCTCGAGCCCTACTGCCGGGCGTCGTCGGAAACTGGTTCGGTGGCTGGGACCTTGGCAGATCGGTCGCCGCCGGTCGACTTCTTGAACAACCCGCCGACGTGCTCGCCGATCGTGTCGACCGTCGCCGACAGCGCGTCGTTCAGCCTGGCCGCAGCGTGCCGCGCCTGGACCTTGATGTCGTCGTCGCGGGCGACGTCGGCGGCGCGATCGCCGAAGTCGCGGCCGGCGGAGACGAGCCGGTCGAACGCTTCGCGCAGCGCCGCTCCCCGCTCGCGCTCGGCATCCGTGTCGCTGTCTGCATCGGTATCGGCATCGGCATCGGCATCGGCATCGGCGACGTTGTCGTCGCGGGCGCTCTCGTAGCGCTCCTTCATCAGCTTGCCGAGCTCGGAAAAGCCGTCGGAGACGTCGTTCCAAGCCTGCTTCATCGGATCGCTCATGGAGAACCTCCAGTTCGTGGCGTCACGTTCGCTCCATCATGCCCATCGAGTCGTGGCGGCGAACCTGCGAAGCTGGCGGCGCGGACAGCCCGCGGTCGCCGTCAGCCGGGGGCATCGGCGCGTCGACCACCTCGCTGCACCCGAGCGACGCTCGCCCGGACGACGCGATGAGCGATGAGTGGCCCTGTGACGCAGATCGCTCATCGCCTTCGCGGTTGCGCCGGCGCGATGAGCGATGCGCGTCGTATGGCCACTCATCTCGCATCGCGGTGCGCCGCCGCTACGGTCGGCGGCGGTGCTCGAGTTCGTCGTCGCCCGCAACCCAGACGCTGATTCGTCGCTGCCGTTCCTCGTCCGGCTGCCGCTCCCGGGTGGCGCCGTCGTGCTGAAGGTGCGCGACGTCTGGCCGCGCACGGCAAAGGTGTACTGCCACCGCGCCCCCGGGTGGCCGGAGGAGCCGGACATCGTGGAGCGGGTCCTCGTCCGCTCGTGCCAGCGACGCGGCGCGGCGGTCGACCTCGTTCTCGACCGCTCCCGCGAGAACCGTTCGCAGTTCGTGTTCACCCGTGCCCGCGGCCGCGACGTGATCTTCTGGCAGACGGCCCGGACCTCCAAGCAGGCCCGACCGAACGTCGGACTGCCCACGGCGCGCGCCGCCGGCCGCATCCTGCAGATCCTCGTCGACAGCCACGAGCGATACCCGTGGACGTTCGCCCACCAACAGGCCTCGACGGTTCGGCGGGCACTGCCGGCCGGCGACTACGCGGTCGAGGCCGATGGGCTCATCGTCGCGGCGGTCGAGCGCAAGTCGCTAACCGATCTCGTCGGGACGATGACGACCGGCAAGCTCCGCTACCTCCTCGCCGAGCTGGCGATGGTCGGCGCCGCTGCCGTCGTCGTGGAGGATCGGTACTCGTCGGTGTTCAAGCTGTCGCGTGTGCGCCCTTCGACCATCGCTGCCGGGCTGGGCGAGGCCGCCGCCCGGTTCCCCGCAGTGCCAATCATCTTCACCGAGACGCGGCCACTCGCCCAGGAGTGGACGTTCCGGTTCCTCGGCGCAGCGTTTGATCACCAGCTCGACCACAGGGCGGGCGACCTCCTCGAAGCGTCACTGCCGCCGGCCGGCGGGGTCCCGGCGCCCCCACCGACCACGGCCGAGGTGCGGCGATGGGCGCTGGCCATCGGGCTGGCGGTCCCGGCCCGTGGCCGGCTGCGTCCTGACGTCTGGGACGGATACCGTCGAGCGCACGACGTCGAGCCGACGTTCACGCTCCAAGGCTGACCATGGCGACGGCGGTCACGGCCATGCCGAGGCCAACGACCTGCGGTCGGGTCAGCCGTTCGTGATCGAGCGTGGTCGCCAGCGCCACCGTCGTCGCCGGGTACATCGACGCGATGACGGCGACCAGCGACAGCAAGCCCTCGCGCGTCGCCAAGAGGTACGAAGCGTTGGCTGAGATGGCGAGCGCGCCGGCGGCGACGGCCAACCAGCGCGTCCGGCCGATCCCACGAATCGGTACCCGGCGGGCGACGACCAGCGCGATGACAAGAGGGAAGGACGTCAGCTGGCCGATGCACAGCGGCCAGAAGCCGCTGCCGTCGCTGGTGCGGTCGAGGAAGACGAAGAGCAGTCCGAAGCCGACCCCGGCGACCAGCGCGAGTCCGATGATCCGACGCGTGGTCGGCCGGGCGGCGCGGCCCGCCACGCCGCTGATCAACGCGACCGCGGCGAGGGCCAGCGCCACGCCGCAGACTGCGAGCACCGAGGGTCGCTCCCCCGTGGCCACGCCGACGACGACGGGGACGACGGCGCTGACCACGGCGGTGATCGGCGCCACCACGGTCATCTCACCCTTCGCCAACGCCTCGTAGAACGAGAAGATGCCGGCGAGGGAGGCCAGCCCGGCGGCCGCACTCCACGCCACGTCGGAGCCGGGCGGAACCGGGTCGCCGGCGATGGCCACCAGCACGATCGCCAACACCACCGTCGTCGCCTGCGTGCACAGCGTGACCGCCAGCAGCGGCGCCGACCGGGTCGCCCGACCCCCGGCATAGTCGGAGGCCCCGTAGACGATCGCCGAGAACAGCGCCAGCACGATCGCCACGGACCGAGCTTGGTCGACGAACCGTTCTGTACGGACAACCCGGCCGACATCGCTTCGGACACTTCGGGTCGGCTGCTAGCTTGGCGCGCCGCGAGGGCGCGTAGCTCAGTTGGTTAGAGCGCCACCATGACACGGTGGAGGTCCCGGGTTCGAGTCCCGTCGTGCCCACTCTCATCGGCCGTCTGCCCTGGTAGACGGATTATTCCTGACAGCTCCAACAACCAAACAACCGGTCTTCATCGTCGGAGGACCTCCACCATCTGGAGCTGTTGGAATGAGCATGTTCGAGTCCGACCTCGACGCCTTCCGCGTCTGGTGGCGCACCGCTGGCAAGCGAACCCGTAGTCAGAGCACGTGCCACGAGTACGTCCGCCACATCAGGCGTTGGCACGAGTGGGAGGCGGAGCGTCGGGAGGACCCTCCGAGCACCCCCACCATGCGAAGCGTCCGGGCCTACGTGGGCGAGGTGGCTGACCGCTCGGCGTGGTCTGCCTTCGGAGCGGTGCGAGCGCTCAAGGCGTGGTCTCGCTTCTGCGTCGATGACCTCGGCCTCGATGCCGACCCTCTGGCTGCGCTGGAGTACTGCGAGGAGCCGTCGACCTTCCGGACACCCGTGGCCGAGCTGAGCGACATCGACGCGCTGTTGGCGACGTGCTCGGGCGATGCGCTGGAGGACGTCAGGGATCGGGCGATCTTCTGCCTGCTTCGCGCCACGAGCATGCGTCGAGGCGAGCTGATCAAGATGACGTGGGCCAATCTCGACATGGACGAGTGCACGGTGCACCTGCCGCCTGCCGACGTGAAGAACGGCAAGGGCCGGACGGTCGCCTTCGACACGGAGACGCGCGCCTTGGCACTGCGCAAATACGTTCAGCGCCTCGATCGCTTCGAGCGCGACAACGGGATTCGTGGCTTCGTGGAGTTGCCCAACGGTGTGGCTCAGCCGGCAGGGCGTGTTCGATGGCCTGCGTCAAACCGTTGGCCGAGCTTGCGACGAGCGCGGCTCGCTGGCGTGGAGGTCACGGCGCACTCGTTTCGTCGCTCGATCGCCATGCGGCGGTTGCGCACCGGTGGCTCCGAGACGCTCCTGATGAAGACCACCGGATAGACGAGCCCGAGGATGGTGGGGCGCTACACGACCTCTGTGACCTCGGAGGAGGCCTTGAAGAAGCAGCGAGCGCTCCTGGAAGGCCGAGAGTGCCGCCCGTGCCGCTCCACGGCGCTGAGGGCTTGGGCTGCGGGCGGTGCAGGTCAGCGTTGGATGAACCACAGGATCGCCAGAAACACGAGGGAGAGGATCAAGATCAGCAGAAAGAGAACGGCCCGAGCGATCGGTAGATCTCAGTGCTTCTGCGCATGACAGCACCGGCCTCGCCCTGATCGTGTGCTCGCTCACCGCTCGTCGAGCGACGCGCACCACGGCGATCGTCGTCGGCGTCACCGCACCGATCGCGATCGGCGCAGCTCGCGTCTACGAAGGCTTGCACTACCCGACCGACGTGCTCGGGCCGACCCGATGCCCAGCTCGATGCCAGCGCGACCGGTGACGGCGGCGCGGCACGACGGCCCGGTTCTCGGCGGGACGCGCCGAAGGGCGGTGCAGGTGGTTGACAGCGCGCCACGGGGCAACCTCCATCGGGCGCCTGGTCGCCGCTGAAGGAAGCGGCGGTTGGCGCGATCCGTGAGCCCGGTCATGACCGGCTCAGCCTGGCCTCCGCCGCAGCATCGCCGGCGGCGGTCCACTGTGCACTACGGCGGTCGGAACGGAACGATTCGAGCTCGGCGGCGACGGCCGCGCCGTACAGGAGCCCGAGCGATGAGACGTAGGACCAGATGACCAGCGCCACGACGCCGGCGAGAGGTCCGTAGACGTCACCGAACGAGTCGGTGAGGCCGAAGGCGATGTTGAGCGCGGCGGTGACCGCGGCCCACAACGTCACGGCGACGCCTGCTCCGACCGCCAACCACGACCATCCTGGCCGTCGACGCTGGGGGCACCAGCTCATCAAGATCGCCATCGCCGCCGCCAGCAACACCAAGCCGAGGGGCAGCCGCACCACGTTCCACAGCGTGACCAACGGGCCTTGTTCGAGGGATCCACCGACGATGTTGCCGAACGCGACCGCGCCGAAGGCCAGCGCCATGACGCTGCCTGCGGTGAGCGCGAGTCCGAACGCCCGCCGGTACTTGGCGAGCGTCGGTCGGTCGTGCTCCACCCCGTAGAGCCGGTTGAGGCTGCGCTGGAACTGTCCCATCGCCGACGTGCCCGTCACCAGCGACCCGAGCAGGCCCAGCGAGATGGCGGCGTACCGCTCCGATTCTCCGGCGGCCCTGGCCTGGTCGATGGCGGTGTTGAGCGCGCCGCCCACCGGACCGGGCGCCACCGCTTCGACGATGCTGCGGGCCGCGCCCGCGATGCCGGCGTCGCTGACCGTGCTGATCACACCGACCAGGGCGACCAGTCCCTGGATGGCGATCAGGACGACGAAGAACGCCATCGATCTGGCGTGGCTGGTGCCGTCCGCAGCACGCAGGCGTACGAACGCCTGTGCGGCGAGGTGCCGCCGGCCGAGCTGTCGCGCCGCCGGCCAGGGCCCATCATCGTCGAGGTGCCACGTCTCCGGGACGAAGCGGGCGGTGCTCATCCGACCACGGATCAGTCCTGGTCCGGGACGGCGTCGAGCTCGTCGGCAACGACGACGTAGTCGTAGCCGAGGCGGCCGAGGGCGACGTCGTCGAGGTCGTAGGTGGCGTCCAGCTCCCGCACCAGGAAGACCTCGACCGTGCCGACGGCCCGGACGTGGTCCACGTCGTCGAGCTCGATCGGCTCGACGGACACGATGACCGGTCCAAGGCCGTCGCCTTCTGATTCCACGCGCACTTCGCTCACCTCGGTCGCATCCTGGGTGACGACCAGGGTTCCCCGAACAGACGATGAGCGACCTCGGCGGCACCGACCGACTCCTCCGTGTCGTCCACAGCGACAAGCACGCGGATCATGGTGATGCGCGTGCCCGACATCCGGACGGCGGTAACCGCGACCTCGTCACCATCCGGTCACAAGGCCCCATTCCGTTCAGGAGCACACGTGGTCGTCGAGAGGCTTCGAACCCGTCCTCGGGGCCCACCGCCTACGGTTGCTCGCGTGGTGGTGCAGGTGCGTCGATGTCGACCAGGTCCGGGTCGAGGGTGAGGGATCGAGTCCAGGTCCTGGTGACCGGACCGCAGGACGAGATCAGCGAATCGGCGAGCTCGTTGTGGGAGACCACGCTGGACGCCCTGCCGCGGGTCGGCGTGGCGACCCTCGTCGTGGGCATCGGGTGGATCGTGGCGCATGCGCTGCGGTGGGTGTTGCGACGAGCCTTCGGACGGCGGCGGACCCCCAGCTTCTCGCTCGTGATGAGCAAGCTCATCTCGTGGGTCTTCCTCGGAGTGGTCGTGCTGCTCGCCGTCGCCGTGACCTTCCCGTCGGTCAAACCGGTCGATGTCCTCGCCGGGCTCGGCTTCTTCTCGGTCGCCGTGGGATTCGCGTTCCAGGACATCTTGGAGAACTCGTTGTCGGGCATGTTGCTGCTGTTCCGGCAGCCGTTCCGATCGGGTGATCAGATCGAGGTCGTGGGTCAGTCGGGCACCGTCGACGAGATCAACATCCGCGAGACCCGCATCACGACGTACGACGGCGAGCTCGTCATCATCCCGAACAGGGACGTGTACAAGAACGCGATCTTGGTCAACACCTTCCATCCGGTGCGGCGCCGGCAGTTCTCCGTCGGCATCGCGTTCGAGAGTGACGCCGAGCAGGCCACCCGTGTGGTCGTCGAGGCGCTGAAGGCAGTGCCCGGCGTCGTGGCTGACCCACCACCACTCGCGTTGATCGACGAGCTCGGCGTGTCCACGATCAACATCCGAGCGTTGTTCTGGACGGGATCACGCCAGCTCGACTCCGTCGTAGTTCTCGACCGGGCCATCAAGGGCGTCAAGGCAGCCCTCGACGCGGCGGGCATCGAGATGCCCGCCGACATCGTCTCGCTCCGGGCCACGCCCAGCTTCCAGGCCGCGATGAACAGCGGCGGCCCCGTCACGCCTGGCGGGCAGGCAGGTCCGAACGGCCGCGGTGGCGGCAGTCACGGCGGACGTGGCGCGCCACCACCGCACGGGTCCTGATCGACCTGGGCCTCCCGCCGACTCGTCGCTGGGGCGGCGTGGCGAAAGGTGCTCCAGCGGAGCATCGTAGGGTGCACATGTGCCACGGACTCCGGTGCCCGAAGCGACCCATGACGAGGCTGTCTCGAAGCGGTGACGAGGTTGTGTGATCGGCTGCTCCGCGTCCTCACGGTGTCGTCGTGAACGGAGACGTGACGTGGCGACCGCAGTGACCCGGCCGCGCGTGTTGCTCGTGGAAGACGACGCCTCCGTGCGCGAGGTGGCCACGCTGGTGCTCGAACGGGCTGGTCTCGCAGTGCACGCGGTCGGTGACGGACACGCCGCGATCGCCGAAGCGACCGGCGCGAACCCGCCTGACCTCGTGTTGCTTGACCTGATGCTGCCGGTGCTGAGTGGGCTGGATGTCTGCCGTGAGGTGCGTCGCACCTCGAACGTGCCGATCGTGATCCTGACCGCGCGCGCCGACACGGCGGATGTGGTCACCGGGCTGGAGCTCGGCGCGGACGACTACATCACCAAGCCCTTCCAGCCGGTGGAGCTGGCGGCGCGAGTCCGGGCGGTGCTCCGTCGAGCACTCGGCGAGGTGGCCGACGGCGAACGCGGTGCGTTGACCGCCCGGGACATCCACGTCGACGAGGTCGCCTTCCGTGCGTTCAGGGGTGACGAGGAGCTGCGGCTGACCACGACGGAGTTCCGGCTGCTCGCGGAGCTGGTACGTCACGTCGACGCCGCCCTGACCAGGCAGGTGCTGTTGGATCGTGTGTGGGGGTACGACTACCTCGGCGACTCCCGATTGGTCGACATGGCGATCATGCGGCTGCGCGAGAAGCTCGGCGAGCCGGCCGAGCCACCGCCGTACGTGACGACCGTCCGCGGCATCGGGTACCGCTTGGAGCATGGCTGAACGGCTGCCGTCCGCGCCGGGACGGTTCCTGCGCCGGCTCACGGCTGCCTTCGTGCTCGTCGCGGCTGTCAGCGCCGGACTGGTCGCCGTGGTGACCTTCGTCCTCGTACGTGAGTACCGATGGCGCAACTTCCGCACCGCGACGACCGAGGAGACTCGGTTCGCGCTCGCCCTCACCCCCGGCGATCTGAACGAGAGCACGTTCGAGCGGTTCCGCACGCTGTACGAGATGCGCAGCGATGCGCACATCGTCGTCGTGCAAGGCGCCGAGGCATGGCAGTCATCGGCAGACATCGGACCCGACGACATCCCGGCGGGCCTGAGCGTCCTGTCCGACGAGCCGGTCGTGATCGACGCCGATGTCGGTGGCCGACCGATGACCGTCGCCGGGGCCGACGGGGGTGGTGGTGCGAGCTACTACCTCTTCTTCGATCTGGATGAACTGCAGGAGGGACTCGCCGAGCTCTGGCGGGCCGCGGCCCTCTCGTGGATCGCCACCACTGTCGTCGCCGGCGCCATCGGCCGCGTCGTCGCGCGGCGGACGCTGCGCCCGGTCGCCGCCGTGGCGACCGCTGCCGAAGCGATCGCCGAGGGTGATCTCACGACTCGTCTGCCGTATGGCGCGACGGACGAGTTCGGCACCCTGGCTCGCTCGTTCAACCACATGGCCGATGAGGTGACGGACCTCGTCGGGCGGCTCGCCGATGCCGCCGCGAGGGAGCGCCGGTTCACGGCTGACGTGGCCCACGAGCTGCGTACCCCCCTCACCGGGATGATGGCGTCGTCAGCGCTGTTGCGCGAGCAGCTCGACGACCTCCCCCCCGAGCTGCGGCGGCCCGCAACGATCCTCGTCAACGACGTCGAGCGGCTCGGGACCCTCGTGCTCGAGTTGCTCGAGCTCTCCCGCCTGGAGGCGGCGAGCGACGAACCCCACGTCGCAGAGCTCGACGTGCGCGCGGCGATCGATGCCGTCGTTGCCGGGGCCGCCTCGCGGCGAATGGCCGACATCGCCGTCGATGTCGAACCAGGTCTGGTGGCCGTGGCCGACCCCGTCGGTTTCCGACGGATCGTCGCCAACCTGCTCGACAACGCCATCGTCCACGGCGGCGGCACGGCGCACGTCACCGCGACCGATCACGGACGATCCGTGGCCATCGACATCGCCGATGATGGACCCGGGATCACCGATGGCGAGCTCGACCGGGTCTTCGACCGTTTCCACAAATCGGATCACTCGCGAGCGTCCGGCGGCAGCGGGCTCGGGCTGGCCATCGCCCGCGAGTACGCCCGGAGCCAGGCTGGCACCCTCACCGTTCGCAACGAGCCTGGGCGCGGCGCCCGCTTCACCCTCGATCTCCCGACACCACCGCGCGGCAACGGAGGGAGCGGCGTGACCGAACCGTGACGCCACCGCGACGCCGCGGAAGTCTCCTCGTCCCAAGATCACGGGGTGAGCCACGGCCGGCGGCATGACCTGTCGCGAACGGACGTCCCGGGCACGTGCCGCGCGCCCGAGCGGTCCCGCCTCCTCGAAGTCCGTCGGGGCGGCACGGACCCCGAGGCGCTCCTGCACCTACGCACCTGGTTCGACATCACCACGGTGCATTCCATCGACGCGGCACTGGCGACCGTCTCCAGGCAACGACCCGAGGCGGTGATCCTGACCCTCCCGCTCCTCGGTGTCGATGCCGCGGCATTGTGCCGAGCACTCCGACGGCGAGGTCCGGCCGCCATCATCGTCCTCTCCAACGGCGACGACCGCGAGTGGATCGCCCCACTCGAAGCCGGAGCGGACGCCTGGATCGCTGTCCCCTGCGACACCCCGAGCCTGCGCACCCGAATCGAGTCCGTCATCCAACGTTATCCGGGTGATCGATGTCAGACGCGCGACACCGCCGTGCGGATCGGCCCGGTGTCGAGAACGGTGATGCGCCACGATCACAGCCGCCCCGGTATGCCCTCCGTCCGGACCGCTCCACCACACTGGCGTGAATGACGAGTCGGATCTCCTGACGTCGTGGCTCGCACGGCTTCGAGCTCGGCGGCGAGGGCGACCCCATAGAGCAGACCGAACCTGCAATGCTGCCGACTGAGTGAACGATGCTCCTGTGTTGTGAAGGGGCGAGCGCGTTGCGGACAAGACAGAGACTGGCGACGAGAACGACAGCGAGGCGGGCGAACTCGACACCTATCTCGACCGCCACGGCCCATCACCGGCGGCCGGCCCCGATCCCGTCGCCAGGCGTACGCCCTCGTTCAGCCGGGGCGGTCGTGGGCGTCGGTGCGCAACGACACTGGCGGGCCGAGCACCTCACGCAGCAAGAAGCCCTGGCGCGCCGCGCCCGGAGACGACAGTGCCCGGCGCAGGAGCTCGCGGCTGCTCGGACCACGGCGAGCGGGGCGGTCACCCGGCCGGGGGCCGCTGG
>JBPCJW010000194.1:0-5538 GCA_051004915.1 Ilumatobacteraceae bacterium
GCGACAACGTCTCGGCCTACGACGCGGCATACATCTCGCTCGCCGAGGGGCTGCAATGCAACCTCCTCACTGCCGACCGCCGACTGGCCAGCGCGACCGGGCCGCGCTGCACGATCGAGGTCGTCGCCGGATGACGGATGGACGGGCTACACGTACTCGCGGACGATGCTGCGCAGCGACTGGGCGGTGCCGATGATGTCGGAGGTGCCGGCGTCGTCGTCGTCGACGAGCGTGAGCAACCGCTGCGCCTCATCCACCGCCCCCGCCCACGTCATGCCGGCCAGCCCGTAGGGCGGCTGCTTGCGATCGAGCTGCGGCACGAGATCGTGCAGCTCGTCGCTGCCGGTGCGGTCGTCGGGGTCGCGGGCCAGTCGGTCGGCGGCGGCGAACAACTTGCTCAGCGCTCCGTCCGGCGGACCGCTCCCGGCCGCGCCACCAGCCAGCACGATGGTGCCCTGCTCGACGGCGTCCAGCAGCTCGTCGACCTCGGATTCACGATCCGTCGCCACGATCACCACCGTGCGGTCCCAGCGGTGCGGCACCGCCGCCTCGACCAGCGCCTGGGCCAGCGTCTGGCGGTCGGCCGCCGGCCACTCGTCCAGCCCGTACTCCACCCCGCCGTCGTCGGCGTCGAGTGGCACGGCGAACGGGCCGAGCAGCTCCTCCAGCCGATCGAACAAGGCGTCGACCCCGGCCTCGGCATCCTCCGGCACGACCAGCTCGTCGCCGTCCCACGCGTGCGCCAACTCCGCTTCGGCCAACGCCTCGCTCAGCTCGGCCCGCTGGTCCACCGACCAGCTCGTCACGTCGTAGTGGACCTTGACGGACTCCAGGTCGTTGGGGTCCCACTCGGTCCCGTCTTCGTTGGGCACCGCGGCGACGTTAGTGGCGCCCGCGCCGACTGCCCCGACGAACGCTGCGGTGAGAGATGAGCCCGACAGGTGCGCTCACCGCTCACCTCACCGCCGCCTGCCGGCGTGGCGCGGCACGTGGCGTTCGAGGAACTCGGTGACGAGGCGGTACTCGGCGAGCTGGTTCTCGGGCTGGCGAAAGCCGTGGCCCTCGCCGTCGAACAGGTGCAGCTCGACATCGCCGCCGACCGCCCGCAGCGCATCGACGAACGTGATCGTGCCCTCGACGGGGACCACCGGATCGGCCGTGCCGTGGAGCACGAGCAACGGATCGACGATCCGCTCGATGAACGCCATGGCCGACCGGGCCCGGTAGCGCTCCGTGTCCGCCAGCGGCCCGATCAACGTCAGCACCGAGTGGGCCTCGAACCGATGGCTGCGCTCGTGCAGGTCGACGAGATCGGTGACCGGGTAGGCCGCCACTCCGGCGGCGACCAACCCGGGATGGCGCCCGAGCACGCCGAGCACGGTGTACCCGCCCGAGGACCCGCCGGTCATCGCGACGCTCGACGACTCGGCCCAGCCTTCGTCCACGGCGTGGCGCACCCACGCCACCGTGTCGGCAACGTCCAGCTCGCCCCACCGCCCGTTGAGCGCCTGCTGGTAGGCGCGCCCGTGCCCCGTGGAGCCACGGTGGTCGGGCAGCAGCACGTCCCACCCCTGCCCGACCCAGTACGCCACACGCGGCAGGAACGACGCGGGCCACTGCCCCGTCGGGCCACCGTGGAGCATGACGAGCAGCCGCCCCGCTCGCTCGCCGGGCGGCCGGTAGCGGCGGGCATGCAGCGTGATGCCGTCGTGGTCAAGCGTCAGCGCCTCCGGTTCGACCAGCTCGACGGCATCCCAGCCGGCGACGGGTCCGACCGCGACGACCGTCCGCTCCCACGTGGCGGTGTCGTACACGACGACCTCGGTGGGCGTGCGTGCCCCCGATCTGAGCGCGGCCAACCGTCCGCCGCGCCACGAGAGCTGGCCGTGCACCCCGCGTCCGATGTCGCCACCTGACCCGGCCGCAACGTCGACGACGGACAGGCGACCGAACCCGGCGTCGTTGCGGGCGACGGCCACCGAGCATCCGTCCGGCGAGAGTGAAAAGGTCGACTGGCCCTGGCCCCACGACGCGTCAGCGTGCTCACACGCATCGCCCCCGGCGATGAGCGGCTGGTCGCCGACCGTGACCTGCAGCCAACCGGACCCGTCGTCGACGCACGCCAGCGCGCCACCCGGTAGGTAGCGCGGCTGCTGGGCGGCCGCTCCGGCCGGCCGAAACGACGACCGTCCCGTACCGTCGACGCCGACCGTCGCGAGCTCGGCCCCGTCCCACGGCATGGCGGGCACACTCCACGCCTGGTACGTGACCGCCGAGCTCGTCGGGTCGACCGTCGGGTCGGCGCAGAAGTCGTGCCCGCCGTCGTCGAGTCGCCGGCACGGCCCGCCGTCGAGCGGCTGCAGCCAGACCTCGGCCGTGTCGACCACGTACGCGACGAACGTCCCGTCCGGCGCGACGGCCGGTGCGGCGATGGCCCGGTCGGCGTCACCGTCCGTCAGCCGCAGCGCGGCACCGCCGGGCACCGGCTGGCGCCACAGCGCGCCCTCGACGGCGCAGTAGACGATGGCCGAACCGTCGGGCAGCCAGTCGTAGCAGCCGCCGTACATCCCCCGCCCCGGCGCCGGGGCAGGCATCGTGGTCAGCTGTCGCTCGAGCGGCGACGGGTCATCGAGCTCGACGAGCTGGATCGCTGCCGCACCGCTCCCCCGGCTGACGAACGCCAACCGTCGGCCCGACGGGTCGAGTCGTGGTTCGGTCACGTCGCGCCCTGCGATGCACAGCTCGGCCGTCACGTCCACCACCCTCGACCGGTACGGCATCACCCCAGTGTGCACTGGACACGGCACGGGCGAAGATGGCGAAGTGGATCATCGGTGGTTCCTCCGGAATCGAGAGATCTCCGTGTCTGGAGTCATCACACCGGCAGCTGATGCCGGCGCAGGTCCGTCAGCTCGCCGTCGCTGAGCGCCCGGCTACCGTGATCGCATGCCCCCGACCTCGCGCCGACCCGACCGCAACCTGGCGCTCGAGCTGGTGCGGGTCACCGAGTCGGCGGCGCTGGCGGCCTCACGCTGGGTCGGCCGCGGCGACAAGAACGGTGCCGACGGCGCCGCCGTGGCGGCGATGCGCACCGTCCTGTCGACGGTCACGATGGACGGCGTCGTGGTCATCGGGGAGGGTGAGAAGGACGACGCCCCGATGCTGTTCAACGGCGAGCAGGTCGGCGACGGCAGCCCTCCGCTCGTCGACGTGGCGGTCGACCCGATCGACGGCACGACGCTGACCGCGCAGGGCCGCACGAACGCGCTGTCCGTGATCGCCGTGAGCGATCGCGAGTCGATGTTCGATCCGGGTCCCTCGTACTACATGGAGAAGATCGCCGTCGGCCCCGAGGCCGTCGGGTCGATCGACATCACGGCCAGCCCGACCCAGAACTTGCGCTGGATCGCCAAGGCCAAGCGCGAGTCGGTGCGCGACCTCACCGTCGTCATCCTCGACCGGCCGCGCCACGCCGACCTGATCGACGAGGTGCGGGCGAGCGGCGCACGCATCCGGCTGATCACCGACGGCGACGTCTACGGCTCGATCGCCGCGGGGTCCGAGAGCAGCGGCGTCGACGTGCTGATGGGCGTCGGCGGGACACCGGAAGGCGTCATCTCCGCCGCCGCCCTGAAGTGCATGGGCGGCGAGATCCAAGGGCGCCTGTGGCCACGTGACGAGGACGAACGGGCGGCGATCCTGGCCGCCGGGCTCGACCCGGCCGCCATCTTGACGACCGACGACCTCGTGCGCGGCGACAACTGCTTCTTCGCCGCCACCGGCATCACCGACGGCCCGCTGCTCGACGGCGTGCGCTTCGACGCACGGGGCGTCACAACGCAGAGCCTGGTGATGCGCTCACGCAGCGGCACCGTCCGTCAGATCGACGCCCACCACCACATCGCCAAGCTGCAGGAGTACAGCGACATCGACTACACCTGACGCGCTGCTCACCGCTCAGTCGCGAGGAATGATGCCGCTGGCGACGCGCTTGGCCCAGCGCGGCGTGACGCCACCGACCCAGGCCACCGTCTTGTAGAGGGCGCCGGGCACGATCACGGCTCGGCCCTTGGCCGTCGCTGCCAGAGCGTCGCGCACGACGTCATCCACCTCGCACCACACGAAGCCGGGAAACGAGCTCTGGTAGTGCTCGGTGTTGCTGACGTCCTGGAACTCCGTGCGGATCAGGCCGGGGCACAAGGCGGTCACCGTCACACCGTCGCCCTTGACCTCCTCGTGCAGGCTCTCGCTGAGGCTCAAGACGTACGCCTTGGTGGCGGCGTACACGGCGAGGTGGGGCCCCGGCTGGAATGCGGCGACGCTGGCCACGTTGAGCAGCCAGCCACGGCGACGCGGGACCATGGCCGCCAGCGCGGCGTGGGAGAGGCGGGTCAGCGCGGCGACGTTCAGGCCCACCTCGTCGTCGAGGCGTTCCGGGTCGGTCTCGTGGAACGGGCCGCTGGTCCCGAACCCGGCGTTGTTCACGACGAGGTCGATCGGCCGGTCGACGGCGGCGATGCGCGTCGTGACGGCGTCCTGGCCGGCACGAGTGGTGAGGTCGGCGACGAGAACCTCGACGCCGGGTAGCCCGTCGGCCAGCGCCTCCAGCCGGTCCGCGCGTCGCGCCACCACGACCACCGACACACCGGCCGCAGTGAGCTGCCGGGTCAGCTCCTCGCCGATCCCACTGGAGGCGCCGGTGACCAGCGCGGAGGTGAACGGATACGACGGGGACTCAGCCATGCCGACAGTCTGGTCACGGGTCAGCCCGGGCGCCGCGATCAGCTGACGAGGATCGACACGGTGTCGTTGCTGACCTCGACGAAGCCACCCTGGACGTCGAACTTCTCGATGCTGCCGTTGGGCAGGTAGACACGCGTCTCACCCTCGACCAAGGTGCCGAGGAACGCCGCGTGGTTGGCGAGGAAGGCGACATCACCCTCGGTCGTGCGGGTGATCACCTGCGTGGCTTCGCCCTCGAACAGCACCCGTTCCGGCGAGACGACCGCGACGTTCATGCTGATCTCAGCCCTCCTGCAGGGTCTTGGCCTTCGCCGCCACCTGCTCGATGCCGCCGACGTTGAGGAACGCCTGCTCGGGCAGGTCGTCGTAGTCGCCCTGCACGAGGCGCTCGAAGCTCTCGACCGTCTCGGCGACCGGCACGTACTCGCCCTTCAAGCCCGTGAAGACCTCGGCCACGAAGAACGGCTGCGACAGGAAGCGCTGGATCTTGCGCGCCCGGTTGACGGTCAGGCGATCCTCCTCCGACAGCTCGTCGAGCCCGAGGATGGCGATGATGTCCTGCAGCTCCTTGTACCGCTGGAGGATCTCCTGCACCCGCCGCGCCACGGCGTAGTGCCGCTCACCGACGACCTCCGGCGAGAGGATCGTCGACGTCGATGCCAGCGGGTCGACGGCGGGGTAGATGCCGAGCGCGGCCACCTGCCGCGACAGCTCGGTCGTGGCGTCGAGGTGGGTGAACGTGGTGAACGGTGCCGGGTCGGTGTAGTCGTCGGCCGGCACGTACACCGCCTGCAG
>JBPCJW010000195.1:0-5662 GCA_051004915.1 Ilumatobacteraceae bacterium
CTTCGTGCCCGCCGACGAGGCGACCTCGGCCGGACTCGATCGACTCATGGGCCGTCACCCGGGAGCACTGCGGGCCGTCGGCTCGCTGTGACCTCCGGGCCGGCGGCACTCGGCACAGGCCTCCCTCGACGTCATCCGCGTTGACCGTCACGTCGGGATGATCTACCTCGTCAAACGATGGGGACCGAACCCGGGAGGCTGCTCTCCCTCGGCATGGACGTCGACCGCGCGGACGCTCTCGCAGTGATCGGCGTCGTGCGAGCGTGGGATCGTCGACCTCGCCGACTCGTGCGTTCCGCGATCACTGCCGGCTTCGAGTATCCCCGGTACCCACGCCCACTGTTGCGAGGCGTCAAGCTGCCAGCACCTTGGCCTTGGTCGGCGGCTGCACGCGCCGAAGCCACTCGGTCAGCCGCGGAGCGTCGCCCCGACCGACCGGTGGGGCGAGGAAGCCAGCATCGACTTCGGGGTCGATGCGGACCCATGGGCGCGCTATCGGTTCGCAGGACCTCGACGTTGAAGCCTTCGCCCCCTGAATCGAATCGCGGGCTCTGGAGCACCCGGGCAAGGCTGCGTTCCTGTCTCACGTGCTCCGGGCCCTCGCCCGACGATGAAGCCTCCGCGCACGCGAAGGTCCGGATGGCCGAGCGAGAGATCGACGCCGACGAGGTCTATAACGTTGTGCGGCGCCCGGAGATCGATCGAGCAGCGTTCCACCATGCTGGCCGACGGCTGCTGCTGGGCGGCCGGCTCGTCGTGGTCACCGAGCGGCGAATCGTCACGTGCACTTCCGCAGCGTGACAGACGCAGCGTGACCCGGCGTCCGCCGTTGCTGACAAACGGCCTCGGGAGCGACCTCGGTCGCCTTGCCGCACCCCCTCTGAGCAGCACTTTCGCGCCGACCCGCCGGTGTCGGAGGGGGGACTTGAACCCCCACGAGGATTAATACCTCACTAGCACCTCAAGCTAGCGCGTCTGCCATTCCGCCACTCCGACGTGGGCCTCCGACGATACCGCAACCGGCGCGGTCCGCCGCCCGTGGTCAAACTGGGCGTCGTTTCTGCCGGCTGTTGGCGGAGATCCCGCCCAGATCGGGGGATGGCAGAGATCCCGCCCAGATACCCGGGCCAGGGCTACTCCCGGACGAGGAGGAAGCCGAGGGCGACCACCGTCAGGATCCACGTCAGGGCGAAGGCGAACGTGATCCTCGTCAGGTTGCGCTCGGCCGAGCTGGATCCGAGCGCGGCGCCCCCACCGCCGCCGAACATGTCCGACAGTCCCCCACCCCGCCCGCTGTGCATCAGGATCCCCGACACCATGGCGATCAACGACAGCACGTTGATGACGAGCACCAGGTAGAGGATGACATCGCGCACGGCGCGTCAGGCTACCGACCCGTCCTCGAAACTGACCGCCGTGACCGCCTCGGCGATGCGCTCCGGGTAGTGGCACGCCACCGGGTGGCCGAACCCGCGGTCGATCAGCTCCGGCTCCTCGGCCGCGCACCTCGGCTGCGCCTTCGGGCACCTGGTCCTGAACCGGCACCCCGACGGCGGGTCGATCGGGCTTGGGATGTCGCCGACCAGCGTGATCCGTTCCCGCTCACGCTCGATCACAGGATCAGGCTCCGGAATGGCCGACAGCAGCGAGTGCGTGTACGGATGGGCGGCCGACACGTACAGCTCCTCTGCCGGGCCGACCTCGACCAGTTTGCCGAGGTACATCACGGCCACGGTGTCCGAGATGTGGCGGACCACTGACAGGTCGTGGGCGATGAACAGGTACGACAGCTTCAGCTCGTCCTGCAGGTCCTGCAACAGGTTGATCACGCCGGCTTGGATCGACACGTCCAGCGCAGACACCGGCTCGTCGAGCACGATGAACGTCGGGTCGAGGCTGAGGGCACGTGCGATGCCGACGCGCTGGCGCTGGCCACCGGAGAACTCGTGCGGGTAGCGGCTGGCGTGATCGGCCGACAGCCCGACCAGCTCGAGCAGCTCCCTGACTCGGCCCTTGTGGTCGCCGGGGACCTTGTGGATCTGCAGTGCCTCGCCGATCGCGTTGCCGACCGTCAACCTCGGGTCGAGTGATGCGTACGGATCCTGGAACACCATCTGGATCTCTTTGCGCAGCGGGCGCAGATCGTCCCGGCTCATCCCGACCAGCTCGGTGCCGTGGTACTTCACCGATCCCGCCGACGGCTCGAGCAGCTGCAGGACGCAGCGTCCCAGCGTCGACTTGCCCGAGCCGCTCTCCCCCACCAGCCCGAGCGTCTCGTTCTTCCCGATGCGGAACGACACGTCCGACACCGCTTGCACGAGCCGCTTGGTCACCCGCAGGCCCTTCGCCCGCCGCACCGGGAAGACCTTGACCAGCTCCTCGACCTCGATCACCGGCGTTGCGACGGCGTCGTCGACGGCCGTCACGAGGCGTCCCGGTCGGCGGGGACGAGTGACAGCTCCTCGGCTCGGATGCACGCCGTCTCCAGGTCACCGAACGGGTGGAGGTCGGGCAGACCCTCCGCGCACGCATCGATGGCGTACGGGCAGCGCGCCCGGAACGCGCAGCCCGACGGGGGGCTGATCATGTTCGGTGGCGCACCGGGGATCGGCGTGAGCCGATCCCGCCCCAGCGCCGGCAAGCTGTCCAGCAGCCCGCGCGTGTACGGGTGGCTCGGGTGGTCGAAGATCGACCACACGTCACCGCGCTCGGCGAGGCGGCCGGCGTACATCACCTGGACGCGATCGGCGACCCGGGCGACGACGCCGAGGTCGTGGGTGATCAGCACCACGGCCGTGCGCATCTCGCGACGGATCCGTTGCAACACCTCGAGGATCTGCGCCTGCACGGTGACGTCGAGCGCGGTCGTCGGCTCGTCGGCGATCAACACGTCGGGATCGTTGGCGATGGCCATGGCGATCATCACGCGCTGGCGCATGCCGCCAGAGAACTCGTGCGGGTACTGGCTAGCGCGGTCACGGGGCTGCGGGATGCCGACGATGTCGAGCAGCTCGACCGAACGCTCCCACGCCGCCTTCTTGCGCATGTCCTGGTGCGACTGCAGCATCTCGACGATCTGATCGCCGATGCGATGCACGGGGTTGAGCGCCGACAGCGGATCCTGGAAGATCATCGCCACCTGCTTGCCCCGGACGCGGTTGAGCCGCTTCTTCGGCGCGCCGACCAGCTCGGTTCCGCTGACCGTGGCTGACCCCTCGACGATCGCCGATTTCGGCAGCAGCCCCATCATCCCGAGGAACGTCACCGACTTCCCCGAGCCGGACTCGCCGACGATGCCGACCAACTCGCCGGCGCCGACATCGAGGTCGACGCCGCGGACCGCCTGCACCTTGCCGAACAACGTGGGGAACGTGACCCGGAAGTCGCGCAGCCTGAGCACGGGTCCCTCGTCGGAAACCACGTGGTCACCCTCCGAGCTCACCTCCGGCCCAGCGTCTCTTCGTTCGGCGTCTCGTCGTTCGTCGTCTCGACGGTCGTGGGGAGCGTCGTGCAGATCGACCACGTCAGTGCCGGATCAGCTTCGGGTCGGTGGCGTCACGCAAACCGTCGCCGAACATGTTGATGGTCAGGGCGACGAGCAGCAGCGCAGCGCACGGGAACACGACCATCCACCAGTTGCCTGTCAGCACGTTGGCCTTGCTGCTGCCGACGAGGATGCCGAGCGAGGTCGCCCCTGAGCCGACCTGTGGGCCGTACCCGAAGAACCCGAGGGTCGACTCGGCGATGACGGCGAATACGACCGAGAACGTGAGGGCGACGAGGATTGGGCCGATGGCGTTCGGGAGGAGGTGGCGCACGACGATGCGCTGGGTCTTCGCGCCGAGCGCCCGAGACGCTTCGATGAACTCGCGCTCCTTCAGCGCCAGCACCTGACCGCGCACGACTCGGGCGACCGGCATCCAGCCGAACACGGCAAGCAGCAAGATGACGAAACGGATCGAGGTCCGATCACCGACGACGGGCGTCAGCCACTCGATCTCTCCGAGCATGTTGCGCATCACGAGCAGCGCCACCAGGAACGGGAAGGCGAGGAAGATGTCGGTGAGGCGCATCATCACGTCGTCGAACAAACCGCCCCGGATGCCGGCGTAGGCGCCGATGAACGTGCCGATCACCACGCCGATGACGGCGGCAGCCAGGCCGATGGCCAACGACACTCGGGTGCCGAAGATCAACCGGCTGTACAGGTCGCGACCGATCTCGTCGGTGCCGAACCACGCGTCGGAGCTCGGTGCCAGGTAGCGGTTGCTCCCGCCGTCGGCGGTCGACTCGAAGATCGCCTCGTTGATCCCGTAGCGGGCGGTCAGCGGCGCGAGCAGAACGAAGAGGATCATGATCACCAACACGACGGTGGCGAGGACCGCCGGCTTGTGGCGGAGGAACCGGCGCACCGCCATCTGGCGGGGCGACAGCGAGGTGACGGCGAGCCCTTCGACGTCAGTCGGCGGAGCCTCCGGCATGCCCTCCGCCTCGGGGAGCAGCGGGGTCGCGAGGTCGGTCATAAAGGACCCCTTTCGGTGAGTCGGACGCCCGCGATCACAAGCGGATCCGCGGATCGAGGACGGCGTAGGAAAGATCGGCGACGAGGTTGAAGACGATGACCGCCAGCACGACGATGACCATCCACGGCATCAGCTCGGGAAAGTCGCCGTTGCCGTAGGCGGTGAGGAAGAACTGACCCATCCCGGGGTACTGGAAGATGTTCTCGGTGATGATCAGCCCGCCGAAGAGGGCGCCGAAATCGATCGCCGCCAACGTGACGATCGGCAGCATGGCGTTGCGCATGGCGTGGCGCACGAGGACCTGTCGCTCGCTGATCCCTTTGGCGCGGGCGGTGCGCAGGTAGTCGCTGTTGAGGACGTCGAGCAGCGAGGCCCGCATGTACCGGGTGTAGACGGCGACGGTCTGCAACGCCACGACCACCACGGGCAGCGTCAGGTGGCGCAGCATCTCGATGAGGTTGAAGCCGCGCTGCCCCGGCGGGTACACGCCCGACGTCGGGAAGTGCAGCCACTCCTGGTTAGGGAACCAGTCGCGCGTGTAGACGGCGAAGACCATCTGCAGGATGACCGCCGACACGAACGGCGGGATGGACAGCGCCACGAGGGCCGAGGTGTTGACCGTGCCGTCGCGCAGCGAGCCGGGCTTGAGCGCGGCGAACACGCCGAACGTGCAGCCGACGACGATGCCGATGATCGCCGCGAGTCCGGCCAGACGCACCGAGTTGGCCATCGCGTCCTTGAGCACCGGCCACACCTCGCGGTTGCCCTTGATGCTGTTCGGCCAGTCGCCGGTGACGAAGCCGCCGAGCCACGTGAAGTAGCCCCGCACGTAGCCACCGAAGCCCTCGTACAACCCGTTGTCTTCGATGTACTGCGCGATCCTGGCCGGGCTGGCCCGCTGGTTGGAACGCAGGTAGCTGGCCACCGGGTTGGTCCCGATGCGGATCGCGACGTACACGAGGAACGTCACGATGATCAGTGTCGGGACGGCCCAGATCAGCCGTCTGATCACGAATCGGAACATCTACCCCTCCCTTCCCCAGAAGGCCCCTGTGGCCTGACGACCGTGGGGGGGGGAGGGGGGGGGGGAACACAAGGACCACAAAAAAAGAGGGAGGGAAAGAACCCATTCGCCACCT
>JBPCJW010000196.1:0-9067 GCA_051004915.1 Ilumatobacteraceae bacterium
CGGAGGTCGTCGTCCACCGTGTGGGCGGCCGTCGCGACGACATCCTCGTCGAGCACCACCCCCAACCCGAGCGCCCGGTTCGGGGTGCGGCACGGCTGCGCCGCCACCCGGACGACTGACACGTCGGCGTCCTGCGCACCTTCCGCCCCACAGCCGGCGAGCGAGATGAGGACGGCGGCAGGAGCGAACCCCCAGCGCGATGAGCGATGAGTGCGCCAGGACCACTCATCGCTCATCGCACGTGTCGGTCATCGGGCGAGATGAGCGATGTGCGTCGTATGACCACTCATCGCTCATCGCGTCGACGGGGCGGCCGGGCGGGATCCGGCGGCGAGAACGGCGAGCGGTGAGGTTGCGGTGGCACCCGCCGGCCTCCCGACTTGACCTCAGCCGGGGCCCGGTCGAGGGTTGCCCGGTCGCCGCCGCCGTCGCCTGGGGGTTCGGGGGTGCGAGCGGACCGCCGGAGGTCGGGACGACCGGCGTCGGTCCCTGGCCGATCGGCGCCGGGGCCCTGTCCGATCGACTCCGCGGCCTGGGCGTCTTCGGTCCACCGCCCGTCGTCCCAGTACCTGGCGCCCGGCTCGGCGGGATCCGGATACCAGCCGGGCGGCGGGTTCATTGGCTGCACTCCACGATGCTGACAGATCCGCCGGAGCTCGTGTCCGTCAGGCGCAACCGGCGACGGTGGTGAAGAGCTGGTCGACGAAGTTCAGCCGTGGACCCAGACTCCGGGGCGGGCCAGCGGGCGGCGATGCCACCGGCTGGGGGTCAGCAGCAGGGCGCGCGGTTCATCCTCGAACATCCAGCGGGCGAAGCTGCGCCGGCTCCAGTCGCCACACCGGTCGAGCAGGCCGATCGCGCCTCTCGCGCCACGTTCGTGGGCGAGCACCCTGCCGAGAGCGGCGGACATCCGGTGGTCGGCGACCAGGTGATGGCGCACGGCGCGGCCGTAGTGGCGCCGGGCAGCAGCCGGGTCGACTGCACCCGCCGCCACGACGGCCTCGGCCGCCAACCGGCCGGTGAGGAGGGCTTGACCGATGCCCTCGCCGGTCATCACGTCGGTGGCCGCCGCGGCGTCGCCGACGAGGAGGACGCGCCCGGCGCTGAGCGTGGCGCGGTCGATGCGGGCCGGGATCGGCCACGCCGTGTGGCGATCCTCCAACGCCGCATGGGCGCCGATCGCCGCTCGGATGTGCGGGCGATCCAGCAGGTCCGCCCACTGCTGCTTCATGTCCTGGATTCGTCGGCTGCCGTCGCGCAGGACGCCGAACCCGATGTTGACCCGGCCGTTCGGCAGTGGGAACGACCACGCGTAGCCGGGCAGGAGGTCGGGCTCGAACCACACATGCAGCTGCTCGGCGGCCGGGCCGGTCACCCCGCGGGCGTAGGCACGAAAGGCGTGCCACTCTCCGAGGTAACCCGCCTCCGTCAGCCCCGCCGCTCGGCGGACGGGGCTCCACATGCCGTCGGCGGCGATCACGTAGCGGGCGGCGACGGCTTCGTGACCGCCGAGGCCGACGACGGCGTGATCGTGGTGCTGGTCGAGCCGCCCGTCGAAGCCGTGGCCGGTGCGCACGTCGACGCCGGCGGCGGACGCCAGGTCGACAAGGGCGGCGTCCAGTTGGCGGCGCGGGGCGACAGCCGCGTAGGTACCGGCGCGGGCGCCCGTCGGCAGCCGCACCGTGACCTGGCGTCCCGACGGCGAGCGGAGCACGGCGCCGTCGACGACCTGCCAATCGCGCACCATCAACGGTTCGAAGCCGAGCGCTTCCAGCTCGCGCAGCGCCAGCGTGGTCAGGCCGTCACCGCAGCACTTGTCGCGAGGGAACGTCGCCTTGTCGACGAGCATGACGTCTCGACCGGACGCGCGGAGCGTGACGGCAGCGGCGACGCCGGCCGGACCGGCTCCGACGACGAGCACGTCGGTGACCGTCGGCGCCGACGGGGGCCCCGGGTCGTCCACCCGCCGGAGGCTACGGCCGGTTGGAGCCGTGGCCGGGGGAAGTGCCTATTGTCGCCGCGACCCTTGAAGCGAGGGCGACGAAGGAGTGGAGTAGATGGCGAAGTTGGTCGAGGGTCGGGTGGCCATCGTGACGGGCGCCGGCAGGGGGATCGGCCGAGAGCACGCACTGAGTCTCGCCCGCCACGGCGCGAAGGTCGTGGTCAACGACCTCGGCGGCGACATGCACGGCGCCGGCGGCGACCTCTCGCCGGCCCAGCAGGTGGTCGAGGAGATCACCGAGGCCGGTGGCGAAGCGATCGCCAACGGTGACGACGTCGCCGACTGGGAGGGTGCGCAGCGGCTGATCAACTCGGCGATCGACACGTTCGGCGACGTCCACGTCGTCGTCAACAACGCCGGCATCCTGCGCGACCGCGTGCTCGCCAACATGACGGAAGAGGAATGGGATGCCGTCATCAACGTCCACCTCAAGGGCACGTTCGCGCCGTCCCGCTGGGCCGTCGCCCATTGGCGCGAGCAGGCCAAGGCTGGTCAGGCGGTGAGCGGCCGGATCATCAACACCACGTCGGTGTCGGGCATCTACGGCAACCCCGGGCAGAGCAACTACGGCGCGGCCAAGATGGGCATCGCCGCGTTCACCAACATCGTCGCCCTCGAAGTCGCCCGCTACGGCGTCACGGTCAACGCCGTCGCACCCGTCGCGCTGACGCGGATGACCGAAGGTCTTGGCAGCGCGCCGGAGACGGACGAAGCACGTGAAGCCCGGGCGCCCCATTGGATCGCGCCGATCGTCACGTGGCTGGCATCGGAGGAGTCCGCCGGGGTCACCGGGCGAGTGTTCGAGGCGTCCGGGCAGTTCCTCGCCGTCGCCGAGGGTTGGGTGCGCGGCCCGTCGGTCGACCCGGTCGACGACCCCACCAAGCTCGGCGAGGTCGTCGCCGGGTTGCTCGCCGACGCCCGGGGGAACTCGGGAATGGACGGCCGGCCCGGCTTCTGGCCCCAACCGCAGCAGTAGCGGAGGCCGACTCCGCCGGCCCGATCCGGGCCCAGTACAACACGCCAGCCGATCAGCTAGACCTGTTCGTGTTGACCAACGAAGGGCTGCGCCAATGAGCGGGATCGCGATCATCACCGAGGCGTGCATCGGGACGAAGGATCGGGCGTGCGTCGACGTCTGCCCGGTCCAGTGCATCTACGAGTTCGACTCGGCGAACAACGTTCTCTACTCCGAGATCGAGGCCGGCAGCGGCGTGATCGAGAACTCGCACGCCGCGAACCCGGACGCTGTGGGAATCTTCGGCGACAGCATCCTCTACGTCAACGTCGACGAGTGCACTTCGTGCACGGCCTGCTATCAACCCGACGTCTGCCCCGTCGGCGCGATCTACACCGAGGAGAAGGTCCCCGACGGGACGCCCAGGGCCTCGTACAACTCCGAGGACACGAGCAAGGGCAACGACCACACCTTTTTCATCCAGCTCACCCGCGACGTCTTTGCCGACTGATTCGACATCACGCGCAGCTGCCGGCAGGTGATTCGGCGAGGCCGGTGAAGGCGGCGCTGCGTCCGTCGGCGCTCCATCCCACCGAAACCACGAAGCAGCCCCGTCCGGGGAGGGTGACGGGGTACCTGCCGTCGTTGGCCGCGCCGAGTACCTCGGGTGACGTGTCGAGGAAGGCGAGGCGGAGGTCTGGGGTCAGCGGGTGGACATCGACAGAGATGGCGCCAACGGTGTCGGGCACGATCGCCAGCTCACCGAGAGGCACGACGAGGGCAGCCGCCGGACGGAACGCGTCGCCGAACATCGCCTCGCCGTCGACGTCCCAGCCGCACGTCGCTGTCGACTCCCCGTAGTAGATGAGGTCCATGGCCAGCCGGTCCGTGCGGCTCACCAGCTCGATGACGGCGTCCGGCGACACCCGTCTGGCGTGCCGTCCGGTGAGGTCGTCGAGCTCGAGGGACCACCGACGATGACGGGACCGTCGGCCACGACCGGCGGTGCAGGCCGCAAGGACGATGCCGACGTCGCCACACCTGGGGCTGCTTCGGTCGCGGTGACCTGGGTCGGCGTCGAGTCGGCCGGCAGCGCGACGGGATCGGACTCGTCGCACGCCGCTGTCCCGGCGAACATCACGACGAGGAGGCAGGCGCGTCGAACGATCGACGTGCCTCCTTGGACGCCCACAACAGCGGTTCGGTTCCACGCCACCGCGGCGTTGCTACTGCATCGGGAGATGCCACCCGCCAAGCCGCCGAGCGGTCGACGTCTCCGCCGACTGACTCAGCCGTCGCGATGAGCGATGAGTGCCCCAGCACCACTCATCGCTCATCGCAGTCGGGGGGTCGGCTGGCGCGGCGAGCGATGTGCGTCGTCTGGCCACTCATCGCTCATCGCGCCGTAGTGTCGGGCGGCGTCGCCGACGACCACGGAGGATCATCGTGCCCCTCAACCCAGACGCTGTCGGAACACGCAGCGAGCCGGCCGAGTTCACCTGGACGAGCAAGGACGCGCTGCTCTACGCCGTCAGCATCGGCGCCGGTGGCGACGAGCTGGCGTTCACCACCGAGAACACCAATGGCGTGCGTCAGCAGGTCTTCCCGACGTTCCCGGTCGTGATGGGCTACGGCGCCGGCGGCCGTTCCGTGATGGCCAGCATCGGCACGTTCAACCCGGCGCTGCTCGTCCACGGTCAGCAGGCTGTGACGCTGCACCGGCCGATCCCGGTCGAGGGCACGGGGTCGATCACCTCGCAGCTCACCGACATGTTCGACAAGGGCAAGGCCGCCATCGTCGTGACCGAGAACTCCGTGTCGATGGGCGGCGAGCCGCTCTACACCACTCGCTCGTCGGCGTACATCCGCGGCGAGGGCGGGTGGGGCGGCGAGCGGGGGCCATCGGGCCCGCAGAACGTGCCGCCCGAGCGCCCGCCGGATCATGCGCGGACCTACGAGACATCGCCCGACCAAGCCTTCCTCTACCGGCTCAACGGCGACCGCAACCCGCTGCACACCGACCCGTCCTTCGCCGCCGTCGGCGGGTTCGACCGCCCGATCCTCCACGGGCTCTGCAGCTACGGGTTCACCGGGCGGGGGCTGCTCCACCTCCTGTGCGGTTCGGATCCGGCCCGCTTCCACCACATCGAGGGCCGCTTCGCCTCGCCGGTGTGGCCTGGTGAGGCACTCACGCTCCGGGCCTGGGACACCGCTGATGGCGAGGCCGTCTTCACCACCTCTGTCGGTGACCGCGTCGTCATCGACCAGGGTCTGCTGAAGCACTCCTGATCGGTGGCCGAGCCGGTCATCTTCACGCGGCGGGAGTTCCTCCAACGGGCGGTGGCGGCAGGCACCCTACTGACCGCCGGCGGCGGGTTCCTCGAGGCGTGCGCCGACGACGGGCCGGATCGGGCCGCCACCGCAACGACGACGCCAGAGCTCGACCGCATCGTGCGGGTCGCGATCCATCCGTCCGTCGGCATCGCCCGAGTGGGCAACAGCGCCGACAGCTTCTACTTTGGCCCCGAGCTGCCCGGCACGCTGCCGATGGCTCCCGATGGCTTCAAGGACGCCAGCGGCGCGATCGCCCGCCAGGCCGCCCGCTTCCGTGTCTATGGGTACGACGCGCAGGGCGCGGTCGTCCGGGAGGTCACCGCGACCGACGCCACCGTCACGTGGGAGGTCAGCGTCGCCAACAAGAAGGCCGCGTGGTACGACTTCAACACGGCGATGGACATCCCGGTCGCCAGGCCTGTCACGCGGCGCAACGACAAGGTCATCGGGGCCGATCGAGACCGTCTCGTCGTCGCCTCCGGCGAGCGATCGATCGCCGGAGTGGCCGCCGCTCCCGTCCCGCTCGACGCCGGCCGCTTCCTCGACGCGCCGGTGCCGCTGGGCGAGCTGCTGACGGACGAGGATGGTCGGCTGGTCTTCCTCCCCGCCGAGGGCCGCGGCTACGCGCCCGGCCAAGCCGCGTTGACAACGTTCTCCGACAACGACGGTTGGTGCGACGACACCTGCGACGGACCCGTCCTGGCCACCGTGACGATCGGCGGGCGCACCCTCGAGGCCGACCCCGGCTGGGTCATCGTCACGCCGCCGAACTACGGCCCCGGTCTGGTGGCCGGACTGGTCACGGGGTACGACTCGTCCCGGCTCGGTTGGGACACGTTCGATCCGAGCCGGCTGACCGCCAGCGACGTCAGCTTCCGGGACGACATCCTCCCCATCTTCGGTCGCATCGTCGACATGCAGTGGGTCAACGCCGGCTTCCTCGGTTCCAACGGCTGGGGCAGCGGCGCCGACTACCTCGAGCCATCGCTGCTCGACCAGCTCGCCGATCCGTCCGCCACCGCGTCCGAGCTGCGCCAGCGCACCTTCGACCAGTTCCGCAACCCCGACCGCTCCGCCCAAGACCTCGACGCCGCTCCGCAGATCTACGGCGACGGCATCGCCATCCCGGCGCGGTCGGCATACCAGATGCTGACGGTCACGCCGATCCAACACGGGCTGCTGGCGGCGTGGGCGGCCGGAACCTTCACCGACGACCGTGGCGAACCGGCGCCGGCCGGTCTCGACGAGCTGAACCCGCTGGAGCAGACCGAGGCGCTGGACCGAGCCGGTCTCGATGCCTGCCTCGGCGGCGCTTACCACCCGGGCATCGAGGTGCCGTGGACGCTGCGCGTGCCGTCGATGTGGTCCGCTCCTCGCCGACTGAAGGTGCGCTCGACGGTGGTCGAGAACCCGGACTACGGCGCCCAGCTGACGCCGCAACGCACGATGTCCGCCGATGGGCCGCTGGCCGGCAGCGGGCCGGGGGACCTCACGCGTTGGCAGGGCACGCCGTGGCAGAGCGATGCAGCGAGCTGCCGCTCGGGCTACGAGCCGAGCGTGTCGCCGGTGCTCCCGACGTTCTGGCCGGCCCGGATCCCCAACCACGTGTTGCGCGAGGTGGACTACCGGATCGTCGTCGACACTTCGGCGCCGATGGCCGATCGCCAGGCCGCGTTCGATCGGCGGTACGACTGGGAGCGCTTCGTGACCGCCGCCGACAGCGGCGACCTTCTGGACAACATGGTCGAGCGGTGGGCGGACCTTGGCATCGTCACCGAGCAGCCGGGACCGACCGATGGCACCTTCCCGGCGGTGATGAAGGTGGAGACCCACGTCGGCTTCGCGACCGAACCGACGGTCAGCTGGAACGCCGCCCACCAGGAGTCCAACCCGCAGGTCTGGGACGGCGAGCCGGTGACCGGGCCGCAGCCGTAGACCGGCGCGCCGCCTGATGCCCGCGACACCGGGAGCGAGCTGCGACGTCGTGGTCCTCGGTGGCGGCCCAGCCGGATCGGCGGCCGCCGTGACGTTGGCGCGGGCCGGCCGTTCGGTGCTCATCGTCGATCCTGCGACGAGCGGTCGCGACTTCCGGGTCGGGGAGGGTGCGCCGCCCGGGCTGGATCGCACCGTCGACGAGATCTTCGGGGCTGGCACGTTCATCGCCGATGACCACCAGCCGAGCTACGGGAACCGGGCGGCATGGGGCTCGGCTCGCGTCCTCGACACCGACTTCATGTTCAACCCCCTCGGCCACGGTTGGCACCTCGACCGTGTCGCCTTCGACGCCCGTCTGCTCGCCATCGCCGAGGCGGCTGGTGCCACGGTGGGCCGGCGATTCGTCGACGCGGCCGTCGTGATTGACGCCTCGGGTCGGCGCGCCGCGTTCGCCCGCGGCCATGGTGGTCGGCTCGTCACGCACGACCGGCTGGCGGCCGCCGTGGCCGTGTACCCGTGCGCCGCCGAGGACCGGGACCGCCTGACCACGGTCGAGTCCGTCGAGACGGGCTGGTGGTACGCGGCGGCCATCCCGGGTCGTCGGCGCGTCGTGGCGTTCCTCACCGACGGTGACCTCCTGCCGTCAGCGCTGCGATCGAGCGCCGGGTTCGATCGGGACGTCCGCGCCACCGACCTCGTCGCCGGGCTGCTTGGCGACGGTCGGCCGACCCGGCCGAGGGTCGTTGCCGCCGCCACCGCCCACCTCGATCGGCCGGTGGGGGATGGGTGGCTCGCCGCCGGCGACGCCGCCGCGTGCTTCGACCCGCTGTCGTCCCAGGGCATCCTCACCGCCGTGCTGATGGGGCGCGCCGCGGCCGAAGCCGCCGTCGCCGGCCGCGCCGGGTCAGCCGCGTACGAGGCTCGCTACCGCGCCGTCGTCGAGCAGTTCCGAGCCGAGCAGCGGGCGACGTACGCCCTCGAACAGCGTTGGCCGGACTCGCCCTTCTGGTCGCGGCGCCACCTCGAGTTCTTAAGCGTTTTCAGGGGTCACAGGTGACCCATTTCTACGTAAACAGTCGCGAGCGTCCTGCACGCAACGGTTCTCCTGGCAGTTTGCGGTCAGATATGACACCTGAAAACGCTTGAGAACCTGATGCCGGACGTCAAGCGGTGAGCCCGGTGAGGTGGGCGACGGCGTCGGTGAGGGGGACGTCGCGGCGGTCACCGGTGCGGCGGTCCTTGACCTCCACCAGTCCATCGGCGAGGCCACGACCGACGACGACGATCGTCGGCACGCCGAGCAGCTCGGCGTCCTTGAACTTGACGCCGGGGGAGACGCCGGCCCGGTCGTCGAGCAGCACACGCACACCGGCCGCTTCGAGGTCGGCAGCCAGCGACTCGGCGGCCGGCCATTGCTCGGCCCCCGGCTTGCCGGCGACGACCACGTGCACGTCGGCCGGGGCAATCTCACGGGGCCAGCACAGGCCGAAGTCGTCGAGCGTCGTCTCGGCGATTGCGGCGACGGCGCGGGACACCCCGATGCCGTAGGAACCCATCGTCACCGTGACGGGCTTGCCGTCTGGGCCGAGGACCTGTAACCCGAGTGCCTCGGCGTAGCGTCGTCCGAGCTGGAAGGTGTGGCCGATCTCGACACCCCGCGCGATCTCCAGCGGCGCGCCGCAGGCGGGGCAGGAGTCGCCGGCGCGTACGTCGGCCACGTCGATCGTGCCGTCCGGCATGAAGTCGCGGCCGGCGACGAGATCGACGACATGGTGGCCCGGCGCGTCGGCTCCCGTGACCCAGCGCGTGCCATCGACGACGCCCGGATCGGCGAGGTACCG
>JBPCJW010000197.1:0-6789 GCA_051004915.1 Ilumatobacteraceae bacterium
TTCAGCTGGCGTCGCGCATCTCGCGGCGGAGGTCGGCGACCTCGTCACGGAGGCGGGCGGCGTACTCGAACCGGAGGTCGGCCGATGCCTCGTGCATCTCCTCCTCCAGCGTCTGGATCAGGCGCGCCATCTCCTGCTGCGGCAGCGTCTTGAGGTCGCGCTGCACCTTCTCCCGCTCCCGCTGGCGGCGCCGGTCCTTGCCGGGCACGGGCGACGCGTAGTCCGGCCGTAGCAGCGACAGGATGTCGCCGACCGCCTTGCGGATGGTCTGTGGGTTGATGCCGTGTTCGGCGTTGTACGCGATCTGCGCCTCACGTCGCCGGTTGGTCAGGTCGATCGCGCGCCGCATCGAGTCCGTGACCCGGTCGGCGTACATCACGACCTGGCCGTCGATGTTGCGGGCGGCCCGGCCGATCGTCTGGATCAGCGACGTCTCCGACCGCAGGAAGCCTTCCTTGTCGGCGTCGAGGATCGACACCAGGGACACCTCGGGCAGGTCGAGGCCCTCCCGCAGCAGGTTGATGCCGACCAAGGCGTCGAACTCCCCCAGGCGCAGCGCCCGAAGGATCTCGATGCGCTGGATCGTGTCGATGTTGGAGTGCAGGTACCGCACGCGCAGCCCCTGCTCCAGCAGGTAGTCGGTGAGATCCTCCGCCATCTTCTTGGTCAGCGTGGTGATCAACACGCGATCGCCCTTGGTGACCCGCTCGTTGACGTTCTCGATGAGGTCGTCGATCTGTCCCTTCGTCGGCTTGACGACGACCTCGGGGTCGACGAGCCCGGTCGGACGAACGATCTGCTCGACCACCTGTTCGGACACCCGCAGCTCGTACGCGCTCGGCGTCGCCGACATGAACACGCACTGGTTGATCCGCTCGAGCACCTCGTCGAACGTGAGCGGCCGGTTGTCCCTGGCCGAGGGCAGGCGGAAGCCGTGGTCGACGAGCATGTCCTTGCGGCTGCGGTCGCCCTCGTACTGGCCGTGCAGCTGGGGCACGGCCTGGTGGCTCTCGTCGATGACGAGCAGGAAGTCGTCCGGGAAGTAGTCGAGCAACGTGAACGGTGGCTGACCGAAGACCCGCCCGTCGATGTGCATCGAGTAGTTCTCGATGCCGTTGCAGTAGCCGAGCTCTCCCATCATCTCCAGGTCGTAGGACGTGCGCATGCGCAGCCGCTGGGCCTCCAGCAGCTTCCCCTCGGCCTCGAACCACGCCAGGCGCTCCTGCAGCTCGGCTTCGATCTGCCCCATCGCCCTGGCCATCCGGTCGGCGCCCGCGACGTAGTGGGTGGCGGGGAAGATCTGTGTGCGGGCCAGCGTCCGCAACGTCTCGCCCGTGATCGGGTCGATGATCGTGAGCCGGTCGATGGTGTCGCCGAACATCTCGATGCGCAGCACCGTCTCCTCGTACGACGGGTGCACCTCGATGGTGTCGCCACGGACCCGGAACCGCCCTCGGCTGAGCACGGCGTCGTTGCGATCGAATTGCAGGTCGACGAGCTTGCGCAGGATGCTGCGCATGTCGTAGTCGATCCCCACGTTGAGGTCGATCATGTTGCCCCGGTACTCCTCCGGGTTGCCCATGCCGTAGATGCAGCTGACCGACGCGACGACGATGACGTCTTTGCGGGTGAGCAGTGCAGCCGTCGCCGAGTGGCGCAGCCGATCGATCTCGTCGTTGATCGACGAGTCCTTCTCGATGTACGTGTCGCTCGAGGGGATGTACGCCTCGGGCTGGTAGTAGTCGTAGTAGCTGACGAAGTACTCCACCCGGTTCTCGGGGAAGAACTCGCGCATCTCCTGGGCCAGTTGGGCGGCGAGGCTCTTGTTCGGGGCGAGGATCAGCGTCGGCTTCTGCGTGTGCTCGATGGTCCAGGCGATGGTCGCCGACTTGCCGGAGCCGGTGATCCCGAGCAGCGTCTGGAACCGATCGCCGCGCAGGACCCCTGCGCTCAACCCGGCGATGGCCTGTGGCTGGTCCCCCGCCGGCGCGAAGTCCGAGACGACACGGAACGGTCGGCTGCCGCCGCTCCCGGTCGATCGGTCGGTCGGGCCGGCGGCCAGCGCAACGTCGCGCGCCAGGTCCGGCACGGGCTGGGTGGGCGGCTGGGTGGACGGCTTGGGGTCAGCGGGGGTCGGGACGGTGGCGGTCACTGCCCGCCATCGTAGCGTCGAACAGGAGTTCCGTCGACCGACTGAACGCTGCAGCCCCTCATGAGAGAACCTCATCGTGGGCGGTGACGCCAGGAAGGAGCGCAACGGTAGTCCGGCCATGGGTGACAAGACCGAGCTGCTGATTCACTCGGTCGAAGACTCCCTCCCTCATTGGGGTGGGTCATCCGCTGCACGGTCGAGCGGCTTGGAACCAGGGTCGCTTCATCGCCAGCACGCTCGTCACGAGCGCCCCGATCGTCCACCCGGCGAGGACCAGCAACGCGACACCGTCGTACACATCGATGACGGCCTGCTCGACGGGCTCGCCGCGGTTGGATGCGATCAGCAGCCACGTCCAGGCGGTGCTGATGGCGATCGTACCGATCAGCCCCGTCAGCAGCAGCGACCGCGACGGGCATCCGCCGCGATGGCGCATCCGACCCGCCGCGCAGGGCGCCAGCCCAACCAGCACGATCGGAAGCCCGAAGAACGCGTACTCGGCGGACAGGATCATCATGCCGCCCATCAGGACGATCGGCAGCCAGATGATCTGCAGCCACAGCCCGAGCACCTCGTGGTCGCGCGCCGCGCGGACACCTTCCACGACCACTCGTGGAGGCGGGAGCAGGCGTGGTGGAGGCAGCTCAGCCACGCTCGCTGCCGTATTCGCCGTCGATCCCGAACAGCGAGATCGACGGCCCGGAATGGGCGTGGATCAGTCGCACGATCTGACCGTCGGGGTACACGTGGTACACCGACTCCAGGTCGGGGAAGTCGTCGCGGTCCCAGTCGACCGACGCCGTGCCGTCGTCGTGGGTGCGCACCTCGAACTTGGCGTCGAGCCGCGGCGAGATGAGACGCTTGTCCGAGTTGGTGATGCCGAACCTGATGTCGGTGCGGTCGGGGCGCGGGGTGATGCTGACCCGGTTCTTGCTGTCGCCGACAGCGATCGGTACGAGCGGGAGGATCGCCATGGGAGGGCTGAAGTCGGTGCTGATCGGCAGCGGGTCCTGGCAGGCGTCGTGGGCCGAGGCGCTGCAGCTCGGGTTGACGCGCACCGTCACCATCCCGGTCTCGTAGTCGACGACCGCCCAGCCCTTCGAGTCGCTGGGGTGGGCGTGCGGGTCGGGCCCCCGATCGTTGCCCGCGCTCTTGCCGACGTGCGGTCCAGGAGCCCCGGCGATGTCGGCCGGGATGAACAGGGCGACCATCACCTGCCCCATGCCGGGTTGCGGCGGGATGGGGTGGTGGAGGAACTGCGCCGTTCGATCGGCCGTGAACTCCGGTGCGTCGAACTGCTGCCGCAGCGCCGGCGGGATGGCGGGATCGGGGAGACCGTCGAAGGCCCCCTGGTGCACCCCGAGCCCGTACACCTGGTCGTAGGCGATCAACCCATTGCTGGTGCCGCCGATGTGGTCCCGGTCGATGCGCCCGTGCACGTCGGCGGCGAGGAGGAGCTCGAGCGATTGGCGGACCTCCGGATCGGTCTCCCTGGCCAGCCGCAGTTGGACATCCTCCTTGGAGACCGCCCCGTCGATCTCCCCCGTCTTCTCGGCATCCAGTGCGGCGAACAAGGCCGGATCGGCGAGCACCCGCAGGACGTGGTTGTCGGCCAGCGTTGCAGCGATGGACGTTGCCGTGAGCGTGACATCACCGACCTCGACGTCCTGGCTCCCCGTGGACTGCCACCACGGCGTTTCAGCGAGGGACATGTTCAGCATCACGAGCGGGCGGTCCAACAGGTGAGCGCACGACTCGGCGACCAGCGGATCGGGATGGGTCAAGCCGGCAGTCAGCTCGTTCCCGCTGACCTCGCCGTCAAGGTCGGTGTCCAGCTCGTCGAAGTGTCGCAGCAGCCGCACGAGCATCACGTCGGTGGTGGACAACCCGCCGCCGTCGCTGCGGACGGCCTTGAGCACCCACTGCCCGATCACGGCGCCCAGGCCGAGCGCGCTGAACGCGAGCATGGCGTCCGAGGCGAGGATGCGCTCGGCCAAGGCCAGGCACCTGTCCTCCAGGTCTCCGTGCACGGCGCGCACCGCCGCCATCGGCCCGGCGGCAGCCGGGTCGTCGCTGCGCACCGCGCTCAGCTCGCCGACGACACGCCCCGCCGTGCGGTGGAGCACCCTGACCCGATCCGGGTCGTATCCGATCAATGTCACCCTGACCTCCCACCCCTCCTGGGTGTCGCAAGAAGCCGGAAACGGAAATGAACCCGGTGAGGTGAGCGCGACTGGCGCGCTCACCTCTCACCTCGTCGTCAGCCGCTGAGCGCGAGCCCGACGATGAGCAACCCCTGGCCGACGTGGGACGGGACCATCACCGCGAGGTGGCTGTGACGCAGCGGTCGCACGAAGCGGTCGTAGCCGAGCACCCAGTCGCTGATCGCGAACAACATCGCCCCGATCGCAGCAACGACCGAGCCCGTGGCGGTCGCCGTCACCACCATCGCCGAGATGATCATGGCGTAGCCAAGTACGGCGAGGAACAACACCGTGCCGCCGGCGCGCCGGGCACCGGGAGCCGTCTCGGGCAGGAACCGCCAGCCGAGCAATACGGCCACGAACGGGAGGGCGATCAGCGCGTGCGGCCACGACACCCCGACGGCCAGTGCGGCCACCACGTACGCGACGTGGCCGATGGCGAACGATCCCAATCCCGCCATGAAGCGAGGCTCGGAGTCACGGAGCAGCGCGATGTCGCCGGCCAGCCCACCGACGGCCGCCACGACGAGGGCGGCGCGCACGTCCCCGCCCGGCGCGCCGGCCGTCGCGGCGACGACGACCAGCAGCGCGGTCGCCAGCGGCTTGGCGACGAGCTCGACGTGACGGCGGTCGGTCGCCAGCGCACACCAGTTGATGGCCGCTGCCAATCCGGCGGCGACCAGTGCAGTGAAAGCGACGCCGTTCATCGCTGCGCCCACAGGCCACCGCGAGGTGCGAGCTCAGAGTGCGGACGTCCGCCCGCCGGGCTCACCGATCGGCGTCCGGGTCCCTGCGGATCAGGCAGTACGCGACGCCGGTCGGATCGCGCATCAGCGTCCAGAACGGGAAGTCGGCGATGACCTCGGCACCGCGCGCGCGATGCTGCTCGGCGGCGGCGTGGGCGTCGGAGGAGAAGACGTCGAGGTGAGCCTCGACGTTCCGGCCGGCGTGCGCCTCGTCGAGGCGTTGGAACAGGATGCGGACCGGCACCTCGACCGGTGCCTCGAGACTGCTGTACTCGGGCCGGATGCCGGGGCGATGGGGCCATCTCGTCAGCGCCGCCCAGAACGCGCACTCGGCGTCGTGGTGTTCGGGGGCGACGTCGATGCACACCTGGCAGAGGCGAACGCGCGTGCCATCGTCGAGCGTGGTGGCGGTCGGCACCTGCGCCTCGCCATGGTGCGCCACGATGCAGAACGGCAACCCGGCTGGCGACGCGAGCACGACGACGTCGTTCAACTCGGCCACGACGGAGGCGCCGAGCGACGTGGCGAGAACGGCGAAGACCCTGACGTCATCGACGTGCCAGTCGAGGTGCGCGCCCGCCTGTCCGTCCTCGACCCGTTGGACGCGCGCGTAGGCGTCGCCGTCGGCGGGGAGCAACGTGGCGAACTCGCCGCGATCACCGCGCGTCGGCGACAGCGTGGAGCCCGTCACCTGCAGCCAGAACGCGGTGGTGGCCTCGAACGTTGCCGCCGGTCGGTCGATGAAGGCGGTCAGCCAGCGCACCGCGACAGCGCGGGGAGCTGGTGGGAGCTGCTGCAGCCATTCCCACAACTCGTCGACGTGCGCGTCGAGGGCGTCCAGGTCACCGCTGTTGTCGATCACGCGGTCCGCCTGGGCCAGCCGTTCGTCGCGAGTGATCTGCTTGGCGATCCGTGCTCTGGCGTCGGCCTCGTCCATCTTGCGCAGTGCGACGAGGCGCTGCACGGCCACGTCGATCGGCACGTCGACGACCACGACAGCAGCGAAATCGTGATGCCGCGCGACCGTCAGCAGCGGGGTGTCGACGACGACGACGTGGTCGGTGTCCTGCTCGGCGGTGATCCGGCGGGCGATCTCCTCGCGCACCGCCGGGTGGACGATGCCGTTGAGGTCGGCCAGCGCGGCGTCGTCGTGGAACGCGATCGCCGCCAGTCCGGCGCGATCGAGCGAGCCGTCGGGGCGGATGATCTCGGTGCCGAACCGCTCGGCGAGCCGGTCGAGCAGCGGAGCGCCCGGCACCTGCAGCTCGTGGACGATCGCATCGGCGTCGATGGCGACCGCGCCGCGAGTCGACAGGAGCTGGGCGACGACCGATTTGCCCGACCCGATCCCGCCGGTCAGGGCGACCAGGATCATCGACCTGGCGCGAACGTCACTCCGGCGAGTCGTCGCCGGCGGGCGTGCCGTCGGTCTCGGCGAGCACGCCACCGGGTGCCGACACCTCGCCGGCCTCGCCGACGTCGTCGGCCGCAGGAGCGTCTTCGGCAGTCTCGACAGCCTCTGCACTTGCAGTCTCGGCAGCCTCTGCACTAGCAGTCTCGCCCGTGGCGGCATTCGCGCCGGCCTCGGCAGGCTCGCCGGTCTGCTCGCCGTCCGCCGGCGGCCCGTCCTCGCCGTAGTACTCCTTCCACGCCGCCTCGCGCTCGGCATCGGTGTCACCGGCCATCC
>JBPCJW010000198.1:0-11323 GCA_051004915.1 Ilumatobacteraceae bacterium
GCGCTGGCCGTGGCCACTGGGGCGATCAACCTCGGCCAGGGCTTCCCCGACACGGACGGGCCGGACGAGGTCCTTGACGCCGCCGTCGACGCCATCCGCTCCGGCCTCAACCAGTACCCGCCGGGGCCCGGTCTGCCCGTGCTGCGCAACGCCATCGCCCGGCACCAGCAACGGTTCTACGGCCTGGCCCACGACCCCGACTCCGAGGTGCTGGTCACGGCCGGCGCGACCGAGGCGCTCGCCGGTGCGCTGCTCGGCATGCTCGACACCGACGACGAAGTGGTCGTGTTCGAGCCGATGTACGACAGCTACCAGGCGTGCATCGCGCTGGCCGGGGCGAAGGCGGTCCCCGTGCCGCTGCGGCCCGCCGCCGACGGGCGGTACCGGTTCGATCCGGCCGAGCTGCGCCAGGCGTTCACGGACCGCACCCGCCTGATCCTGCTCAACACGCCGCACAACCCGACCGGCAAGGTGTTCGACGCCGATGAGCTGGCGATCGTCGCCGACCTGGCGATCGAGCGGGACGTCATCGTCATCACCGACGAGGTCTACGAGCACCTCGTGTTCCCCGGCGCCACCCACGTGCCGATCGCCACGCTGCCGCGGATGGCCGAGCGCACGCTGACCATCTCGTCGGGCGGCAAGACGTTCAACACGACCGGGTGGAAGATCGGCTGGGCGTGCGGGCCGGCCGAGCTGGTCGCGGCGACGCGAGCGGCCAAGCAATACCTGACGTTCGTCAGTGGTGCACCGTTCCAGCCGGCCATCGCCGTCGGCCTCGATCTGCCCGACGAGTACTACGCGAGCATCGCCGCCGACCTGACCCTCAAACGCGACCACCTCGTCGCTGCGCTCGACGCGGCGGGATTCACGACCTACCGGCCGGAGGCGACGTACTTCACGACGGTCGACATCCGCCCGGTCGACCCGCACGGCGACGGCATGGCGTTCTGCCGGTCGCTGCCCGAGCGCTGCGGCGTCGTCGCCGTGCCGAACCAGGTGTTCTACGCCCGGCCCGAGCTCGGTCGGTCCCTCGTGCGGTTCGCCTGCTGCAAGCGTCTCGACGTGCTCGACGAGGCGGCCCGCCGACTGAAGGGGCTCAACACATGACCGAGCACACCGAGGAGTTGCGCGTCGCGGCGCTGCAGCACGACATCGTATGGAACGACCGTGAGGCCAACTTCACCCGCCTCGCGCCGATGATCACCGCCGCTGTCGGTGCCGGCGCCGGGCTCGTCCTGTGCACCGAGACCTTCTCGACGGGCTTCGCCGTCGACGAACCGGACCTCGGCGAGCCGGAGGGTGGGCCGTCGTCGTCGTTCCTTGCCGACCAGGCCGCCAGCCATGGTGTGTGGGTCGGCGGCACCTGCCCCGAGCTTCCCGCCGACGCCTCCGACGACGATCGCCGGCCGTACAACTCGTTCGTGTTGGCCGGTCCTGACGGAACCGTGCACCGATACCGCAAGATCCACCCGTTCACCTTCGGCGGCGAGGACAAGTCGTTCCGTGCCGGCAACGAGCTGATCACCGTCGACATCGGCGGCCTGCGGGTCAGCCCGCTCGTGTGCTACGACCTGCGCTTCGCCGACGAGTTCTGGCAGCTCGCCGCGCAGACCGACGTCTACCTCGTCCCCGCCAACTGGCCGGAGAAGCGCCGGCTGCACTGGCAGGTGCTGCTGCAGGCGAGGGCGATCGAGAACCAGGCCTACGTCGTCGGGGTGAACCGGGTCGGCGAAGGCGGGCGCCTGTCGTACTGCGGGGACAGCCGCATCGTCGACCCCGGCGGTGAACTGCTGGCGACGGCAGCGGGAGCCGAGACCATGCTGCTCGCCGACCTCAGCACGGCGCGAGTCGCCGAGGCCCGCGACCACTTCCGGTTCCTCCAAGACCGGCGTTGAGGCAGCGCGGAACCTCCGAACCCCCGAGGAAGCGCGGCCGGTAGCGTCGTCCGGGTGTCCGACGGCGTGATGGTCCGCGCCGCCGGGCTCGTCAAGCGCTTCGGCGAGTTCACCGCGGTCGACGGGATCGACGTCGAGGTGCACCAAGGCGAGGCCTTCGGGTTCCTCGGGCCGAACGGCGCTGGCAAGTCCTCGACGATGCGGATGATCGGGTGCACCTCGCCCGTGACCGAGGGCGCCCTGCGTGTCCTCGGCATGGACCCGGCCGTCGACGGGCGCAGGATCAGGGCTCGCCTCGGCGTGGTCCCGCAGTCCGATCAGCTCGACAACGAGCTGACCGTCGAGGAGAACCTCGTCATCTACGGGCGGTACTTCGACATCCCCCGTGCGGAGTGCCGGAGGCGAGCTGCCGAACTGCTCGACTTCGTCCAGCTGTCCGAGCGAGCCAAGAGCAAGGTCGAGCCGCTGTCAGGCGGCATGAAGCGGCGGTTGACAATCGCCCGCTCGCTGATCAACGAGCCAGACCTGCTGCTGCTCGACGAACCGACGACGGGCCTCGACCCGCAGGCGCGCCATGTGCTGTGGGACCGCCTGTACCGGCTCAAGCAGCAAGGCGTGACACTCGTCCTCACGACGCACTACATGGACGAGGCCGAGCAGCTGTGCGACCGGCTCGTGGTGATGGACAAGGGGCGCATCGTGGCCGAGGGCTCGCCGCGCCAGTTGATCGTCGACCACTCGACGAGGGAGGTGCTGGAGCTGCGCTTCCGGGCCGGCACCAACGAGGAGGAGGCACCGTCGGTCGAGGGCATCGGCGAGCGCATCGAGGCGCTGCCCGACCGCATCCTCGTGTACGCCCACGACGGCGAGAAGGCGCTGGCCATGGCCCACGATCGAGGCGTCGTACCCGAGAGCGCGCTGGTCAGGCGCAGCAGCCTGGAGGACGTCTTCCTCCGCCTCACCGGCCGCACCTTGGTGGACTAGGAATGAGCACGCCGGCTGCCGTGAGGGTGTGGGAGAGCAACCTCGCCGTCTACAAGCGGATCTGGAAGTCCAACGCGCTGGGCAGCTTCCTGCAGCCGTTCCTGTACCTGCTCGGGATGGGCGTGGGCGTCGGCGCGTTGGTCGACCGTGGACCGACGTCGGCGTCAGTGCTGGGCGGCGTCGACTACGTGTCGTTCCTCGCCCCGGCGCTGCTCGCCACCACGGCAATGATCGTCGTCGTCCAAGAGGCGATGTGGCCCGTGATGGACGGGTTCATGTGGAGCTACGCCTACCGGGCGATGACCGCGACGCCGCTGGAGCCGGGGCAGATCGCCGCCGGCGTCGCCCTGTGGCACGCGACGCGGGCTGCGATCACGGCGACCGGCGTGGCGGTCGTGCTCGCGCTGTTCCCGCAGACGAGGTCGTGGGGTCTTGTCCCGGCGGTCCTCTTCGCCGTCCTGACGGCGATGGCATTCGCCCTGCCCGTCAGTGCGTGGTCTTCAAGTCGCGACACCGACCAGTCCTTCCCGGCGATCATGCGCTTCGGCATCATCCCGATGTTCCTGTTCGCCGGCGCGTTCTACCCCATCGAGCAGCTGCCGGGCTGGCTGCAACCGGTGGCCTGGGCGACGCCACTGTGGCACGGCGTCGAGCTGTGTCGCGGTGCCGTGCTCGGCACGCTGGGCGCCGCCGATGGCCTGCTCCACGTGGCTGTCCTCGCGGCCTTCGCCGCAGTTGGCTTCCTGCTCGCCACGCGCAACTTCGCCAGGCGGTTGCACACGTGAGCGAGCGAGTCTTCGAGCGAGTGAACCATCATCGCAGTCTTCTCGGTCATCGCTGCACGGTGGAATCCGCCACGGTGAACCACGTCGACGATCTGATGGGGCAGCGTTGACCGCCACCACCCTTGTCGGGACGCCGAGCGGACTGCGTCTCCTGCCGCCGGAGTTGCTTGCAGCGCGTCGGCCGCAGCGGATGTTCGAGCGCAGCCTCATGTCGACGCGGCGGACGTGGATCATCATCGTCAGCGGGTTCTTCGAGCCGCTCTTCTACCTGCTGTCGATCCGCATCGGCTTCGGCGAGCTGGTCGGCGATATCGACACCGGCGGGCAGCTGATCCCCTACGCCGAGTTCGTCGCGCCGGCCCTGATGGCTGCGTCGGCGATGAACGGGGCGGTGTACGACTCGACGATGAACGTCTACTTCAAGCTGCGCCACGCCAAGACATACGACACGATCCTCTCAACGCCGATGACTCCGGCGGATGTCGCGCTGGGTGAGATCGGCTGGGCCGTCATCCGTGGGTTCGTGTACGCCGTCGCCTTCCTCATCACGATGTGGGCGCTCGGCATGGCGGGGTCGCCGTGGATCGTGCTCGCCCTGCCGGCGTGCGTGCTGATCGGGTTCGCCTTCGCCTCGGTCGGAATGGCGCTGACGACGTACATGCGGTCGTGGGCCGACTTCGAGTACGTGTCGGCGGTGACGCTGCCGCTGTTCCTGTTCTCGGCGACGTTCTACCCGCTGTCGAGCTACGGCGACTGGGGCTGGGTCGTGCAGCTCAGCCCGCTGTACCACGGAGTCGCCCTCGTGCGCGGCGCCAACCTCGGCCAACTTGAATGGTCGATGCTCGGCCACGCGGCGTTCCTCGCGGCGATGGTGGTGATCGGCCTCTCGGTCGCCGCCCGCCGGGTCCAGTCGCTCCTCCTCAAGTGACGTGATCCGAGTATTGGGGATCCGAGTCTTCGGCGCCGACCGAAGTGTTCGGTGAGGGGCATCCCGCACGGGACTCGACGCCCGAAACACTCGGACACGGGACCCGAAACACTTGGAGGCCGGCCGGGACCCGGTGCGTGCCGGCCCGTAGCCTGGGCGCATGCTGTTTCGCACCAAGACGAACATGGTGTCGGAGGCCGACGCGCTATCCGGCCGCACCGACCGCATGCCCGTGCCGGAGACCCACTTCGTCAACGGCCACCCGCTGCAGGGCCCATGGCCCGACGGCATGCAGACCGCGGTGTTCGGCCTCGGTTGCTTCTGGGGCGCCGAGAAGATGTTCTGGCAGTTGCCTGGCGTGTACTCCACCGCTGCCGGGTACGCCGGCGGCTACACGCCCAACCCGACGTACGAGGAGACGTGTTCTGGCCGCACCGGGCATGCCGAGGTCGTGCTCGTGGTGTTCGACCCGGCCCTGATCACCTACGGCCAACTGCTCAAGGCGTTCTGGGAGGACCACGACCCCAGCCAGAGCATGCGCCAGGGCAACGATGTCGGCACGCAGTACCGCAGCGCCATCTACACGGTGGACGACGAGCAGCAGACCGTCGCCGAGGCGACGCGCAAGACGTACGGCGAGGCGCTGCGCGACGCTGGCTACGGCGACATCACCACCGAGATCGCCCCGCTCGGCGCGTTCTACTACGCCGAGCCGTACCACCAGCAGTATCTGGCGAAGAACCCGGGCGGCTACTGCCCGCTGCACTCCACCGGCGTCTCCTGCTCCGTCGCCTGACCCCAGCCGGTGGCGCGGATGTCGTCGCCGTCGGCGTCGAGGGTGCGGCCGGGCCAGCGCAGCGTGCCGGGTGTCGCGCTCAGGCGGGCGATCAGCGCCTGCATCGGGACGCCGCCGACGTCGACGATGGCCTGGCGCGCCGCGTAGTGCGGGTCGGCGGCGATGTCGGCCATGTCCATCACCAGCCCCGCCGCGGCATGAGCATCCGTGAACGCGTCGAGGACGGCGCCCGCCGTGCGCGTCGAGCACCAGTCCGTCATCCTCGCTTCGATCTCGTCCCGATGAGCGGTGCGACCGGCGAAGGTGCGAAAGCGCTCGTCGTCCCCCAGCCCGAGCAGCTGCATCACCCGTCCGGCCACCGAGTCGCTGCTCGTCGACACTGCCACCCACCGCCCATCGCGGCACCGGTAGGTGCCCCGCGGCACCGAGTACGGCAGGCCCGACCCGAGCCGGGGCTGCTGCGCGCCGCTGAGCGCGTACACCGACGCCAGCGGCCCCATCACGTGGAACATCGTCTCGAGCAGGTTGACGTCGACCACCTGACCGCGCCCGCTGTGCAGGGCGACCAGCGTGGCGAAGGCGGCAGCAAGCGCCGTCACCTCGTCCGTGAGGGCGATCGGTGGGAGCAGCGGCTGGCCGTCCGGTTCACCGTTGATCGCGGCGAACCCGGACATCGCCTCGGCGATCGTGGCGAACCCGGGTCGCGAGGCGTACGGCCCGTCCTGGCCGAACCCGGTCACCCTGGTGATCACGAGGGCTGGGTTGCGCGCCAGCAGCACGTCGGGCCCGAGACCCAACCGCTCGAGCGCGCCCGGCCGGAAGTTCTCGACGAGGACGTGAGCGTCATCGAGCAACTCGAGCACGAGCGACCGATCGACATCGACCTTGAGGTCGGCGACCAACGTGCGCTTGTTGCGGTTGGTCAACTTCCACCACAGCCCCTCGCCGTCGCGTTCGTCGCGCCACGCGATGTTGCGCAACGTGTCGCCCTCTGGCCGCTCGACCTTGATCACGTCGGCGCCGAAGTCGGCGAGGTAGCGGGCGCAGTTCGGGCCGGCGATCACCGTCGACAGGTCGACGACTCGGACGTCGGCCAGCGGGCTCGTCACGATGCTGCCCCGCCGGCCGCGACCCCTGCGGTGGCGGTGGCGGTCGTCTCACCGGCCCGCAGCTGCGCGGCGTAGGCGCCGTCGCGGGCGAGCAGTTCGGTGTGCGTGCCGACCTCGACGATTCTCCCGCCATCGAGCACGGCGATGCGGTCGGCGTTGCGGATCGTCGACAATCGGTGGGCGATGACGAGCGCGGTGCGCCCGGCCATCGCCGTCTCCAGCGCCGCCTGCACGTGCTGCTCGCTGTCGTTGTCGAGGTGGCTCGTCGCCTCGTCGAGGATCATCACGGCCGGGTCCTTGAGCAGCAGCCGGGCGATCGCGATGCGCTGCTTCTCGCCGCCGGACAGTCGATAGCCGCGGTCACCGACGACCGTGTCGAACCCGTCGGGCAGCCCGCTGATCGTGTCCCAGATGCGTGCCGCTCGGCACGCCTCGACGAGCTCGTCGACCGTGGCCTCTGGTCGGGCGTAGCGCAGGTTGTCGCCGATCGTCTCGTGGAACAGGTGGGGGTCCTGGGCGACCACGCCGATCGCGCCGCGCAGCGAGTCGAGCGTCAGCTCGCGGACGTCGTGGCCGTCGACCCGCACGGCGCCGGCGCTGACGTCGTACAGCCGGGGAACGAGGGAGACGAGTGTCGACTTGCCCGCCCCCGAGGCTCCGACCAGGGCCACCGTCTCACCCGGCGCGATGTCGAGGCTGACGCCGCGCAGCACGTCGGTGTCCGGGTCGTTCGTCGGGAGGTGCTGCTCGAGCGACGAGATCGACGTCTCGGCCGCCGGCGGGTAGCGGAAGTGCACCTCGTCGAACGTCACCCGCCCGGACGGCTCGACGAGATCGACGGCGCCGGGACGCTCGCTGATCGCCTCGTGCGCGTCGAGCACCTCGAACACCCGCTCGAAGCTGACCATCGACGTCATCAGGTCGACGCGAGCGTTGGTCAGCCCGGTCAGTGGTTGGTAGACGCGCGTCGCCAGTGCGGCCAACGCCACGAGCGTGCCCGAGGTCAGCTCGCCGGAGACCACGAGGTGGGCGCCGAAGCCGTAGATCGCGGCCGCCCCGATCGCCGCGACCAGACCGAGGGCGACGAAGAACACCCGGCCGTACATCGCCGAGCTGATGCCGGTGTCGCGCACTCCGGCGGCGTGGCGCTCGAACGCCTCGTCCTCGCGCCGGTGGTCGCCGAACAGCTTGACGAGCATCGCCCCCGCGACGTTGAAGCGCTCGTTCATCTGCGTGCTCATGGTGGCGTTGTGCTGCATCTGACGCCGCGAGATGTCCTGCAGTCGGCGGCCGACACGGCGAGCCGGGAGCACGAACAGCGGCAGGACGACGATGGCGAGCAGCGTCAGTCGCCACTCGAGGGCGATCATCGCAGCGAGTGTCGTGATCAGCACCACGATGTTGCTGACCACGCTGCCGAGGGTGCTGGTGACCGCGGTCTGGGCACCGACGACGTCGTTGTTCAGCCGGGAGATCAGTGCGCCCGTCGGCGTCCGGGTGAAGAACGCGATGGGCATGCGCTGGACCTTGGCGAACAGCGCCCGGCGGAGGTCGTAGATCAGGCCCTCACCGACCCGTGCGCTGCACCATCGCTGGATGATCTGCAACCCGCCGTCGCCCAGCGCGGCCACCACCGCGGCGATCGCGAGCCATGTGATCATCGCCCCGTCGCCGGTCGGGATCGCCGTGTCGAGGATCGCCCGCACGACGAGCGGCGGGACGAGGGCGAGGAGCGCGGCCGCCAGGATGGCGATCAGGAAGATCGTGATCGTCCCCCGGTAGGGACGGGCGAACGTCCAGATGCGCCGCATGGTGGCCGAGGTGACCTTGGCGCCTTCCACGCGACTGGCGTCGCGTGGCGCCATCGTGTGAGGGCCCATCCGCATGGGGTGAGGCTACGAGCCGGGCTGTCGCCCCTGGCGGGGCGCTCCGCCTGAAGGCGACGCGCTCGACCGTCCCCCTAACCTGCCGGCCATGGTGCGCCGCCCCCTCGTCGTGCTCGGCGCCCTCGCCGCCGTCGTGGCCGCGTGCGGCGACCCCGGTGTCGTCACCGAGCGCGCCGACGCCGTGCGCACCGACGTCACGACCCCACCGGACAGCTCGGACACCGACCCGCCGGAGACCTCTGACCCGCCGACGACCGACGACCCGCTCGACACCACCGACGCCGGCGGCGGTGCGCTGCAGTGGGAGGAGGTCTCCATCGGCGTCGAGTCGACCACACTGGAGGTGCCGGTCGACTACGCCGATCCCGAAGGCCCGCAGTTCGAGCTGTTCGTCGCCCGTCGCCTCGCCGACGACCAGGCGACCAAGATCGGCTCGCTGCTCGTCAACCCGGGCGGGCCAGGCTTCGGCGGCAGCGACTTCGCCCTGTTCGCTGAGCAGATCTACGGGGCCGATCTGCTCGAGCGCTTCGACATCGTCGGGTGGGACCCCCGTGGTACGGGCCTCAGCGAGCCGGCCATCGACTGCGTCGACGACTACGACCGGTACTACGCCGGCGTCGACATCACCCCCGACGACGATGCCGAGCGCCAGGCGATCATCGACCTGGCCGAGGAGTTCGCCGACGAGTGCGAGGCCGGCAACGCCGACATCCTGCCGTTCATCGGCACGAACAACTCGGCGCGGGACATGGACTCGATCCGCCAAGCGCTGGGCGAGGACGAGATCAGCTACTTCGGCTTCAGCTACGGCAGCGAGCTGGGCGCCACGTGGGCCACGCTGTTCCCGGAGACGGTCCGGGCCGCCGTCCTGGACGGCGCGGCCGACCCGAACGCCGACCCGCTGCAGTCGAGCCTGCAGCAGACCCGTGGGTTCGAGGCGACGTTGGCGACCTACCTCGCCGAGTGCAGCGCCGACCCGGAGTGCGCCTTCCACAACGGCGGCGACGCCGAGGGTGCGTTCGACGGGCTGATGACATCGCTCGACGAGGCGCCGGTGCCGAGCGAGGCGGGTCGCCCGGACGTCGACCGGGGCGTGGCGCTGCAGGGCGTCGTCCAGGCCATGTATTCCGATGCGATATGGGACCAGCTGTCCGATGCACTCGCCGCTGCGCAGGCCGGTGACGGGGCCGGACTGCTCGAGCTCTACGACGGCTACTTCCAGCGCGAGCCGGATGGCACGTGGGGCAACGAGCTGGAGGCGTTCCAATCGATCGTCTGCATGGACCAGCTCGAACGGCCGACGATCGAAGAGTCCGATGCCGACGTGCCACTGTTCAACGAGGCTGGGCCACGCATCGCGCCGGAGACGACGGGCGACTACTTCTGCACGTTCTACCCCGAGTCGATGGACGCCCGTGTGGAGGTCACGGGTGCCGGGGCCGGTCCGATCGTCGTGATCGGCACCACCGGTGACGCCGCCACGCCGCTCGACAGCACGCGGGCGATGGCCTCGACGCTGGAGGACGGTCGGCTCGTCGTGGTGACCGCCGACCAGCACACCGGCTACGGCGTCAACACCTGCGTCGACGACATCGTGCACGCCTACCTCATCGACCTCGAGGTCCCGCCGGAGGAGAGTCAGTGCTAGGGCCGGACCGTCCCCCGCCATCTGGGCGGTATCCGTTCCAGGGCCGGATCCGTTCCACCTGGTGAGACGGATCCCACCCAGATGGATGCGGTACCTCAGCGGGTAAAGACGGGTGGGCGCTTCTCCGTGAACGCTTTGACGGCCTCGGCGTGCTCGGGCGAGGCCCAGCACTCGGTGAGGTAGGTGTGCTCGGCGCGCTGCACCTGGGCGAGGTCGGGCTCGACGGCGTTGGCCGTGAGGAGTCGCTTGACCATGCGTAGCTGCGGCGCAGGGTTGGCGGCGTAGGACGAGGCGATGCCGATGGCGACGTCGAGCAGGTCGTCGGGACCGGAGAGACGGTCGGCCAGACCGATGGCGTGTGCCTCGTCGCCGAGGATGAGTCGTCCGGACAGGCACAGGTCGCTGGCCCGACCGAAGCCGACGCGTTCGGCGAGCAGGCGTGAGCTGGCCAGCTCGGGCACGAGCCCCATCTTGATGAAGCCCATCCCGAACTTGGCGCCCGGAGTGGTCACGATCTGGTCCATCGGCAGGCACATCGTCACGCCGATGCCGATCGCCGGCCCATTGACGGCCGCGACCATCGGCTTCGACCGGCGCAGGAGCTGCACCCAGTCGACGTCGCGCGGCATGCCGCCCGTACCACCCGCAGTGTCCCTTCCGGGGTCGACGCCGTCGATGCGAGACTGGAACGTGTCTCGCATGTCGGCACCGGCGCAGAACCCGCGGCCCGCGCCGGTCGTGACGATGGCGCCGACCTGCGGGTCGTCGTTGGCGCGGGCGATGGCGTCGACCTGCTCCTCGGCCATCGTCGGCGTCCACGCGTTGAGCTTGTCGGGACGGTTCAGCGTGATGACGGCGACCTCACCGCGCATGTCGTAGGTGATCTGCGAGTACTCCACGCCGCCATCGTCGCGGGCGCCGTCCTGTCCGGCCCCACCGGCCGTTGTGTGTCGGTTCGGCCGGACCCGCCGGCGGCTGCAGGGTTTGGCTCATGTTGACGCGTAACGTTCGGACGTGGCAGCTCGCACCGCGGTGGTCACGATGCTGACCTGCGACGAGGTGGGCTCGACCGCTCGGATGTCACGCATCGGTGACGCAGCCGCTGACGATCTGCGTCGCGAGATGTTCGCAGCGTTGCGAATGATGGTGAGCGCCCATGGCGGCAGCAAGCCGTCGCCGAGGTGGATGGACTGCTCGCTGCCTGCCGGGACCGGTTGGCGAGCGACGGCGTCGCGCTCGACCACTTCGGACCGACCGACGTCGCCGACGACGTTCGCGACTTGGCGACG
>JBPCJW010000199.1:0-8047 GCA_051004915.1 Ilumatobacteraceae bacterium
GTCCGCCTGGCTGGGGAGAGAGGAATCGAACCCCTAATAACAGAACCAGAATCTGCTGTGTTGCCTGTTACACCACTCCCCACTGGAGCGGTCGTGGAGTGTAGCGGCGGGCAGGCAAACGCCGGAAGGGTCAGAGGTCCTCGAAGCCGATGAGGCGGCCGAGGGCGACACCGGCGGCTTCCTCCAGGTGGCGCTGCAAGGACTCGCCGCCGTCGACCACGCTGTACGGGGTCGGCGACACCCACGCCTGCAGGCCAAGGTCCTCGGCGATGATCCGGCTGCGCAACGAGTGGTACGGATCCGTCACGATGAGCACATTGGAGAGGCCGCGCTCGCCCAGCAGCTCGCTGACGCCCTGCAACGACTCGGACGTCGTCGCGCCGTCGTCCTCCTGGACCACGGCCTCCGTCGGCACGCCCCGTTCGATCAGGTAGTTGGCCGAGGCCACGGCCTCGGTGAACCGGTCCCCCGGGCGCTTGCCACCCGTGACGACGATCAACGACGCGACGCCCTGGGCCCACAGGTCGACGACGTGGTCGAGGCGCGCCGCCAGCACTGGCGACGGGTCGCCGTCGTACTGGGCGGCGCCCATCACCACGACCGCATCGACCGGACGCGTGCCGTCGCCGTTCCCCGTCGACCACACCTGGTACAGGCTGATCAGGTAGTAGCCGACAACGAGCCCGACGACGACCAGCACGGCAACGACGAGCCGGGTCCACCACGACCACCGTCGCCGAACACGATGAGGCCGACCCGACCGCCGTCCCGACTCGATGGGTCGGATGATCCCGACCGGCGTGTCGTCGCGCCACGTGCGGGCGCCCTCCTCCAGCGTCACGCCACCAGCTCCCGCGCCGCACGCAGTCGCGCCATCGTGCGCTCCCGCCCGAGCAGCTCGAGCGACTCGAACAGGGGCGGACCGACGACGCGCCCCGTCACGGCGACCCGCACGGGCGCCTGTGCCTTTCCCAACTTCAGCCCGTTCCGCTCGGCGGTCCCTTCCAAGGCCGACTTCAGGGACTCGGCGTCCCAAGACGCGTCCGTGTAGCGCTCGATCGTGTCGTCCAGCACGGCCGTCGCCCAGTCCGGCTTCATCGCCTTGGCCCACGACGACTCGTCGATCTCGACGTCGTCGGTGAACAGGAACTCGACCAGCCCGGGCGCATCCGCCAACGTGACGACGCGCGTCTGCACGAGTGGGGCGATCGCCTGGAACACCTTGCGATCCCACGACGCGGGGAGCCACGGATCGCATGCCGCGACGAACTCCTCCGCCGGCATCGCCCTGAGGTAGTCGCCGTTGAAGGCGGCGAGCTTCCTGAGATCGAAGAAGGCCGGCGAATGGGTGACGTCCTCGAGGCGAAAGTCAGCCTCGATGCGCTCCCACGGCACGAGCTCGGCGTCGCCTGGTGGCGCCCACCCGAGCGTCATGAGGTAGTTGACCATCGCCGGGGCGACGTAGCCATCACGGCGGTAGTCCTCCAGCGCCACCCTGTCGCGGCGCTTGGAGAGCTTCTGGCGCGCCGCGTTGACGAGCACCGGCACGTGCGCCCAGACGGGAGGCTCGTGGCGGAGCGCCTCCCACAGCAGCTGCTGCTTCGGCGTGTTCGGCAGGTGCTCTTCGCCGCGCACGACGTGGGTGATGCCCGTAGCGATGTCGTCGACGGCGTTGGCCAGCACGAACAGCGGCGTCCCGTTGCCGCGCAGCAGCACGAAGTCCTCGAGGGAGTCGTGGGCGAACGTGACGTCACCGCGGATCAGATCCTGCACGACCGTCGCCCCGTCGTCGGGGACACGGAAGCGCAGCACGCGCCCGGGGCCTGGACCGAGCTGTCGATCCCGCGAGTAGCCGTCGTAGCCCGGGCGGCCGGACGTCTTGGCCCGCTCCTGGATCTGCTCGCTGGTCAGGTCGCAGTAGTAGGCCCGGCCGTCGGCGTACAGCTGCTCGGCGGCGGCGACGTGGGCGGCGGCGTCGGCGCTCTGGAAGTACGGCCCCTCGAACGTCGGGTCGTCTGCGCCGATGCCCAACCACGCCAGGGCGTCGATGATGCCCATGGTCCACTCCGGGCGGCCGCGAGTTTCGTCGGTGTCCTCGATGCGCAGCACGAACGTCCCGCCGAGCCGTCGCGCCAGCGCCCAGTTGTACAACGCCGTGCGCGCCCCCCCGACGTGGAAGTACCCGGTCGGCGACGGCGCGATCCGAAAGCGCGGCGACCCGGACATGCGCCCGCAACGGTAGCGGCGCTCGCCCGCCGGGATTCTGTGGCGCGATTGATGTGGAAATCGAGGTCAAAACTTCGTCAGAACCCGAGCAAGCGGGGTGCGTGCCGCCGTTAGCGGGCGAGGTTCCTCAGTTGGCGGAGGGCGACGGACAGCGTGGTCAGGTCGTAGCTCTCGGCGCGGCGGATCTCGGTGAACATCGCGCCGGCGCGGGCCAGCGACCGCTCGTTGCGCGCGAGCCACCGCCCCACGTCGCCGTCGGCCGTCTCGATCACCGCCACCGTCAGCTCGGCGAGCGCCGAAAGCAGGTCGTCGCGCAGCGCCGAGCGAGCCTGCGTCTGCCAGCGGTCCGAGCGTGGCAGCGTGCCGATGCCGTCCCACAGCCAGTACACGTCGAGGCGGTCGAACACCTCCCACTCGACTCGCGCCACGTCGCCGACGTCGCGCCGGCGCGCCGCCGCCACCTCCACCACGTCGAACCCGGTGTGCATCAGCGGCCACACTCCTGCCCGCTCGGCCAGACCCTCCGGCACGCCGGCAGCAAGTCGCGACGCCTCGCCCGAATGCACGGCCGCCTGCATCCGTCCGACGAGCAACCCCCCCAGCTCTCCTGCCAACCTGCTGATCCCCGGCTTGAACTGGGCCACCGTCGCCGCCAGGTCGTTGGACTGGCGGCGATGGCGCAGTAGCCAGAGCACCCCACGCTCGACCATCCGTCTGGCGTCGAGAAACAGCTCGAGCGGCACGTCGAGGGCGAGATCGGAGGGCAGTGCATCGATCTCCTCCCAGAGCGTCGTGAAGTCGAAGATCTCCCGCGCCACCACCCACGCTCGGGTGACCTCGTTGACCGACGCGCCGGTGTCCTCGGTCATCCGATGGTCGAACGAGATGCCCGACTGGTTGACCATCTGGTTGACGACGCGAGTGGCGATGATCTGCCGACGCAGGGGGTGCCGGCCGATCTGCTCGACGTAGCGCTGGCGGAGGGCGGTCGGGAAGTAGGCGATGAGGTCCTTCTCGAGCAGTTCAGCGTCTGGCACCTCGGACCGCGTCAGCTCGGCGACGTTGGCGTTCTTGGTGTAGGCGATGAGCACGGCGAACTCGGGCGACGTCAAGCCTCTGCCCAGCGCCTGGCGCTCGGCGATCTGCTTGTCGGTCGGCAGGAACTCCAGGTGGCGGTCCATCCAACCCTCGTTCTCCAGCACGTCGATGTAGCGGGCGTGGACGTTGACCATCGGCAACGCCTGACGGTTGGCGATCAGCAGGGCCAGGGTTTGCGCCTGGTTGTTGTCGAGGACGAGCGCGGCGACCTCGTCGGTCATCGAGCCGAGCAACACGTTGCGCTGCTCCGTCGTCATCTCACCGGCGGCGACCACACCGTCGAGGAGGATCTTGATGTTGACCTCGTGGTCGCTGCAGTCGACGCCGGCCGAGTTGTCGATGGCATCGGTGTTGACGAGGCCACCGGCCAGCGCGTACTCCACGCGGCCGAGTTGCGTCAGCCCGAGGTTGCCGCCCTCGGCGACCATCTTCGCTCGCAGGCCCCGACCGTCGATGCGCACGCTGTCGTTGGCGCGGTCACCGACGTCGATGTTGGTCTCGGCGGCCGACTTGACGTACGTGCCGATGCCTCCGTTCCACAGCAGGTCCACTCGCGCCCGCAGCACGATCGACACCAGTTCGTTGGGCGTCAGCGGCTGGTCCGGCGCGCCGAGCACGGCGCGCGCCTGGGCACTCAGCTCGATCGACTTCAGTGTCCTGGCGTAGACCCCGCCGCCCGGCGAGATCAGGGCGGGGTCGTAGTCGGCCCACGTCGACCTCGGCAGATCGAACAGCCGCTGGCGCTCGGCGAACGCTGCCAGGGGGTCGGGGCTGGGGTCGATGAAGATGTGCCGGTGGTCGAAGGCGGCCACGAGGCGAAGGGCGCGAGAACGCAGCATCCCGTTGCCGAACACGTCGCCGGACATGTCGCCGATCCCGACGGCCGTCAGCGGATCGACATCGGCATCCTTGCCGAGCACCCTCGCATGGCGGCGCACGCTCTCCCACGCGCCGCGGGCCGTGATGCCCATCTCCTTGTGGTCGTATCCGGCGCTGCCGCCGGAGGCGAAGGCGTCGCCGAGCCAGAACCCGTAGTCGGCGGAGATCTCATTGGCGACGTCGCTGAACGTCGCCGTGCCCTTGTCGGCGGCGACGACGAAGTATGTGTCGTCCTCGTCGTGGACGACGGTGTCCGGCGGGTGGACGACGGTGTTCCCGTCCGGTCCCTCGACGAGGTTGTCCGTGAGGTCGAGCAAGCCCCGGATGAACAGGCGGTAGCACTCGACGACCTCGGTGCGCAGCCCGTCGGCGTCCGACGGTGGACGCTTGACGACGAACCCGCCCTTGGCCCCGGTCGGCACGATCACCGCGTTCTTGACCATCTGCGCCTTCATCAACCCGAGCACCTCGGTGCGGAAGTCCTCCCGCCGGTCGCTCCAGCGCAACCCGCCGCGAGCGATCGAGCCGCCCCGCAGGTGCACGCCCTCGACCCGAGGACCGCACATCCAGATCTCGTGGAGCGGCCGAGGCAACGGGAGCTCGGGGATCCGGCGAGGGTCGAGCTTGCAGGCGATGGCTGGCCGGTGGCGGTAGTAGTTCGTGCGCACGGTCGCGCCGATCAACGTGAGGAACATCCGGCAGATGCGATCGTCGTCGAGGCTCGGGATGGCGTCGAGCGCGACCGCCAACCGATCGCGGATGACGGTCTCGGCCGCCTCACGGGCCACACCTGACGGGCTCTGCGGGTCGAACCGGGCGTGGAACAGGGTGATGAGATCAGCGACGATCTGCGGGTGCGACTGCATTGTCGACTCGATGTAGGCCTGGCTGAAGGCGAACCCGATCTGGCGCAGGTACTTGCCGTACCCGCGCAGGACGGCGACCTCGCGCACCGTCAGACCGGCGGCCAGCACGAGCCGGTTGAAGCTGTCGCTCTCCACTTCGCCGGCGACGAGCGCCTCGAAGCCCGCTTGCAGGTCCGCCCACCGGTTGGCGTCGACCGCGTCCAGGCCGATGCCGGCCGGCACACGGACACCGATGTCGTAGAGGTACACCAGCTCCTGCCCGGCGTGGAAGCGGTAGGACTGCTCGTCCAACGCTTCCAGCCCGAGGTGGTCGAGGAGGGGCAGCAGCTCCGACAGCGAGGCCGGCGTCGTCCGGCGGAAGATGCGGAAGCGCCACTCGCGCTCCGGGGCGTCGACGTCGCGGGTGACGGCCGTAGCCATCTCGTCGTCGCCCTCGAGCAGGGCGCCGACGCGCCGGACGTCGCCGGTGGCTCGATCCGGTGACACGGCGGCGCGATAGGCGGCCGGCGCGTGCGAGCCGATGCGATCGAACAGGCGTCGACCCGGCGCCTCGCCGACCTCGCCGACCAGTGCCTCGCGCAGGCGATCGGCCCACGACGTGGAGAGATCGTCGATGACCCGTTCGAGGGCCTCGGGATCCGCCACGCTGGCGGCGTCGGGTCGGCGCACCGAGACCGCGATCCGGGCCAGCGAGCTGGCCGCGACGAATGATTCGAAGGCCCGCTCCGACGAGCCGTAGACCTCGGCAACGACGTCGGCGATGCGCTCGGGCAACTCGGCGGTGAACCTGCTGCGCGGGAGGTAGACGAGGACGGTGACCCATGGCCCCACCGGGTCGGGCACCTCGAACACGCGCACCAGCTGGCGCTCCTGCAACCCGACGATGTCGGAGACCAGTTCGGCGAGGGCTGCAGGTTGCTGCTCGAAGACGAGGTTGCGGGGCAGGTTCTCGAGGACGGTGCGCGTCGCTCGCCCGAGATGGGAGTGCATCCGTACGTCGGTCAGCGCGAGCGCCTCGAACGCGGCCGGCCCGAACCCTGGGATGTCGGCGACGCTGATCCGGTAGGCGTTGGTCGCGAGCAGTCCGACGAACCGCGTCTCGACTCCCGACGCGGCTGCGGGATCTCGCACGGCGACGACGGTCTGGCGCTCGTCGCGGAAGACCCGTGAGCGATCTTCGGTCCTGGCGATGACGACGGCGCGATCGCCGGCCATCTGGCGCGGGGTGGCGAGGCGCGGATCATCGAGGGCCAACCCCAACTCGCTCCCGGCTCGCACGACGAGGTGGCCGTCGGGCCGGCGGTCGAACTCGGCCGAACCGAGGAACACGAAGTTTCCGGCGGCCAGCCAGGACACGATCGGATCGGCGTCAGACAGCGCCAGCATGCGGTTGCGCATCGCGTCGAAGTCGGAGACGGCCCGTCGAACGAGCTCGATGGCTTCGACGATGTCGGCCTCGACCGCACCTGCGGTTTCGTCGTCGATTCGGTCGATCTCGATCTGCGTCCACGCCTCGACCCGTCCCTCGCCGTCCAGGCCGGTCATGCGGTGGTCGGCGTCACGCTCGACGGTCAACATCGGGTGGACGAGCAGGTGGATCCCGAGGCCGTGCTGGTCGAGAACCATGCGGATGGTGTCGACGAGGAACGGCATGTCGTCGGTGACGACGAGCACGACGGAGTGTGGCGAGTGCCAGCCATCGCGCCCGCGGTCCGGCGACAGCACGCGTACGACGTGATGGCCAGGCGCCCGCACGCGACCAAGGGCGAGGTGGGCCACGGCCACGGCGTAAAGGTCGTCGAGCTTGCGCTCGTCGACATCATCCTCCGGCAGGTCGCTGTAGTAGCGGGGCAGGAACTCGACGAGGAGCGGGTCGTCGGGCTGGCGCAGACCGGCCAGCTCACGCAGCCGGCCGAGTGCTTCGGCCACGCCGTCGCTCGTCGACCGCCCCCGCAGCTGCATCACGACCTCCGATCCGACTCCCTTGTCGGTGCTCGGCGCGGACTGTAGTGGGTGACCGGCAGGTCCTAGCCTGGTCGCGGTGCAACGTCGGGACGAGGCCCACCACGGGCACCGGTCCGTCGCCGGGGGTGCGGCACGGGCGGCGGTCTTCGGCGTCAGCGACGGTCTCGTCTCCAACGTGTCGCTGATCCTCGGCTTCGCCGGCGGCGGCGCCGGGTCGGCGATCGTGCGGCTGGCTGGGCTGGCGGGTGCGGTGGCCGGCGGGATCAGCATGGCCGCCGGTGAATGGGTCAGCGTCTCGGCGCAGAACGAGCTGATCGAACGCGAGCTGACGATCGAACGGCGCGAACTGGCGATCAACCCGGGGCCGGAGACGGACGAGCTGGCTGCGATGTACGAGGCCGACGGCATGGAACCCGACCGGGCTCGCCTCGCCGCTGCGGACGTGATGCGCCGCCCCGCCGAGGCGCTCGCCGTGCACGCCAGGGCCGAGCTCGGCGTCGACCCCGGCAAGCTGGCGTCGCCGATGACGGCGGCCGTCTCGTCGCTCGTCTGCTTCCTGTTCGGCGCGCTGCTGCCCGTGGTGCCGTGGCTGTTCGACGTCTCCGGCACGGCCCCGACCGTCCTGTCGATGGTCATTGCCGTGTTGGCGGCGGCCGGCGTCGGCGCGCTGATCGGCCGCTCCGCCTCCCGCTCAGTCGCCCGCGGCGCCCTGCGCCAGGTGCTGATCGTGCTCGTCGCCTGCGCCGTGACCTACGGCATCGGCCAACTGATCGGGACGAGCGTCTAACTCCTGAATGGCTCGCTCCGCTCGCCGGACCGGGCAAGGCCGGTCTGACCATCCACCCTCATTGCAGCACGAACGCTCGGGAACTGGCTGCCACGTGGTTCGCTCCGGTCGCTGGCGTCAGGTTCCTTCGCGCAGTGCGAGGGCGTGGGCGGCGGCTGAGTGGGGGGCGTCGGCGAGGACGGTGATGTGGCCCATCTTGCGGCCCGGTCGCGGCGCCGACTTGCCG
>JBPCJW010000200.1:0-11313 GCA_051004915.1 Ilumatobacteraceae bacterium
CTCCTCCGCCCCCCGCTTCGTGTGCTCCGCGCCCCCCCCCCCCCCCCCCCCCCCCCCCCCCCCGCCCAGTTCGACGGTTGCTGGCGTCCGGAATGCCACCGATGTCGTTTCTCGCTAGGTTGAGCCCCGATGCCCCGCCGAGCCGTCGACAGCGCGCCGACGATCACGGTCCGAGGCGCCCGCGAGCACAACCTCAAGAACATCAACGTCGAGCTGCCGCGTGACCGGCTGATCGTCTTCACCGGGCTGTCCGGCTCCGGCAAGTCCAGCCTTGCCTTCGACACGATCTACGCCGAGGGGCAGCGGCGCTACGTCGAGTCGCTGTCGTCGTACGCCCGCCAGTTCCTCGGGCAGATGGACAAGCCCGACGTCGACATCATCGAGGGTCTGTCGCCGGCCATCTCGATCGACCAGAAGTCGGCCGGCCGCAACCCCCGCTCGACCGTCGGCACGATCACCGAGGTCTACGACTACCTCCGCCTGCTCTACGCCCGCATCGGCGTCCAGCACTGCCCCGACCACGGCACGCGACTGGAACGGCAAACCCCCCAGCAGATCGTCGACCGAGTGCTACTGCTGCCGGAGGGCACCCGGTTCCAGGTGCTGGCGCCCGTCGTGCGTGGCCGCAAGGGCGAGTACGACACGCTGCTCGAGGACCTGTCGGCGCAGGGCTATGTGCGGGCCCGCATCGACGGCGAAGTCGTCGACATCGACGAGTTCTTGAAGCGCGACGAGCGCCTGGCCCGCTACGAGCAGCACAAGATCGAGGTCGTCGTCGACCGCCTCGTGCAACGCGAGGGCATCGAGCGCCGGCTGACCGATTCATTGGAGACCGCCCTCAAGCTGGCTGACGGCGTGGCCGAGGTGGAGCTCGTGAGCCGGTCGAACGACTCGAGGTCGGGCGAGCTGGCGAGCTCGGAGGCGAGCGCAGCGAGCCCGGGCGTCGCGGAGTCGGAGACGCTGACCTTTTCGCAGCACCTGGTCTGCCCGACGGACGGGCGCAGCTTCGAGGAGCCGGCGCCGAGGAACTTTTCGTTCAACTCGCCGTACGGCGCGTGCGCCACGTGCGACGGCTTGGGGACCACCCATGAGATCGACCCCGAACTGGTCATCCCCGACCCCGATCTGTCCCTCAACGGCGGGGCGATCGCGCCCTGGCGCACTGCCAACACGCAGTACTTCACGCGCATGCTCGACGCCGTCGCCGCCGACAGCGGCATCAACCAGGACGCCGCGTGGTCGACGCTCACGGCCAAGCAGCAGAAGGTCATCCTCCAGGGCACTGCGGGCAACCTGACGGTCAAGTACAAGAACCGCTACGGCCGCGCCCGCCAGTACACGACGGCTTACGAGGGCGTCATCCCGTGGATCAAACGGCGCCACGAGGGCTCGGACAGCGACTGGTCGAGGGAGCAGTACGAGGGCTACATGCGCGAGGTGCCGTGCTCGGCGTGCGGTGGCGCCCGCCTCAAACCCGAGTCACTGGCCGTCACCATCAACGACCGCAGCATCGCCGAGGTCAGCCTGATGTCGATCGGCGAGTCAGCCAAGTTCCTCGCCGGGCTCGAGCTGAGCGAGCGCGATCGGCTGATCGCCGAGCGGGTGACGAAGGAGATCAACGCCCGTCTCGGCTTCCTCCTCGACGTCGGGCTGGACTACCTGTCACTGTCCCGGTCGGCTGCCACGTTGGCCGGCGGCGAGGCGCAGCGCATCCGCCTGGCCAGTCAGATCGGCTCCGGCCTGGTCGGCACGCTCTACGTGCTCGACGAGCCATCGATCGGCCTCCACCAGCGTGACAACCGGCGGCTGATCGACACGCTGACCCGGCTGCGCGACCTCGGCAACACCGTGATCGTCGTCGAGCACGACGAGGAGACGATCCGCGAGTCTGACTGGATCGTCGACATCGGCCCCGGCGCCGGCGAGCACGGCGGCGCCGTCGTGTACAGCGGCCCCGTCAGCGGACTGATGAAGGTCAAGGAATCGCTGACCGGCCAGTACCTCTCCGGCCGCCGCTCGATCCCGGTCCCCGCCCGGCGCCGGCCGCGCAACCCGCTGGCCCAACTCGTGGTGCAGGGGGCCCGCGAGCACAACCTCAACGACCTCGACGTCGAGATCCCGCTCGGCAACTTCGTCACCATCACCGGTGTGTCGGGTTCGGGCAAGTCGACGCTGGTGCGCGACATCCTGCTGCCGGTCCTAATGCAGCGCATCTACAAGTCGAAGCTGCCGGCCGGTCGCCACCGGCGGATCACGGGCATCGAGCAACTGGACAAGGTCATCGACATGGACCAGTCGCCGATCGGGCGGACACCGCGCTCCAACCCGGCGACCTACACCGGCGTCTTCGACAGCATCCGCAAGCTGTTCGCGTCGACCAACGAGGCCAAGGTGCGCGGCTACATGCCCGGCCGGTTCAGCTTCAACGTGAAGGGCGGGCGCTGCGAGGCGTGCGCCGGCGACGGCACGATCAAGATCGAGATGCACTTCCTGCCGGACGTCTACGTGCCGTGCGAGGTGTGCAAGGGCGCCCGCTACAACCGGGACACGCTGGACATCGAGTTCAAGGGCAAGAACATCGCCGACGTGCTCGACATGCCGGTCGCCGAGGCGGTGCAGTTCTTCGCCAACCAGCCGTCGATCTCCCGGTACATGGAGACCCTCGTGGACGTCGGGCTCGGCTACGTCCGCCTCGGGCAGCCGGCGCCGACGCTGTCGGGCGGCGAGGCGCAGCGCGTCAAGCTGGCCACCGAGCTGGCCAAACGGCAGACGGGGCACACGATCTACCTGCTCGACGAGCCGACGACCGGCCTGCATTTCGACGACGTGCGGCGCCTGCTGGTCGTGCTGTCGCGCCTCGTCGACCAGGGCAACACGGTGCTCGTCATCGAGCACAACCTCGACGTCATCAAGACCGCCGACTGGATCATCGACCTCGGGCCGGAGGGCGGCAGCGGCGGCGGCACCCTCGTCGCCGAGGGCCCACCCGAGCACGTCGCCACCGTCGAGCACAGCCACACCGGCCGCTACCTGCGGGAGCTGCTGGCGTAACGCCCAACCGTTCGGAGCGATCGACTCACCCGCTTGATCTGCGGCGCACGAGACGCTGGTTCAGCCGGGGTGGAAGTCGGCGAGGGCGACGTTCTCCGTGCCGCTGCCGGGCGTGATGAAGAGCGCCTGACCGGGTTCGTGCACCTTCGCCGTGTGCCAGACACCGGCCGGGTTGACGATCGCCTGGCCGGCCTGCATCGCCACCAGGTGCTCACGTCCGTCGATCCACTGCACGAGATCAGCCCGCCCGGACAGCAGCACGACGACCTCCTCGCCGGCCGGATGGCGCTCCCAGGTCGGCCAGTCGGCTCCCTGCTCCATCAAGACCACCAGGCGCCCGTCGGCACCGTCGGCGGCGAACCGGGCCTCGTAGGCGGCGAGCGCCTCGGGCGTCCAGGAGAAGCTCTCGACTGGCGTGGCAGTCGGACCACGACCGAGGTGGATGGGAACCGTCGCCAGATCGAACGCTGTGCTCATGGCGCCCATTGTGCGCCCGGGTCTTGGACGAAGGGAAACTGTCCGGAGCGATCGACTCACAACGGCAGGTCGCGGCGGACAGAACGGATCAGTGCTTGCGCATCCGCTTGGAGAGGTCGTTGAGGCGACGCTTCTCCTCGCTGCTCAGGCCTTCCATGCCGCGCTCGGAGATCTTGTCCAGCAGCGCATCGAGCTCGACCTGGTCACCATCGATCGCGGCCGGACCGGGCGGCTGGGGCAGTGCCGCCCCGCGCGGGGGAGCAGTCCACGGCCCGTTGACCACTCGGCCACCACCGCCGGACCCTCGACCCTTCGGCAACCGGCGCCGGCGCTGCCGACCGCCACCACCCCCGCCTGGCAGGGGGATCTTGGGGATCCAGGGCACGCTCGCCGCCAGCCCGAAGCTGCGGGCAACGAGCCCCGCAGTGGCGATGCCGACGAAGAGCAGCAGGATGCGTTCCGTCTCCCGATACCCGAGGTACTGCAGCACCTGGATCCCGACGATCACAGCACCGATCGCCCACGCCGGGATGCCGAAGAAGAACCGGGCGAACGGGTACTCGGCGATGAAGATCAGGAAGACGCCGAGCTCGACCGGGGCGAGTCCGGCCTCCGGGATGTTGAGCAGGACGCCGACGATGCCCGGCACGATGGCGAGGAGGAGCAGCAGCACGGCGAACCGGGCGCGCCCGAGCATGCCCTCGATCTCGCGTCCGAAGTACCAGAAGATGGCAAGGGTGAAGACCTCCCAGATGCCCGGCTGGTTGGCCAGCGGCCACGTCAGGACGCGCCACACTTGACCGCTGCGCACTTCCTCGGGGAGCAGCGCGAGGTTCAGCCAGGTCGCCGCGTCGACGGCCCACAGCAGCATGCTGGCGACGCACAGCAGGATGACGAGGATCGTCGTGCCGACGTCGAGCGTGCCGATCCGGAACCACGGATCGCCGGCGTTGCGGCGCTCCGGGACGGAGAACGAGAAGCGGCCGGCCACGAGACGCAACCGTATCCTCGAACCTCGATGGTGCAGCGTCGACGCCGACCGCTCCTGAACGAGCACATGGTGACGCCGGCGTGGTGAAGCGGCCGGCGGCCGGGACCATCCCTGAGGCGCCCGGCTCGTACCAGTTCAAGGATGCGCAGGGCCGCGTGATCTATGTGGGCAAGGCGTCGAGCCTGCGCCAGCGGCTGTCCAACTACTTTTCGGACCCGCGTTCACTGCACCCGCGCACGGCGCAGATGGTCGCCGCCGCCGAGTCCGTCGAGTGGACGACGGTGCGCAACGAGGTCGAGGCGCTGATGCTCGAGTTCTCGTTGATCAAGGAGCACCAGCCGCGCTTCAACGTCCGGCTGCGCGACGACAAGAGCTACCCGTTCCTCGCCGTCACGGTCGACGAGCAGTGGCCGCGCGCGTTGGTGATGCGCGGCCGCAAGCGCAAGGGCACCCGCTACTTCGGGCCATACGCCCACGCCTACGCCATTCGAGACACGTTGGACGAGCTGCTGCGCTCGTTCCCCATCCGCACCTGCAGTCCGTCCAAGTTCCGCCAGCACGAGCGCCTCGGCCGGCCGTGTCTGCTGTTCCACATCGAGAAGTGCAGCGGGCCCTGCGTCGGGGAGATCGAGGAGATGTCGTACCGCCAGCTCGTCGTCGAGCTGTGTGACTTCCTCGACGGCGACACCGAGCCGATCCTCAAGCGCCTCGACGCCGAGATGCGCGACGCAGCATCGACGCTGGAGTTCGAGCGAGCCGCCCGGCTGCGCGACCGGTTGAACACGGTGCGCCGGGCGATCGAGCGCCAGCAGATGGTCGCCGACCGCCACGAGGACCTCGACGTGATCGGCCTGGCGCAGGACGAGCTGGAGGCGTCGGTGCAGGTGTTCTACGTGCGTCGCGGAAGGGTCGTCGGGCGCAAGGGATTCGTGCTGGACAAGGTCGAGGCGTTGACGCCGGGCGGGTTGATCGACCGCATCCTCGAGCAGATGTACGGCGAGGACCCACCGCAGGGCATCCCGAAGCAGGTGCTGGTGCCGGTCGAGCCGGACGACGTCGAGACCTACGAGGAATGGCTCTGCCTGCAGCGTGGGTCACGGGTGCAGATCCGGGTGCCGCAGCGTGGGGAGAAGCGCTCGCTGTTACAGACGGTCACGCGCAACGCGGAGGAGGAGTTCACCCGCCATCGCCTGCGCCGGGCGAGCGACCACAACACCCGCAGCCGGGCATTGACGGAGCTGCAGGAGCATCTCGGCCTGCCCGAGGCGCCGCTGCGCATCGAGTGCTACGACATGGCCCACCTGCAGGGCACCGACTACGTCGGCTCGATGGTGGTGTTAGAGGACGGGCTGCCGAACAAGCGCGAGTACCGGCGGTTCAAGGTCCACGTCCCCGGCAACGACGACTACGCGGCGATGGAGGAGGTGCTTACCCGTCGGCTGACGGCGTACCTCGCCGATCAGGCGCGTCCGGTGGCCGAGCGGGGCGGCAAGTTCTCGTACCCGCCGCAGCTGCTCGTCGTCGACGGCGGCAAGGGTCAGCTCGGCGTCGCCGAGCGGGTCGTGCGCCAGCTCGGCCTGGAGCACGAGATCCCGGTGGCCGGGCTGGCCAAGCGGTTCGAAGAGGTCTTCGTGCCGGGGCGGGCCGAGCCGGTGGCGATCCCGCGGGGGAGCGAGGCGTTGTTCATGCTGCAGCGGATCCGCGACGAGGCCCATCGGTTCGCCAACACGTTCCACGGCGAGCGACGCAGCAAGCGGATGACGACCAGCGTGCTCGACGGGGTCCCCGGCCTCGGCGAGACCCGCCGCAAGCGCCTGAACAAAGAGCTCGGCGGCCTCAACGCGATCAAGCAGGCCTCCCTCGACGAGCTCTCGTCGCTCTCGTGGCTGCCCGACCAGGTCGCCGCAGCCCTCCACGCCAAGCTCCATCCCGAGACCGGATCCGAGGGTTTCACGTCACCCGAGGGTTTGCCGTACCCCGTCCGGGCTGGAACCCCCCCGACCGGCTGATGGTGACCGAGTCGACCTGGGAGGACCACGCGGCGTGGTGGATCGAGGGCTTCACCGACGGAGCTGACCCGGAGTACGCCGAACAGATCCTGCCACTCGCGGCCGCCGAGCTGGACGGGTGTCGGCGGGTGCTCGACGTCGGGTGCGGGGAAGGTCAGTTGACTCGAGTGGCCGCTGCGTTGGCCGGCGTCGAGCTCTCCGTCGGCATCGACCCGACGTGGAACCAGCTGACCGTCGCTGCCCGGCGGGCCGGTGCCACCGGGTTCGTGCGTGGCCTCGCCGACCGGCTGCCGTTCCGTGACGCCTCGTTCGACGCCGTCGTCGCCTGCCTCGTCTTCGAGCACATCGACGCCGTCGACGAGGCGATCGCCGAGGTCGCTCGCGTGCTCGGGCCAGGCGGCCGGATCTGCTTCTTCCTCAACCACCCCCTGATCCAGACACCCGACAGCGGCTGGATCGACGACCAGATCCTCGACCCGCCCGAGCAGTACTGGCGCGTGGGGCCGTACCTCCCGGAAGCGGTGACGATCGAGGAGGTCGAGCCCGGTGTGCACATCCGCTTCGTCCACCGTCCACTGTCGCGCTACGTCAACGCGCTGGCTTCCAACGGACTGCTGGTGACGCGGATGGTCGAGCCGGCGCCGCCGCCCGGGTTCCTCGCCCTGGCGCCGGAGTACCTGCTGGCGGCGTCCGTCCCTCGGCTGCTCTACCTGCGGGCCGAGAAGATCATCCGCTGACGAAGCTCATTCGCCGATCGCGAACTCGGCGTCGTTCTCGCCGACCACGACCCGGTAGCTGCCGGCAGCCAGGTCGAGCTGCACGCCGCACGTCGTGCCCGGTTCGACAGCGACGAAGCGAAAGACCTCAGCGTCGCCCATCAGCAGCGGGACGTCGAGCGGCTCGGTGTTCTCCGCACTCGACTCGAGCTCGACGAGGATCGTGCCAGCGGGGAGATCGCTCGGCGTTCGCGAACCGACCGATCCGAAACCGTCGCGCGGATCGTCGACCGTCAACTTGATGGTCGTCGACATGTCGCCACCCGCTGGCAGGCACTCGGTCGGCTCGGCACTGTCGCCGGCGGTCGTCTCGACGCTCGCGGTCGGCGCACCCTTGGCATCGCCGTCGCTACCCTCGTCCGACCCGCATGCCGCGACCCACAGCGCGGAGAGCAGCGTGGCGACGAGGCGCAAACCGGAGCGCATCACCGCACGGTAGCCAAGTCAGGCGACTCGTCGTTGCGGTCAGGTTGGGCGGTGGGCGGCGAGAAACGTCCTGATCGCGGCTTCGACGCGGGCGCTGATCGCGCTGCTGTCGGGGGGATCCTGACCGAGCGCTCGGCGCAGCTGCTGGTGGCCGACGATGCCGCCGAGGAACTGCTCGGCAGCGATCTGGAGGTCGTCGATCTCGATCTCACCGGCGGCGACTCGGTGGGCGAGGAGGTCGCGCAGGCGGGCGTAGCTGACTGCCGGACCCTGCTCGAACATGGTGCGGGCCAGCTCGGGGAACCGCTCGTACTCGCCGACTGCGAGGCGGAACAGCACCGTCGCCTGTTCGCCGAGGGCAGCTCGGGCGGTGGCGTGGCCGATCGCCCGCAGGCCCTCCTCAAGGCTCAGCCCGGCGAGCTCGGCGGACGATCGCTCCGCGACGGTCCTCGTCGTGAGGTCGTCGATGATCGCGGCGAACAGTTCCTCCTTGGAGGCGAAGTAACGATACAGCGTGGCCTTGGATCCGCCGGCGGCGGCCACGAGCTGGTCCATGCTCACGCCGTGATAGCCATGGGCGCTGAACAGTTCGAGCGCACATCCGAGGTAGTGCGTCCTGCGGTCCACGAGCGAAACTGTACCGTTTCGTTTGACTAGGCTGCAGCTGTACTGTACTGTACGGTTTCGGTCAGGAACACGAGCGGAAGGGATGCGCGATGAACACACCGATCGTGACCAGGCGAGATGACGCCCTCACGTTCACCACGGCACCGACGGACGTGATGAGGTTCCTCGCGCTCGGCGATAACATCTCGCCGGACGTCTACGTCGAGCGTTTGGCGCCGGGGGACGGACCGCCTTTGCATCGCCACCCGTGGATGACGTGGGAGGTGGTCGTCGAGGGACGATTGCGTGCTCGTGTCGGCGGCGACACCTACGAGCTGGCGGCGGGCGACTTGCTGTTCACGCCACCGGATGTGCCGCACACCTTCATGGCGATCGGCGATGGCGAGGCGCAGATCGTCGGAATCAACTGTCCCGGTGGGTTCCACCACCTGTACGCCGAGCTGGCCCCGCTGTTTCAGACCGGCGGCCCGCCCGACTTCGCGCAGATGGCGGCGGCCGCTGACCGCCACGGTGCCGAGATCCTCGGCCCGCCACTCGCTCAGCTCGAGGCTGCGTCTGGCTGAGCCTGCGAACTGAGAAGATGCTCGCATGACGGTTCCCGACCGGTCGTCGCGCAGCGAAGGCGTACATCGGCCGGCAGCCCGATCCGGCGGCGCAGCCGCCCACCAGCGCGTCGACGACTTGGTCGCCGACGACGACCGTCGGCGCGAGCAGATCGTGAAGGTGTTCGCCGAGGGGTTCGGCGCGCTGGTCGACGCGGACGAGGTGGCCGTGCGGCGCAAGTTCCGCAAGATGGCCGTGTCGCCGTTCGCCTTCTACCGCGGGTCGGCCTGCCTCTTCTACTCCGACGTCGTCGAGCTGGACGATCCGTGGGCCGACGAACGGACGGGTCGGGTGTGGATCCAGGGCGACCTCCACGCCGCCAACTTCGGCACCTACGTCGACGCCGAGGGCATCCTGCTGTTCGACGTCAACGACTTCGACGAGGCGTACCTCGGCCACTTCACCTGGGACCTGCTGCGGCTGGCGGCGAGCATCGGCGTGCTCGGCTTCGAGAAGGCCCTGTCCGACGGCGCCATTGAGCAGCTGCAGCGATCCTTGGCCTCGGCGTACGCCGAGCAAGTCGTCGCGTTTGCCGCGGGCGAGCACGACGACGAGTTCCGCCTCACCCTCGACAACACCGAGGGCGCGGTGCACGACGCGCTGACGGCGGCGCGGCTGCGCAGCCGATTCGAGCTGCTCGGGCAGCTCACCGAGGTCGACGGTGAGGACCGCCGGTTCCTCGCCGGCGACGGGATCCGTCACCTCGACGACGACGAGCGCAAGCTGGTGCTGGCTTCGTACCAGGAGTACCTGCAGACGATCCCCGAGGCGCGCCGCCAGCAGAGCATCTCCTACGACGTGAAGGACGTCGTCGGGCGCACCGGCTTCGGGATCGGGTCGGCCGGGCTGCCGGCCTACAACCTCCTCGTCGAAGGGCGGACGCAAGCGCTGGAGAACGACGTGGTCCTGTCGATGAAGCAGGGCAACGTGCCGGCACTGTCGCGCGTCGTCCGGGACGAGGCGGCCGAGGCGTACTTCCACCACCAGGGCCACCGCACCGCGGTCTCGCAGTTCGCACTGCAGGCCAATGCCGACCCGTGGCTTGGCTGGTGTGAGCTGGACGGCGTGGGCCAGGTCGTGCAGGAGCTGTCGCCGTACGAGGAGGATCTCGACTGGGAGACGGTCGACGAGGTGGACGAGATCGAGCCGCTCGTGGTTCACCTCGGTCACGCCACGGCCAAGATCCACTGCGTCTCGGACGCGACCAGCGAAGAGGACCTCGTCGACTTCGAGACGGAGGTTGCGTTGGCCGCCGTGTTGGAGGACCGCCAGCAGGAGTTCGGCGACTGGATCGCCGAGGTCGGCGGCGCTTACGCCGGCGCGGTTCGCGACGACCACCGCCGCTTCGTCGACGCCTTCCGCAACGGTGAGCTGGGAGTCTGACCTCCGCATCCGCGTTTGTTCGCCAGCGCGCGCCCCCACGACGCCCAGCGAACAAACGCGACGATCACCGGTTCGCGCGCCCGAGCGGTGAGCGCGACTGTCGCCCCGATCGCTCACCTCACCCGGACCGGACCGGGCGGAAGTCCCGGAGCTGGGGGAGGGGCGCTGGCTAGCGTTGATCGCGGTGGCCGAGATCGTCCTCATCACCGGCATGTCTGGTGCCGGTCGGTCGGCTGCCGCGGACGTGTTGGAGGACCTCGGGTGGTACGTCGTCGACAACCTGCCGACGTCACTGGTGGAGAAGGTCGTCGAACTGGCGTCGATGCCGGGCAGCGACATCGACCGGCTGGCGCTGGTCGCCGGGCGGGACTACGGCGCAGTGCTGGACAACGTCGCCGCGCTGCGCACGGCCGGACACCGGGTGACGGTGCTGTTCCTCGATGCGTCGACGTCCGAGCTGGTGCGTCGCTACGACGCGACGCGCCGCAAGCACCCATTGGCGGCGGAGGCCGATGGGCTCGTCGAGTCGATCGACGTGGAGCGCGACCTGCTCGAGCGCACGCGTGATGCGGCCGACCTCGTGATCGACACCTCGGCGCTCAACGTCCACCAGCTCAAGCGCCGGCTGGTCGCGGCGTTCGACGAGGCGTCCACCTCGCAGCTGCAGCTGGCAGTCGAGAGCTTCGGGTTCAAGCACGGGTTGCCGCTCGACGCCGACATCGTGATGGACGTCCGGTTCCTGCCCAACCCGCACTGGGAGGAGACGCTGCGACCGCTCACCGGTCACGATCCTGTCGTGCGCGAGTTCGTGCTCGCCCGACCCGAGTCGGTGGCGTTCCTCGAGCGGCTCGAAGACCTGCTGCGGACGGTGCTGCCGGCGTACCAGGCAGAGGGTCGCAGCTACCTGACGGTGGCGATCGGCTGCACCGGCGGCCGCCACCGCTCGGTCGTCATCGCCGAGGAACTGGCC
>JBPCJW010000201.1:0-3848 GCA_051004915.1 Ilumatobacteraceae bacterium
TGCTCCCGGAGGGGACGGCGGTGCGACTGGAGCGCGACGTCGTCGGTCGTGACGACTACGGGCGCCTGCTCGCCTACATCTACCTGGTCGACGACGGTTCGATGGTCAACGAGGCGATCGTCCGCCAGGGGTACGCCACGCCGCTGATCATCGAGCCGAACGGCGCGCTCGCCGGCCGCCTCGTCGCCGCTGCCACAGCCGCCGAGGCCGATGCGCTGGGCCTGTGGGCGGCGTGCGGCGGATAGCGTCGCGCCCGTGGCCGACCCCGCACCGGATGCCGGTCCGTCGCTCGTCGAACGCCTCGGCCACTCCCCCGAGGCCAAGCTCGTCATCATCTCCTGCGACGACCTCGGGCTGTGCCATGCGGCGAACATCGGGGTCCAGCGGGCGATGAGCGAGGGCGCCGCGACGTGCGCCTCGTTGATGGTCCCGGCGCCGTGGGCTCGTCACGCCGCCGCGGCCTACGAAGCCGGCGACGACATCGGCGTGCACATCACCTTGAACGCCGAGCACCCGGACTACCGCTGGGGACCGTTGACGCAGGCGCCGTCACTCCTCGACGGCGACGGTGGGTTCCCGCGATCGATCGACGACCTGTGGGAGCACGCCGACCCGGACGAGGTCCGCCGTGAGGTCAGAGCGCAGATCGAGCGGGCATTGGCGTGGGGCATCGACGTCACCCACCTCGCGCCGCACCTCAGCACGATCACGCTGCGCCCGGAGTTCTTCGACGTGTACCTCGACATGGCCGTCGAGTTCGCGCTGCCGATCCGCCTGCCGTCGTCGATCTCGGCGGACCAGGCCGGCTTCCCCTTCCGCCGCTTGGCCGCCGAGGAGGGCGTCGTCTTCCCCGACCACTTCGACCACGACTGGCGCGCCGGCAGCCGGGACCGCATGTACGCCGCGGTGCGCGACCTCGAGCCGGGCGTCACCGAGATCCACGTGCAGCCGGCGATCGACACGCCCGAGCTGCGTGCCATCGCGCCGTCAGCGGCGGCCGGCTGGGTGGACGACCTCGATCTCGTCGTCGACGACCCGAAGGTGCCGATGCTCCTGGCCGAAGTCGGCGCCGTGCTGATCGGCTACGCCGAGCTCAGGGATGCGATGCGAGCTGGCTGAGCGCGTGGGCCACGTCGCCGCCGCGCAGCAAGCGGAACAGCTCGCCCGTGGACCCCGTCGACTTCAGCTTGCCCTGCATGAACGCCACAGCGGGGTCAAAGCCGTCCGCTTGCACTTCGGGCAACGCAACGGTGATCACGACATCGGCGTCGTCGGGACCCTCCACCCGCTCGTCCTTCTTGCCGACGACGACGCGGTACTGGACCGTCATGTCAAAACCCCACCGTCGGCAGTGACGCCGGGAAGGAGCGCAACAGGTACTCGGCCATGAGCGAGAAGACCGTGCTGCCGGTTCACTCGGTCGAAGACTCGCTCGCGCACGGTGCGGTGGCCAGCGCGCTCACGGCTGGCTGCCGACCGACGCCCGCACACCGGCGAACAGGTCGCGCTCGGAATCGTCCGTCGGGATCGGGCCGACCAACGAGCGGGCGAGGATCCAGTCCTCCCATGGGTACAGATCGGTCAGCTCGTCGTCGGCCAGGGCGAACCACCAGCCCTCGTTCGGGTCGACCTGCGTGGCGTGTGCTCGCAGCGCGACCGATCGGGCCTGTTGGAACTCGCCGACCTCGACGCGCGTCGTGATCCGGTGGTCGTTGTCCGGGCGCTCGAACCACGACTCCTCGAACGGTGACTTCCCGTCCCGCGCCAGTAACGCCTCGTGGATGGCGACCATCCTGCGCCGCGACCAGGCCGAGTAGTACAGCTTCGACGGCTGGGACGGCTCGCCGAGCTCGGGGTACCAGTCGGGATCGCCGGCCCGCTCGAAGGCGAGCACGGAGATGTCGTGGACCCGCAGGTGGTCGGGATGGGGATACACGCGTTGGTCGTCGCCGTAGGTCAGAACGATCTGCGGTCGAGACCGGCGGATCTCGGCGACCAGTCGCCCGACGGCCTCGTCGAGGTCGGCCTGGTGGAACGAGTCGGGGTGCTCGTTCGGCGGCGAGTCGGCCATGCCCGAGTCGCGGTAGCCGAGCATGATCACCTCGTCGAAGCCGATCGCCTCGGCCGAAGCGGCCAGTTCCGCAGGACGCAACTCGGCGACCTTGGCCTTCTCCTGCTCGGGGGTCAACCCGTGGAACGGTTGGCCCGGTTCCCGCAGCGACGGGTTCTGCAGGTCGCCCTCTTCGCCGCCGGTGCAGCACACGAGCACCGTGTGGACGCCGTCGGCGTGGTAGCGGGCCACCGTAGGCGCACCCTTCGAGGCCTCGTCGTCGGGGTGGGCGTGGACGGACAGCAACGCCAGCGGTTCGTGGGACGGCCGGTCGGACACCCCGGCCAGGCTACGGGCAAGCCGCGTTTGTGCGCTGGGCGTCGGGCGGGCGATCGCCAGCGAACAAACGCGGTGTGCTGGCTGTGACGGCGGGCGGCGGGGTGACCTGTTGGTCGGCGCGGCGTGCCCCTACGCTCGCCCGCTGTGCTGCGACGACTCGTGATCCCGGTCGGACTGGCGGGCGTCCTTGCTCTCGCCGGCGCGGCGTGCGACACCGGCGACGGGCGCCAGCTGCGCGAGCCGACGGCCTCCGAGCGGGCGGCGGTCCCGACCACCACCTCCACCACGGTCGTCCTGCCGAGCCTCCCGCTCGACGTGATCGGGGACGCCGCAGGCACGACGGTGCCGGGGATCGGATCGACCGTCGCCCCACCGGGCGTTCCCGGATCGGCCGGTGTCGGCTCGGTGACGCCGACACCGCCGACCGGTCCGCCGACGACCCTGCCCGGCACGTTCGGCCTGCAGGCGCCCTGGTCGACCGGTGCGCCGATCGACGTCCGCTTCACGTGCGACGGCGAGGACCGCTCGCCGCTGCTGATGTGGACGGCTCCGCCGGCCGGCACCGTCGAGCTGGTGCTGATGGTCATCGACGACGATGCCCAGGGTTTCGTCCATTGGGCGGTCGCCGGCCTGCCGCCGACGGCCGGCCAGGTGCCCGAGGGCGGCGGCGGTGGCGCCCAGATCACCGTCGGGTTCGAGGGCGTCACCGGCTTCGGCACGCCGGGCTACGGCGGCCCGTGCCCACCGACACCGGGCGAGACGCACACGTACCGGTTCGCGCTGTATGCCCTCGGTCAGCAGACTGAGCTGCCCGACGGGTACACCGGCGACGAGCTGATCGCCTTCGCCGCCTCGACCGCCATCGCCTACGCCGACGTCACCGGCACCTACACCCGCGCCGCCTGACCGACCGGCTGGGAAGCGCTTTCACGGACACATTTCGCCGCGAGATCCACGGAGAACCGCCTCGTGGGCGGTCCGTGCGGGATCAGTGGCTGAGCGAGAGGCCGTCGAGCTGGTCGGCGAACTTCTCCAGCGCTGCGACGCGGCGCGTCGGGACGTGCTCGAGCGACGGGTCGCTGGCCCGGTAGCGCTTGAGCACCTGGCGGGCGACGGTCACCTTGTGCACCTCGTCGGGCCCGTCGTAGATGCGCGCCGCCCTGGCCGCGCGGTACATGCCCTCCAGCGGCAGGTCGGTCGTGTAGCCGAGGCTGCCGTGGATCTGGATCGCCCGGTCGATCACGTTGTACAGGACCTTGGCGCCCCAGAACTTGATCACGCCGATCTCCACCCGGGCATCGCTGTAGTGCTTGCCGGCGGCGTGCAGCTCGTCCATCGTCCACGCCGCGTGCAGGGTCAGCAGCCGGGCGGCTTGGCGCTCGGCGTAGCTCTCGGCGATCCAGTCCTGGATCATCTGCTTGTCGGCGAGCAGCGACCCGTGCGTGTAGCGGGTCAGGGC
>JBPCJW010000202.1:0-11312 GCA_051004915.1 Ilumatobacteraceae bacterium
GGCCACCGCCGCCGTCGGTCGTCGGCGGAGCCGTGGTGGGGCCACCGCCGCCGTCGGTCGTCGGCGGAGCCGTGGTGGGGCCACCGCCGCCGTCGGTCGTCGGCGGAGCCGTGGTGGGGCCACCGCCGCCGTCGGTCGTCGGCGGAGCTGTCGTGCCACCGCCGCCGTCAGGCCCGGTCGGCCGCTGGCAGGACGTCTCAGCGAGCACGATGCTGCCGAGCGAGACGTTCGTCACGGCCGTCCCGCCGACATCACCCGTGAAGGAGGCAGTGATCAGCAGACCGATGGCAGACGCCGAGTCCGCCGTCGTGGTCGCCTGGCTGCTCCCGCTGAGCGTCAACGTGCCGGTGAGCAGCGCGAGAGCGATGTCCGTCGACCCGCTCGCCGACCCTCCGGCGGAGATGGTCGTCGCCCCGTCACCGAGGTCGACGTCGACGGCGCTGGCAGTCGCCGTCTGATCGCCGACGAGCGGACACGTGACGGCAGAGGAGATGACCCCTGCCGAAGCGACCGCCTGCCCGAGGAGGGTGATGGCCGTGCCATTGATCTGTGACGTGGCCTCAAGGCCCACCGAATCGCGGATTGCCGCCGCGAAGGCGGACGTGGACGTTGCCGAGCTGTCACCCGCCGATGCGGAGAGGGTGGCGCTGCTCGAGTTCGTCCCATTTGCGTCGGGAGCGACGACCTCGGCGGTTCCACCGGTGAGGGCGAGGGTGATCAGCGGGCTGGTGGAGGTGACGTCGACATCCGCGGCGTCGGCGACGGCGGTGCCGCCGACGACGGCGAAGGCCGTCTGGCTGAAGGGGGCCACTGCGATCAGCACCCCAGCGGGTATGGACAGTCGGAGAGCGTGTCGTCGGAGACGACGCGCCGGCCTGTGAGGTTCACGCACGACTAGGTTTTCCTTTGCTCGAGCCCGCCGATGTGTCCGCCGGAAAACCGTAAGTCCCCGAAGCGAACAATTGGTGGATGCTCGCCCGCCGCCGGGAACCGGCGGCCGGGATCCGGCAGGCGGCGAGGATCTCGGTGCCGTCGGGGCGGTAGGTGTGCCAGCGGCCGCGCCGACGAGCGCCAACCCGTCTGTGTCACCGCAACTCGCGTTCTCACGCACTTGTCGTGACACAGAACGATGACTGGCGTTCGAGGATGACGGTCGTCCGCGCGTTGATCAGGTATCGGCCGCCGACCACCGGTGCGATCGACAGATCGAGGATGTCGTCGGGTGGAGGGCACGACGTGTCGACGACCCGCCGCCACGGGCCGTGGCCGACGCCGCCGAGCTCGCTGACGTCGACGTCGATCGGCTCCCACCACGCGTTGGCGACGACGAGCAACCCGCCGACCCGCCACGACACGGCGCGACCGTCGGCGTCCGGCTCGACGAACCGCACGGCTTCGCCCACCAGTCGGGCCGGGACAGCTCCGGGTGGCGCGCTCGCACGGCGCAGGAGACCCACGAACCGAGTCAGGTCGGCGAACGACTCGGCCCGCTGCCAGTCGACCCACGACGTCTCGTCGTCCTGGTCGTACGGATTGTCGTCGCCGCCCTGTGTGCGCCCGAGCTCGTCGCCCATCGCGACCATCGGCACGCCGTGCGACATCGCCAGCACGCACCACGCGTTGCGCAGCTGGCGGTGGCGCAGCGCGAGCACCTCGGCCGGCACTCCGTCGTCGCCCTCCCATCCGCAGTTCCACGTGCGGTTCCCGGCAAAGGCGAACACGTCCCACAGCGTCAGGCCGTCGTGGCACGTCACGAAGTTGACGCTGTGCATCGGTCGGTCGAACAGGTCCGGGCTGCCCTGCAACCGCTGGCGCAGGGCCGGCACCATCCCCGGCTCGCCCCGCAGGAACCCCCGGACATCGTCACGAAACCGGTCGTTCCACTGCATCCATCCGGCGCCGGGCCACGCCCGACCAAGCAGGTAGGTGCCGACGGCGTCCCACGGCTCGGCGACGAGCACCACGCCACGCCGCTGCGCCCACTCGGCCAGGCGATCGATCAGCTCCGGACTGCGCGCCAGCACGGCCGCCAGGTCGAAGCGGAACCCGTCGACGCCGAGATCGGCCAGCCGATCGAGCGACCACAGCACGAGGTCCTGCGCGGCCGGTGACTCGGCGTCGAGGTCGTTGCCGCAGCCGGTCGTCTCGATGTACGAACCGTCGTCGCGCCGCCGGTAGTACGCGCCGTCGGCCAGCCCGCGCAGGCTGTACGTCGGCCCGGCGGCATCCACCTCGGTGCTGTGGTTGAACACGACGTCCAGCCACACCTCCACGCCGTGGTCGTGGGCGGCGGCGACCAGGTCGGCCAGCTCGGAGCCGGCGTCGTCCGTGGCTGCCCACTGCCGATGCACCGCGCCCACGGCCAGCGGCATGTACCCCAAGTAGCTGCCCTCCTTCGGATCCTGCTGGTGGACCGGCATGAGCTCGAGCACGCTGAAACCCAGCGCCGCGATGCGCCGCAGCTGCGACTCGAGCCCTGCGTACGTGCCGCCCTTGGGCACGTCGGCATCGATGGTCAGCCCACGAACGTGGGCCTCGTAGACGACCGGCGGGCGGTTCGAACGGCGCTGCGTCCTGGCCGGTTGCGGATGTGTCGCGACGGCGAGCGGCCCGACGTGCGGCTCGCCGCGGCGCGACGCGACTTGCCGATCGTGGTTCGGGGCGAAGACGACGTCGAGCGCTCGCGGGTCGAGCAGCACCTTCGACGGATCGAAGCGGGCATCGTCGCCGTCGGCGACGAGTCCGTACACCGTGCCCTCCGGCACCGCTCCCACCCAGTCCTCCCCCGTTCGCACCAGCTCGACCTCGGCTGCGGCGGCGCGCAGGTCGTCGGTGAAGACGATGAGCCGGACGGAACTGGCGGCCGGTGCGACGACTCGCACCTCGACGGCCTGCGCGTCAGCCATCCTCGACGGCGAAGCCCCGGGCCATCGCTGCGCTGGCCAGCGGAGCCACCACGTCCCACTCGAACGTCGCATCGTGCGCGGCGCGCGCTTCCAGGCTGACCATCCCGTGCTGGCAGGCCCACAGTGCCATCGCCACCTGGAAGGGGTCGCGCCGCACGATCGCCCCGGTGGCCATCGCCCGCTCGACGCGCGACACGAGGTGACCGAGCGTGGCCAGCGCGATCCGCTCCGCCGCCTCCGACGGCTCGTAGTCAGGGATCACCCGGTCGAACATCAGCGAGTAGTACGTCGCGTTCTCCCGCGCGAAGCGCCGGTAGGCCGCGCCGCAGCTGGCCAGATCGGCGAGTCCGTCATTCGTCGTCGGAGCAGCGTCCATCTGCTCGCCCAACCGCTGGAAGCCGGCGACGAACAGCTCGTCGAGCACACCGTCCTTGCCACCGAAGCGGGAGTACACGTTCATCGTGCTGACGCCGGCGGCGGCGGCGATGCGGCGCACGCTCAGCGCGGTCGGACCCTCGGCGGCGAGCAGGTCGTGGGCGGCGGCGAGCAGGGCGCGACCCGTGTCGTCCGTGCGGCCGAGGGTGGCGAGGCGACCGGCCATGGCGTCGTCACCGTAGTGACCCGCCGCTGTGGCATCTGTCATGTCGCTCAGGTTACCACGGCGTGATAACACTGTCATCACGCCGTTACCAAGCCCCCTGGAGGCCCGCCATGGAAACCACGCCGTCGAACTCACGCTGGCTGATCCTCGCCGTGCTCTGCGCCTCGGTGTTCGTCGTCGTCCTCGACGGCACGATCATCAACGTCACCCTGCCCACCCTCGCCCGAGAGCTGTCCGCCTCGACCAGCCAGCTGCAGTGGATCGTCGACTCGTACGTGCTCGTCTTCGCCGGACTGCTCATCGCCGCCGGCAGCATCGGCGATCGGTTCGGGCGGAAGGGGGTGATGCAGGTCGGCCTCGTCCTGTTCGCCGTCTTCTCGGCGTTCGCCAGTTGGTCCGACAGCGCCGGCGAGCTGATCGTCTGGCGGGCGCTGATGGGCGTCGGCGCCGCCCTCCTCTTCCCGGCGACCCTGGCCATCCTCGTCAACGTCTTTACGGCACCCAAAGAGCGGGCGATCGCCATCGCCGTCTGGGCGGCGACCGCAGGGATCGCCGTCGCCGTTGGACCGGTGACCGGCGGGCTGCTGCTCGACCACTTCTGGTGGGGTTCGGTGCTCATGATCAACGTCCCGATCATCGCCGTCACCCTCCTCGCCGTCGCTCGGTTCGTGCCCACCTCTCGGGACACGGCGATCGCCCGCTTCGACCCGATCGGCACCGCAGCCTCGATCGCCGGCATCACCGTGCTGGTGTGGGCGGTCATCGAAGGTCCGGTGCACGGATGGACATCACCCACGAGCCTCCTCGCCTTCACCCTCGCGGCGACCCTGCTCGTCGGCTTCGTGGTGTGGGAACGGCGCATCGACCACCCGCTGCTCGACGTCTCCGTGTTCTCCGATCTCCGGTTCACGGCGGGGAGCGTGGCGGTGACGTTCGCCTTCTTCGCCCTGTTCGGGTTCATCTTCGTGGTCACGCAGTACTTCCAGTTCGTCCGCGACTACAGCGCGCTGGAGGCCGGGTTGCGCACGGTGCCGTTCGCCGTGTTCACGGCGTCGACCGCGCCGCTGTCGGCCAAGCTGGCGGAGCGCATCGGGACCAAGGCGGTGGTGACCGGCGGGCTGCTCTCGATGTCGGGCGGGTTCGCCATCGCCGCCACGACGGGCGCGATCGAAACGCCGTACGCCGTGATCGTGCTGACAATGCTCTTCATCGGCGGCGGTCTCGGTCTCGTCCAGGCCCCGGCCACCGAGGCGATCATGGGATCGCTGCCGAGGGCCAAGGCCGGCGTCGGATCTGCCGTCAACGACACGGCGCGCGAGCTCGGCGGCACGCTCGGCGTGGCCATCGTCGGCAGCGTCTTCTCGACGGTCTACGCCAGCCGTCTCGGTGAGGCGCTGATCGGCTCGCCGGTGCCGGCCGATGCTGTGGCCCTCGCCGAGGAGTCGGTGGGCGCGGCCAACGAGGTGGCGGCGCAGGCCGGCGCGACCGCCGGCAGCCAGGCAGGGGCGTTCGTCAGCAACGCCGTCGACAGCGCCTTCGTCGCCGGGTGGCGGGCCGGGTCCTGGGTGTCGGCGGCGGTCGTGCTGCTCGGCGCCCTCGTCGCCTGGCGCTTCCTCCCCGCGCGCGCCGCCGAGGTGACCACCCTCAGCGAAACTGGCAGTCCGCAGCCCGAGCCGGCGCAGGTGTCGATCGCAGTCGGTCAGTAGCCTGCCCCGCATGAGCGTCGACGTCGCCGACGTCGGTGCGGTGGCGGAGGCGTTGACAGCCAACGGGTACCTGCCCGACGAGGGCTTGGCGACGGCCGTGTTCCTCGCCGTCTCCCTGCAGCGACCACTGCTGCTGGAGGGCGAGGCCGGCGTCGGCAAGACCGAGCTCGCCAAGGTGCTGGCGGCGTGGACCGGCGGCGAGCTGATCCGCCTGCAGTGCTACGAGGGCATCGACGCCTCACGGCGGTCTACGACTGGGACTACGGCCGCCAGCTGCTCCACCTTCGCGCCGCCGAGGCGAGCGGCGAGTCAGCCGGGCGCTCGACCGACGCGCTGGAGGCCGAGCTGTACCAGGAGCGCTTCCTGGTCAAGCGCGCGCTGCTGCGGGCGATCGAGCCGCGAGAGGGCCCACCGCCAGTCCTCCTCGTCGACGAGATCGACCGCTCGGACGACGAGTTCGAGGCGTACCTCCTCGAGGTGCTGTCCGACTGGCAGATCACCGTGCCCGAGCTCGGCACCTTCCGGACCGAGCGGCCGCCGATCGTCGTGCTGACGAGCAACCGCACCCGCGATGTGCACGACGCGCTCAAGCGGCGCTGCCTGTACCACTGGGTCGAGCGACCAGTGACAGGTGGAGGTGTTGGAGGGCGCGCAGGACGAAGTTGGGTTGGTGGCGGAAGTCGTTGGCGCCCTCGACGAACGACAGCTCGGCGACGCGGTCGACGAGCGCCCGGAACCCGATCGTCAGCTCGCGCCGGGCGAGGGGCGCGCCGAGGCAGTGGTGGGTGCCGAACCCGAACGCCAAGTGCTGGCGAACGTTGGCCCGATCGAGGTCGAATTCGGCGGGGCTCTCGAAGCGAGCCTCGTCCCGGTTGGCGGATCCGAAGCGGATGTTGAGGATCGCTCCGGCTGGGATCTCGACGCCACCCAGCTCGACGTTCACCGCCGTCGAGCGGAAGAGGCCCTGCACGGGGCTCTCCAACCGCAGCACCTCCTCGACGAGCAACGGCACGTAGCGGTCGGGGTCGCCGGTCACCTGCTCCCATGCCAGCGGGTGCTCGACGAGGAGACGGGCACCCTCCGAGATCGCGTTGGTCGTCGTCTCCGAGCCGCCGACGAACGTGTCGGCCATCATCTCGGCGTGGAGCTCCTCGTCGGTCAGCGTGCGTCCCCACTCCGGGATCTCGGTGTTGACGAGGTCCGATAGCAACGAGTCGTCCGGCTGGGCGCGCAACCGCTCGAAGATCGCCTGGAAGTAGTGCTGCGCCTCGATCTCCTGCTCGGTCGACCAGACCATCTCCTCCTCGGTCTGCATCATCCCGAGGCGCTGGACCCACGCGTCGGTCCACGCCTTGATCCGCCAGATGTCCTCCTCCGGCGCGCCCATCTGGACGCCGATCACGATCAGCGGCAGCGGCACGGCGAACTGCTGCACCCAATCGCAGCGGCCGGTGTCGATGAAGTCGTCGATCAGCCGGTGGGCGAGATCGGTGATGTATGGGTCGAGCTCGGCGATCTTCGCCGGACGGAAGGCGTGGTTGAACAGCGCCCGCATCTCGCGATGCTCGGGGTCGTCACGAGCGGCCAGCGTGGCGCCGGGGATCCAGCCCTTCTCGGCGTAGATCGCGCGAATCCGCTCGGCGCGCGGGTCGATGCGGCGGCGGCCGCGCGAGCTGGGGAAGCGCTCGGTGTCGAGGACGACCGTGCGGATGTCGTCGTATCGGGTGATGACCCACATCCCGGTGCGCGGCTCGCGCCACGCCGGCGCCTCCTCGCGCAGCAGGGAGTAGGCGGCGTACGGGCAGTCCGACGTGTCCCGGTCGAACAGGTCGAGCTGCTCGAGGGTCGGCGCCGGCATTGGTGTCGCAACGTCAGGCATCGTCGCTCCACCGCACCGGCAGTGACTTGCGCCCCCACAGGAACGGCGATCCGACGCGGGTCGGCTCACCGTCGAGGCGCAGGCCGGGCAGGCGCGCCGTCAACTCTTCCAGTGCGACCCTGGCCGTCAGGCGCGCGAGGTGGGCGCCGAGGCAGTGGTGGATGCCCCAGCTGAACGAGTAGTGCTTGCGCGTCTCGAGCAGCGGCCGGTCGACGACGAACTCGTCCGGGCGGTCGGCGAAGCGCGCCTCGTCGCGGTTGGCCGAGGCGTAGAGCACCATGACCTTGGTCCCGGCAGGGATGTCCACGCCACCGACGGTGGCGTCGTCGTTCGGCGTGCGGCACAGCCCGAGCACGGGTGGGTCGTAGCGCAGGCTCTCCTCGACGGCGTTGGGGATCAACGCCGGGTCGGCGACGACGCGATCCCAGCGCGCCGAGCGGTCCTCGAGCAGCCGCCACACGCAGTTCGTGATCAGCGAGGTCGTCGTCTCGTGCCCTGCGATGAGCAGCTGGTTGACCATGTTGACGACCTCGCCGAGCGGCATCCGCTCGCCGTCGCCGTACTCGTCGACGGCGAGGTGGGTGAGCAATCCGGGCGGGTTGTCGCCCTCGCCGTTGACGTCGCTGTCGTCGGCGACGGCACGGCGCCGCTCGATCTCCCGTGCCGTGAACGCACTGAGCTCCCTGCGGGCCCGCCGCCCCTGCTCCGGATAGGCCATCGCCACGACCAGCTCGTCGGCCCACGCCAGGAACGCATCGCGATCGGCGAGGTCGATGCCGAGGATGGCGCAGAAGCTGGTGACGGGGAGCGGCAGCGCGACGTCCTTGTACAGCTCGCCGTGTCCCTTCGGTGCGACCTGCTCCAGCAGCTCGACGGTGACCTCGCGGATCGCCGGTTCGAGCCGGGCGACAGCAGGCGGACCGAACCAGTCGCGGGCGAACATCCGCCGGCGGGTGTGTTCCGGCGGATCATCGTGCTGCATGTCGCCGGCGCCCGACGAGCTGTCGGCGATGCCGGGACCGCGGGTGTTCGACCAGTGCAGCGGGTCGACGAGGATGCGATGGACGTCGATCGCCCGGCTGATCGAGTACAGCGGCCGGCCGTCGACGTCGGCGTGGTGCACCGGGCACTCGGCGCGCAGTCGGGCGTAGGAGGGTGCCGGGTCGGCCAGCACGCCCGGATCCGTCACCGCGTAGCGGATGGTCTCGACCATGCCGGTCATGATGACCTGCGCAACCCACCGTGGACGATCCGAGTACCTGATCCGAGGCTTTCGGCGCATCCGAGGGTTTGCGTACCGAGTGGGGGGACCGAAACCCTCCGGTGACGGGAAAGCCTCGGACCCGACGGGAGCGGGGAGTGTTGGGTAGAACCTTGCGATGCCCACCCCGATCGGGACGGACGACTTCGTCGCCATCCAGCGCCTCAGCCACCGCTACGCCGATGCGGTCGTCCATCGCGACGGGGTGCAGTGGGCCAGCTGCTGGGCCGCCGACGCCACGTGGGACCTCGGGCGCGGCCGATTGGTGGAGGGCCGCGAGGCGATCGTCGAGCTGTGGTACTCGGCGATGGGCGGCATGGCCGCCGTGGTGCAGATGGTGCACAACGGTGAGGTGTGGGCCGGCGTCGACGGCGACCATGCGACGGGCCGGTGGTACATCGACGAGCGCTTCCGGCGAGCCAACGGAGACAACAGCATCCTCCTCGCCCACTACGACGACGGCTACGTGCGCACGGGCGACGGGTGGGTGTTCTCCCGCCGGTTCCTCCAGCCGCACTACATGGGACCGCCGGACCTGACCGCGGACTTCACCAACCTCCGCTCGACCCTGCACGAGCGGGGCGTCGCCGCCGACGTCTGATGCCGAACTTCGCCTCGCAACTGGCGGCCGAACGACCTGCCGAGGCCGCGCTGACCGACCCGTCGCGAACGCTCGGCTGGGCCGAGGTCGGTGACACGTTGAACCGTGTCGCCAACGCCCTGCGCGAGATGGACCTCGGACCCGATCGGCGGGTCGCGGTGTTCGCCGAGAACGCCGCGGAGACGGCGCTCGCCCACCTCGGTGGTCTGCTCGCCGGGGCTTCGACCGTGCCGGTCAACTTCCACCTCACCGCCGACGAGGCGGCGTACGTGCTGCGCGACTCGGCGACCCGCGTCCTGTTCGTCGGGCCCGAGACGTCGGCGCGGGGTGCGCAGGCGGCGCGAGCTGCCGGCGTCGACCTGATCGTCGGTTGGCACCTTGCCGACGACGAAGCCGAAGGCGGCAAGGCGTGGACCGACTGGCTGGCAGCGGCCGACCCGGACGACCCACCGCTCGACGTGGCGCCACGGCCCAACCTGCTGTACACGTCGGGCACCACCGGCCTGCCCAAGGGCACCGAGCTGCCACCGACGATGTTCGCCGGCGGCGGCACCATGGACGAGCACCTCGCCGCACTGCGGACGAACGCCTTCGCCCGCTTCGGCACGCACCTCGTGGTCGGCCCGATGTACCACACCGGTCCGCTGTCGGGCATGCGCTTGCTCGTCGCCGGAGTGCCATCGGTGATCCTCGGTCGCTTCGACGCCGAGCGGACGTTGCAGACGATCGAGCGCTACAGCACCGAGAGCGCGGTGATGGTGCCGACGCACTTCGTGCGCCTGCTCGCCCTGCCCGACCACGTGAGGGCCCACTACGACGTGTCGTCGATGCAGTTCGTCGCCCACACCGGCGCCTCCTGCCCCGTCGACGTGAAGCGGGCGATGATCGACTGGTGGGGCCCGATCTTCATGGACGCCTACGGCGCCAGCGAGGTCGGCACGACGTGCAGCATCACGAGCGAGGAGTGGCTCAGCCATCCGGGCTCGGTGGGGCGGTCGATCCCGCCATTCGAGGCGATGATCCTCGGTGACGACGACGCCGAGGTCCCGCAAGGCACCGAGGGCCGGCTGTACTTCCGCGACATCACCGGACGTGGCGTCGTGTACCCCAACGATCCAGCCAAGTCGGCGGCCGCGCACATCGCGCCCGGCGTGTTCACGCTCGGGGAGATCGGCGTGATCGACGGCGAGGGGTACGTCTACATCACGGACCGGTTCTCCGACCTGGTCGTGTCGGGCGGCACGAACATCTATCCGGCGGAGGCCGAGCAGGTGCTGCTCGGCCACCCGGGCGTTGCCGACGCCGCCTGCATCGGCGTGCCCCACCACGAGATGGGCGAGGAGCTGCGCGGGCTCGTGATCGCCGCTGACGTGAGCGATCCACCCGATCCGGTCGAGTTGGTGGCGTGGTGCCGGGAACGACTGACGCACTACAAGTGCCCGCGCACGATCGAGCTCGTCGACGACCTCGGACGCAACACGATGGGCAAGATCAGCAAGCGCACCTTGCGGGCGCCGTACTGGGAAGGGGCCCCCAAGACGTGACCGAGGTGCTCTTGATCGACGACCCGCTCGACAAGGTTCGGCGACTGACGCTGAACCGGCCGGAGAAGCGCAACGCGCTCAACGACGACCTGCGCGGCGCGCTGTTCGACGCGCTGCGCGCCGCCGATCGCGACCGCACCATCTCGGTGATCGTCATCCGCGGCGCCGGCCCGGCGTTCTGTGCCGGCTACGACCTCGGCTCGCCGAACCACGATGTCGAGCGCTCGATCGCCAAGGTCGACGGCTGGTGGTCACGCCACGTCGTCAACAACTGGTTCGAGATGTGGGACATGGCCACGCCGATCATCGGCCAGGTCCACGGCTACTGCCTCGCGGGCGGCACCGAGCTGGCCACAGCGTGCGACCTCGTGTACGTCGCCGAGGACGCCGCGATCGGGTACCCGCCCGTTCGCCTGATGTCCCCGCCGGACCTGCAGTGGCAGACGTGGATGCTCGGGATGCGCCACGGGATGGAGGCGTTGCTGACGGGCGACTCGATGTCGGGCGTCGAGGCAGCGCAGCGCGGGTTCGCCAACCGCGCCCATCCCGCCGACGAGTTGGAGGCGGCCGTGTTGAAGATCGCCGAGCGCGTGGCCAAGGTGCCCCTCGACCTGCTGGCGTTGAACAAGCGCTCCGCCCACCGAGCCATGGACGCCATGGGCATCCGCACCGCGATGCGAGCCGGCGCCGACATCCAAGCCATGGGCTTCCACCAACCAGCGTCCCGCGAGTACCTGGCAACGTTCGCCGAGAAGGGCGTCAGTGCCGCGTTGAGCGCCAGAGACGCCCAGTTCGGTGACTACCGGGAGGCGGG
>JBPCJW010000203.1:0-7857 GCA_051004915.1 Ilumatobacteraceae bacterium
GCCGCCGCCGTCGCAGACGCACCCGGCGATCAGCGCGAAGGCCGGCGTCCAGTTCGGGCTGGTCGCCTCGCAGATGAGGATCTCGTCCTCCTCCAGCTCGAACAGTGCGTCGGCCGACACCATGACCCTGGCCCGCCCGCGCACCGTGCCGGCGGATGCGGCGACGCCGGTGAGCACCGTCGCGTTGGCGTCGGAGCGCAGCCCCTCGAAGTAGTGGTGGTGCATGCCGAAGATCTCGATCAGCACCGGGTCGTCCACCTTGTCGGGCAGCGTCCCCACCACCTTGGGCAAGGTGGGCCGGATCTCGTTGTGGCGGTCGTAGTACTGGTGGCGCTCGGTGGCCAGGCCCTGCAGTGACGACCATGCCGCCTTCCCGGTGGCGACCTGCATGAACTCGGGGTAGAAGAGGAACAGGGCATCGTCGGGCTGGTCGGCGCCGACCGCCTCGCCGAGTGCCAGCGCCCCACGACGCAGCGGGATCGTGGCCCGCAGGTCGATGTAGTAGTTGTGGTCCTCGTTCCACCAGGCGAAGTTGGCGACCGAGCAGATGCCGAGCAGCTCGTCGAACGCGCCACGCGCATCACCGCTGAGGTGCGTGCGGGCGTGGTCGATGGCGGCGTCGCGCTCGCCGTGCGCCGCCTGGCGAGCGCGATCGAAGTCGTGCGGCTCGTCCATCTGCAAGAGGTTGCTGATCTGCCCGAGTGGCGACGTGGGGTTCTCGATCCACGACGGGATGTTGACGTCGGCGATGACGGTGGCGTTCGTTGGCATCGGCAACATGGGGTCGCCGATGGCTGCCAACCTCGTGAAGGCGGGGTTCTCTGTGATCGCCGTCGACGTCGACGGCGAACGGGCGCGTGGCTGGGCCGAGCGACACGGTGCACGCGGCGTCGCAGCACTGGCCGAGGTCGCCGACGAGCTCGGACGTCATGAACGTCTCGACGGCGCGCTGTGTCAACACCGAGCTGGTGATGAAGCAGCACGTCATCTCCGGCCAGTTCGCCAGCGGGTTCGCCCTCGGGCTGCTGGCCAAGGACGTCGGCATCGTCAACGACCTCGCCGAGGCGTTGGGCGCCGAGCTCCCGTTGCCGAACTGGTCACGTCGCTGCTTGCCGATGCGCGCGACGCCGTCGGCTTCAGCGCCGATCACGCGCTGGCGTACGAACACTGGGATCATCGCGACCAGTAGTCGGCGCGAGAAACGGAGCGCAGTGGGCAGCATCCTCGGCAATCGGGTGGCGCGCGTCGAGGACCCGCGCATGCTCACCGCCGGCGGCGTGTATGTCGACGACATCGACCTCCCCGACGCGGTCTGGGTGACGTATGTGCGGTCGGCAGTCGCTCACGCCCGCATCGCCTCCGTCGACGTCGAGGACGCCGCGGCGTCTCCTGGTGTCGTCCGCGTCTTCACGGCTGATGACATCTCGGCGCTCGGTCGGGCGCCGCACAGCAACAGGACGTTCGCCGAGAAGATGCGCCGGCCGTTCCTGGCCGTCGACGTCGTCCGCTACGTCGGTGAAGCCGTCGTCGCCGTCGTGTCCGAGACGCCGCAGGCAGGGGCGGACGCGGTTGACCTCGTGGTCGTCGAGTACGACGAGCTGCCCGTCGTCATCGACGCCGAGGAGTCGGCGCGCGATGCGGTCCTGCTGTTCCCCGAGCTCGGGTCGAACGCCGTCACCACGCTGGCGACCTCCGCGCCGGCGGACTTCTCCGGGTGCGACGTCGTCGTGGAGGAGCGCATCGTCAACCAGCGGTTGAGCGGTTCGCCGATCGAGGCCAGGGTCGGCGCCGCGTACTGGACGCCCGAGGGTCGGCTCGTGCACTACTCGGCGTGCCAGGGAGCGCACCCGACCCGTGACGTGCTGGCGGAGGTCTACCGGCTGGACCCGGCCGACGTGCGGGTGATCGTGCCCGATGTCGGCGGAGGGTTCGGGGTGAAGTCGCGCTCGTACCCCGACGAGATCGCGCTCGGGTACTTCGCCAAGGTGCTCGGTCGCCCGGCGCGCTGGACCGAGACGCGCAGCGAGAACTTCCTGGCCATGCCGCAGGGTCGCGGCCAGGTGCAGCACGCCAAGATCGGCGGGTCGCGCGACGGCCGCGTCCTCGCCTACCAGCTCGACGTCATCCAGGACGCCGGCGCGTATCCGTTGACCGGCGCCGTGCTGCACGGCATGACGATGCGCATGACCACCGGGTGCTACGACATCCCGAGCGCCGGCTTCACGGGCACGTCGACCGTGACCAACGCGCCGTCGGTGACCGCCTACCGGGGTGCCGGCCGGCCCGAGGCCGCCGTGGCGATCGAGCGGATGGTCGACCGGTTCGCCGCCGAGATCGGCATGGACCCGGCCGAGGTGCGGCGGCGCAACCTCGTGCCACGCTTCGTCCAGCCGTACACCACGGCGGTCGGCACGCCTTACGACGTCGGCGACTACCCGCAGGCGTTGGAGAAGGCGCTGGCGGCCGCACGCTACGACGAGCTGCGCGCCGAGCAGGCCGAGCGTCGGGCCAACGGTGATCCCATCGCGCTCGGCATCGGCCTGGCGGTGTACGTCGAGATCACCTCGGGCGTCGGCGGCTCGGAGTTCGGCTCCGTCGAGCTGCTCGCCGACGGCGGGCTGCGAGTGCGCACCGGCTGCACGCCGTACGGGCAGGGGCACGTGACGACGTGGGCGATGATCGTCGCCGACCGCACCGGCGTGTCGATCGAGCGGATCGAGGTCATCCACGGCGACACCGACGAGATCCGCAGCGGTGGTCTGACCGTGGGCTCCCGGTCAGTGCAGCTCGGTGGGTCGGCGATCGCTGCGGCGAGCACGCAGCTGATCGAACGCGCCAAGGATCGCGTCGCCGACATCTTGGAGGCCGCCGCCGACGACGTGGTGCTGGACGCTGACGGCGGCTCGTTCTTCGTTGCGGGGACGCCGGCGCGATCCGTGTCGTGGGCCGATCTCGCAACGAGCGACGGCGAGCCGCTCAGCGGCGACCACGACTTCACGGCGCCCATGCCGACGTTCCCGTTCGGCGCCCACGTCGCCGTGGTCGAGATCGACACCGAGACCGGCCGCGCGCGGCTGCGGCGGCTCGTCGCCGTCGACGACGCCGGCACGTTGATCAACCCGCTGATCGCCGAGGGACAGATCCACGGCGGCATCGCCCAGGGAGTGGCGCAGGCGCTGTACGAGGAGATCGTGTTCGACGCCGATGGCACACCGAAGACGACCAACTTCGCCGACTACGCGGTGATCTCGGCGGGCGACCTCCCGAGCTTCGAGCTGACCTCGATGGCCACGCCGACGTGGGTCAACGAGCTCGGTGCCAAGGGTGTCGGCGAGTCCGGCACAATCGGCGCGATCCCATCGACCTACAACGCGGTGATCGACGCACTGGCCCACCTCGGTGTGCGGCACATGGAGATGCCGTGCACGCCGCAGCGCGTCTGGGACGCCATCCAGGCAGCGGCGGCACGGGAGATGGCGTGACGCCGACACGCCATTGACAACCGCACCGACGCCCGCCGAACTGCTCGCCGTCGCTGTCGCTGCGGCGGGCGCCGGCGGGGCGATCCTCGTCGACGGCCTGGCGCGACCCCAGGAGCTCCGGCTGAAGAGCGAACGCGCCTCGTTCGTGACGTGGGCCGACGTCACGTCACAGGCGGAGATCTTCGCTGTCATCGGCGCGGCATGCCCCGAGCACGCGATCATCGGCGAGGAAGGTGACGGTGGCGGTGCCGAGTCGAGCCAGGTGTGGCTGGTCGACCCGCTCGACGGCACGGCGAACTACGCCGTCGGCATCCCGTTCGCCTGCGTCTCCGTCGCCGTCCGAGATGACGCGGGTGTGGTTGCCGGCGCGATCTTCGAGCCGTTCCGGGGCGAGCTGTACACCGCCGAGCGCGCTGACGGAGCGTGGCTGTCGACGGCCGGCGGTGAGCGCGTCAGGTCGTCCGTCAGTGGCAACGACTCCATCGGTCGGGCGCTGGTCGCCACGGCTTGCAATGGGACGTGCCCGACGAGATTCGAGCCCACGGCCGGCGCATCGTGGCGCTGCACGAGCACAAGCGTGGCTCACGCGGTCTCGGCTCGCCGGCGCAGTGCCTCGCCTACGTGGCAGCCGGACGGCTGGATGCGTTCTACGAGCGCGATGCCACGTACGCCTGGGACGTCGGCGCCGGTTCGCTGCTCATCGCCGAGGCCGGCGGGCGCTGCGAGGACCTCGACGGGGGCCCGGTCAACCTCCGCCCCGGACTGGCCAACGTGATGGCCACCAACGGGTTCGTCCACGACGAGCTGATGGCCCTCATCGCCCGCACGGAGGGAGCCGGATGACAAGTGCAGCGACGGGACATCATTCGAGCGTGGACATCTTCTCCGACCTCGAGGCCGAACACGACCGGCTCGAGACGATCCTCTCCGGGCTCGCCGACGCCGCCTGGCTGTCCGAGTCGGGCGCACCGGGGTGGACGATCGCCGATGTCGTCGTTCACCTGGCACAGACCAACGAGGTCGTCGTGGCCAGCCTCGCCACCGGAGACGATTCCTGGCGCCGAGGCGGTCAGAGCGTCGACGAGCTCGTCGACGACTGGGTCCGGGCGGACCGTGACGCACCGTCCGAGGTCTTCGCCCGGTGGCGGGCCGCCTGTCGTGCGTCGGTTGCCGCGCTGCGAGCTGCCGATCCGCGACGGCGGTTCGCATGGGCGGCGGCTCCGCTCAAGCCAGCGACGCTCGCTACGACCCGGTTGGCCGAGCACTGGGCGCATGGGCTCGACATCACCGGACCACTCGGCATCGACTTCCCGGACACGGCGCGGCTGCGCCACATCGCCTGGCTCGGACACAGCACGCTGCCGTACGCGTTCGCGCTCGCCGGCCGGGATCCGCACCCGATCTACTGCCGTCTGACGGGACCGCACGGCGAGACGTGGGAGCTCGGCCCCTCCGATGCCGCCTCGGGTGTCGTCGGCAGCGCCGGTGAGTTCTGTCGCGTCGGAGCGCACCGGTTGTCCCCCGAGGAGACCGAGCTGGTGGCCTCAGGCCCAGACGCCGCGGAGGCGCTACGCCTGCTGCGCAACTACGCCTCCTGATCTCAGCCAGCCGGGCTCTGTGGCTGCGGCGCGGTTCGGGACCGGTGCGGCCACCGTTCGCCGGGGGCGAACGGTGGCCGTACCGTCGCGAGCTGTGGGGGAGCGGTCACAACCCGCCCTCGGCCGCGGTCCGCGAGCGGAGCGCCATCTCGACCAACGTGTCGGCGCGGCGTTGGGCGGCGGTGCGCACGACACCGTCGCGGGCGTCTCGGAGGCGGAGTTGTTCCATCAGGCGGGCCAACTCGGCGAGGAACGTGGCGCCGCCGACCGGGTCGAGCAGGGCGCGCAGGTCGACATCCCATCGATCGTCGTCGCCGCCGTCGTCGCTCCACGCGAGTCGTGGAGACGGTCGGCGTCGTCCTCGCGTCCTTCGGCGTCGGCGTGTTGCTTCCAGTACTCGACCATCCGGCATGCCGGCGCGAACCGCAACACGGAACATTGGGCGACCAAGAACTCTTCGTGCTCAGCGAACCGGGCGGTACGGGCACCCTCGTTGGCGTCGGCCAACAGGTCGACATGCTCGGGCGACAACAGGCCCTTGGCGACGGCCGCCGCGGTATACGGCATAGACGTCAACGCCCTGGCCCGGCGCACCTCACACTTGCCGGCCGCGATCGACATCGACGTCGTCCGTGCCAGCCGATGCCCGGGTGAGCGGGATCCGTCCGACGCCCACAGCTGCCGCCCATCCCACCGCCCGATCAACCTCGCACGAACTGCGGCCAGACGATGCGAGCAGCGCTGTACCGACACCACCAGCTAGTCGAGGTCGTCGTCGGACAGATCGGCGGGGTCGACGGCGTACAACTCGTCGATGGCTGTGGCGATGGTCGAGTCGAGCCCAGTCCCCATCCGTCCAGTATATCGAACATATGTTTCCAATGTCAACCCTCACCAGCACCTTCTTTGGCCTGAGCGGTGCGTCAACGGGGCTCACGCCACCGCAGCACCTCCTGACCGACAGCGGGCCAGCACTCGCTCAGAGCGCGCCAAGCAAGCCCGAATGATGGATCTGATGAACGAGCAGGACGCGGCCCGAGTGGTGCAGGCCTGGTTCCAAGGATTGAACCCACACCTCAACGACCGCTCACCGGCCCGGTTGCGTAAAGGTGCACTCGACGAGGTCGGCCCACTCGTCCTCGCCGCCGCTCGGGCGTTCCAAGTCGGCGGGTAGGCCCGCCGACGTCCCCCGGCATCGCGACGACAACCCGATCAACGCGCTGCGATGGGCTGCACCTCACCACGGGCGCGTCGGGGAGCCAGTGAACGGAACTCCGGTGGTCGTCAGATCCCTGCGCGCTTGCAAGCGCACGCGCACGGCCGAATCGCGCCAGCTGAAGCCGGGTCAAGACGCGCTCCCGCCCGAGTCCGGCCGCACTCGCCAACACCGGCGCGACAAGCTGGATCATGGTCACCATCGCCTCCGTTCTGACCGGACTCGGGCTCGCCTTGCGGACCATGACGACCTCTCCAAGCAGTATCCGCAAGCAACGCCCCGCTTGACGAGATGCCGGGTCCGAAACGCCGGCTCTATGGCACGCCGGGAACGATGCCCGCCGCCAAGCGCTCGCTCACGCGAGCACCCCCATTCGGCGTTCGGCATCGTCGCTCCCCGGCTCAAGCGTCCAACGTGTCGCGACGGTCCGGCACGTCCGCACCGAACAGCGCTGCAGGCCCTTTCGTGTGCCCGACGGCCGGCGTCATGCCCGGGTCCGGCCGGTCTGGGCTCTCGGCACTATCGGCGCTTCGCCCGATCGGTCCGGTCGACGAATTCGAGCGTCGGGCACCGGACGGTCAGCGTGTTGCCGTCGGGCAGGGCTTCCCTGAGGCGGGACAGCCGGTCGAACGTTAGGCCAACGGGCGTTCGTTTCCCCATTGCCCACGCGAACTGATGCTCGTTACCGATCGCTTCGGCTGCGCCGAGCCGGGCTCGATTGTCACGGACGAGATGCCGACCGGGCTGGGTGGCTCGCTGCTGGGTTCCGTGCTTGAACGTCGCGCCGCGCGCGCGGAGCCCCCAGAAGCCGACGTTGATCCTGAAGTGAGCCTCGGTAGCCATGTGACCGAGGTCGTGGGGAATGCTGCGCGGCCTACTCGCCGTCGACCCCGACGACGAGCCGGCGGACGAACCCAGACGCCCCGGCTGAGAGGCCGGAACGCCCTGTTCGCCCTGGGACTGTCCGCTAGCCCAAGGCAGCAAGCCTAACCGCCGGTAACCCCCGGTCAGGGTTTGTCAGCTACCACATCACCGAATCTTCGCGCTCTGCGGTCTGCTCGCGACATCCAGATATCCGGCGGTCTCGGGACGCGGATCGTGGCGAGATCGGCGGGGTGAGCGGAAACCTGCCGGGCCGACGACGTGGCGCCAGAGCGTCACTGGCACGCCCATGCGGCTGACAGCCGTCAGCCCCCATTGGCCCGACGTGCTGCGCATCGCGACGCCCTCAAACTGCCCACAGGATGTCCATGTTTGCCTCCTATGTTTGGGACGTCCGCCAGTTCCGAACGAATGGAGATCGATCATGCCCGAGCGCGACGGCTACATCCCCGGTGTCCCTTGCTGGGTCGACACGACCCAACCCGACCCGAAGGCGGCGGCCGTCTTCTACGGCGAGCTGTTCGGCTGGGCCGTGGAGGACTCGATGCCGCCGGGGTCCGACGGCCACTACTTCATGGGCCGCATCGACGGCCGCGACGCTGCGGCCATCTCGTCGATCCCACCCGGTGCGCCGGCGAGCGCGATGTGGAACACCTACATCTGGGTCGACGACGTCGAC
>JBPCJW010000204.1:0-5122 GCA_051004915.1 Ilumatobacteraceae bacterium
TCTCCGTTCCCCCTGTGAGCCTCGGTGTTCCGAGCGAGGTTGCGGGTGTGCTCTCAAGCCCAACCCCTCCCCAGAACCCGGATGCACGTGCCCGATCAGGCCGCCATGACAGAATGACCCGGTCGGCCCGGGCGGCCGGTGCAGCTTGCCAACCATGATCGCGTTCTTCACGGCGCCTGCCGCCGGCCCCCTGCTGTGGTCCACCGGACTGCTCGCGCTGACCGTCGTGTTGCTCGTGCGGTCCGAAGTGGTCACCCGCCCGCCGCGCCTGTTCGCGTCGACGACCTCTGCCGAACTGGGGGCCGAGTCCCCCGCCGTCGCCAGCGTCATCACCAACGGCTTCATCGTCACGCCGCCGGCTGCCGTCGCCACGTTGCTCGACCTCGTCGCCCGCGGGTGGTTGCGCGTCGAACCGGTGGAGCACGAGATGGTGCTGCTGACGGATCGGCGCGGCCGAGCTGGTGATGTCCTGACGCCGTACGAGCAGCAGGTCCTCAACCACGTCCACAAGCTGACCGCCGGCGTGCTCACCGGCGTGTCGGGGGCCGGGATCGAGATCGCCGGCCTCCGCCTCTCGCGGCGCTGGTGGCGACGCTTCACCAAGGCCGTCATCGTTGACACCCGCCGGTTGAAGTTGACGAAGCGACGCTGGGGGGTGCTCGCGGTGGGACCCCCACTCATCACCGTCGGCCTGGCGGCGTTCATGTGGTGGCGCGCGGTGCGCACCGGCGACCCGACCGCCGTCGTCGACTCACTGCAGTCGCGCGGCGTCGCCGTCGCCGTCGCGATCGTCCTCCTAGCGCTGCTCCGCCGGGTGCTCAAGCGTCTCCGGTCACGCGCCCAGCGCCCCACCGAGCTGGGTCTCGAGCGGGCGCAGCACTGGCTGGCCGTGCGGGCGTGGATGGAGTCACGCGGCTTCGAGGGGGCGTCGGCGATCGCTGCCAACAACGCCAGCCGGGCGCTCGCCTACGCCGCCGGCCTCGGACTTGCCGAGCGGGCAGCCGATGAGCTGCCGATCGTGCCGGAGGACGATCGGCTGGCGTGGAGCAACGCCACCGGCGAGTGGCACGTCGTGCGCGTCCGCTACCCGTTCCGCCCCGGCTACGGCCGACATCCGGCGCTGATGCTGCTCGTCGGGCTGGTCGTCGGCGCAGGGCTCGTTGCGCTCCAGCGCTTCCTGCTGGACGTGGCGAAGGGCGAGGCGTTGCGCAGCATCTTCGAGGACTTCCCAGATCAGGCGGACCTCATCGAGCGGATCGCCCTCGTCCTTGCCGCCGTCGTCATCGCACCGCTGCTGTGGATGGCGTGGCTCGTCGTCGCCGGGGCGTTCGACCTCTTCTCGACCATTGAACGCCAAGGCGTCGTGGTAAGGGCACGCCGACCCCAGCGCGTCGTGCCGTTCGCCCGCCTGCTCCGGCCACTCGCCCGACGCGAGCGGTTCGCCCTCTTCATCGCGGTCGACGACGGCCGGTCCGAGCGGGTCAGTGCATGGCTGTCGAACGAGCGCACGGCGGTACCCCAGGGCGCCCGAGCACGGGTGCTCGCCACTCCCGTGTTGGGCTACGTGCGCTCGTCGGAACCGGTCGGCACGACGCACTGAGCGAGCGAAGCTCCCGGCGCAACGGCGCGCCGTGCCCGTAAGGTCGGCCCGGTGCCACGATTGCTGCTGACGAACGACGACGGCATCGACTCGATCGGGCTGCACGTCCTGGCCCGGGCGGTGCGCGAGCACGGTGAGGTCATCGTCGCCGCACCGGACAGCGAGTACTCCGGGTCCGGTGCGGCGCTCGGCCCGCTGCACCTGATGCAACCGGAGATCCGCATGACGCCGATCGAGGGCATCGACACGGCATGGTCGATCAACGGACCGCCCGGTCTGTGCGTCATGTTTGCTCGGCTCGGCGTGTTCGGACCGATCGACCTGGTGGTGTCCGGCATCAATCCGGGCGCCAACGTCGGTCGCGCGGTCTACCACTCGGGCACGGTCGGCGCGGCGTTGACGGCGCGCAACGGCGGCGTCAGCGGCGTCGCCGTGAGCCAAGCAGTGGCCGGCTTCGGCATCGAGGGCCAGGGCTGGGACGAGATGATCGCCGACCAGCACTGGGACAGCGCAGCGACGGTCGGAGCTCGAGTCGTCGCCGCGGTCCTCGAGGCGGCACCGACCGACCCGGTCGTGGTCAACGTCAACGTGCCCAACCGGCCCGTCGACGAGATCCGCACGTGGCGCCACGCCGCGATCGGCTTGCTCCCGCCACGGGCGGTGGTCGAGGCGCGGCTGCACGAGGTAGAGGGTCGGGACGACGTGTTCAGCGTGCACTTCGAATGGGGTGACGCCATCGAGCTGCCACCCGACACCGACGGTGGAGCGATCGAGCGTGACGAGGTCACGGTCTCCTACGTCAGCCGGCTGACAGCCGAGCGGCGCGGCGACCTCGACGCGGTCGACGAGGTGCTGGACGAGCTGCTCGCCCCGGCGGCGGATCGTAAGCTGCGCGCATGACGGACCGGACGGCCGAGTGGGACGAGCTGCGCGAGCGCTATCTCCTGGCTCGCGACGAGCGCCAGCCGAGCATGGCGCGCGGTGTGCACCACACCGCGCACCTGAGCTCGGACGTCGCCCGGACCATCGACTTCTACCAGGGCCTGCTCGGCTTCCCGTTGACCGAGCTGTTCGAGAACCGCGACTACCCGGGCTCGACGCACTTCTTCTTCGACATCGGCAACGGCAACGCGCTGGCCTTCTTCGACTTCCCAGCGCTCGACCTTGCGCCGTACGCCGAGGTGCTCGGTGGCCACCACCACCTGGCGATCAGTGTCGATCGGGGGAACTGGCTGGAGCTGCGACGACGGCTCGACGGCGCCGGAATCGAGCATCACGACGAGGCCGACGCGTCGATGTACTTTCGCGGTCCCGACGGCGAGCGGCTCGAGCTGCTGTCCGACCCACTCGGCCAGATGTACGGCGCCACGGTCCTGTGAGCGAGCGAGTCTTCGAGCGAGCGAACCATCGTTACCGTCTTGTCGTTCATGGCAACGTCGCTGGTGTGCGCAACCTTGGCGTCACAACTCATGCTGAGGTACTTACATGAACGAACGTCCGCCAGGCGATCCTTCGGACGGGCAGTTGGCGAGCTATCGGGCGAGCATCGACAACATCGACGCGGCGCTCGTCCACCTCCTCGCCGAGCGCTTCAAGGTGACGAAGGCGGTGGGTCGCTACAAGGCCGACGTCGGCCTGCCGGCGGAGGATCCCGTTCGCGAGCAGCAGCAGATCCAGCGCCTCCGCGCGCTGGCCGAGGAGTCGGGCCTCGACCCGGCGTTCAGCGAGCAGTTCCTGCGCTTCATCGTCGACGAGGTGATCCGCCACCATCGCCGCCTCGCCAGCCGCGCCTGACTAGACCGCGTCGTGGCCTCTCTCGCCGGTGCGGATGCGGACCAGGTCGGTCAGCGGGATGACCCAGATCTTGCCGTCGCCGATCTTGCCGGTGCTCGCCGCGGCGAGCACGGTGTCGACGACGGCGTCGGCGACGTCGTCATCGACGATGATCTCCAACTTCACCTTCGGCACGAAGTCGATCTGGTACTCGGTGCCACGGTACGTCTCGGTGTGACCCCCTTGGCGGCCAAAGCCGCGCACCTCGGTGACGGTCAGGCCGACGACGCCGGCGCCCTTGAGAGCGTCCTTCACGTCGTCGAGCTTGAAGGGCTTGACGATCGCTGTGATCAGTTGCATGTCGATCTCCTCAGGCCCGTTCCATCGTTGACGTGCCGCCGTGGTAGGCGGTCTCGGCGTGTTCTGAGAGGTCCAGGCCGGTGGCCTCCTCCTCGTTGCCCACCCGGATGCCCATCGTGACATCCAGCACCTTGAGGATGATGAACGTGGCGACGAACGACCACACGATGGCCGCCCCGTTGGCCAGCAGCTGTTCGCCCAGCAGGCCCAGGCCACCACCGTTGAACAGGCCCTCCTTGAACGACCCGCCGAAGAACTCCGGGTCGGCGAAGAATCCGATCAACAGCGACCCGACGAGCCCCCCGACGAAGTGCACGCCGACCACGTCGAGCGCGTCGTCGTAGCCGGCCTTGAACTTGAGTCGCACGGCGAAGCAGCAGATCAACCCGGCGGCTGCGCCGATGGCGATCGGGGCGCCACCCGACACGAAGCCGGCGGCTGGCGTTATGGCGACCAGGCCGGCGACGATCCCGGAGGCAACACCGAGGTTGGTGAAGTGCCCGTCGCGCAGCCGCTCGATCAGCGCCCACGTGCCACCGGCCGCGGCGGCTGCGAGGAACGTGTTCATGAAGGCCTGGACGGCGATGCCGTTGGCGGCGAACGCCGAGCCGGCGTTGAACCCGAACCAGCCGAACCACAGGATGCCGGTGCCGATCATCACGAGCGGCATCGAGTGCGGCGGGTGCCCTTCGCCGGGCCAGCCACGACGCTTGCCGAGGACGAGCACGGCGGCCAGCGCAGCGATGCCGGCGTTGACGTGGATCACCGTGCCGCCCGCAAAGTCGAGCGAGCCCCGCTCGCCGAGCCACCCGGTGAGCAGCGGCTCGTCACCCCAGATCCCGCCGTACACCCAGAACCCGATCGGGCAGTACACGAGGACCACCCACAGCGGCACGAACAGCGCCCAGGCCGAGAACTTCATCCGGTCGGCGACGGCACCAGAGATCAGTGCCGGCGTGATGACCGCGAACATCCCGAGGTAGACGACCGCCATCAGGGTGAAGCCGGATGACGTGTTGGTGTCCCCCGTGATGCTCAGGTCCTTGAGGAACGCCCAGTCGAGGTTGCCGATGAACGATCCGTCCCCGGAGTAGGAGAGCGAGAACCCGACGGCGACCCACACGATCGGCACGATCAGCAAGCACCAGAAGTTCATCATCAACATGTTGAGGACGTTCCTGCTGCGGTCCATGCCGCCGTAGAACAGGGCAAGCCCCGGGGTCATGAACAGCACGAGGGCAGCTGATCCCAGCACCCACGCCACGTTGCCGGTGTCCAAGGTCGTCTTCCTCCCAGAGCCGCGTCGGGGCAGGCAGCTCCGGCGGGACAGTAAGGACAGCGTGTTTCCTCCGTGTTTCCGTGCCGTACGCAGTCGGTTACGAGACGGGC
>JBPCJW010000205.1:0-13967 GCA_051004915.1 Ilumatobacteraceae bacterium
TGACGCCGATGCCGATCACTCGCATCGCGATCAAGCCGCCGACGCGCAGCATGCACCGGTTCGATCTTGAGGTCGCTGGAACGCACAACTACTTCGTCGACGGCGTGATGGTGCACAACTCACCGGAGACCACGCCAGGAGGACGAGCCCTCAAGTTCTACTCGTCGATACGGCTAGACATCCGGCGCATCGAATCGTTGAAGGACGGTGCCGAAGTCGTCGGTAACCGCACCCGCGTCAAGGTGGTCAAAAACAAGGTTTCGCCACCCTTCCGTCAAGCGGAGTTTGACATCATGTACGGCAAGGGGATCAGCCGTGAGGGCTCGCTGATCGACATGTCGGTCGACCTCGGGATCGTCAAGAAGTCCGGGGCGTGGTTCACCTACGAGGGCGAGCAGCTCGGCCAGGGTCGGGAGAACGCCAAGAGCTTCCTCATCGCCAACCCCGAGGTGATGGTCGAGATCAGCGACCGTGTGTTGGTCGCCGCCGGGCTCAAGCCGGGCGAGGACGATGGCCAGGGCGGCGAGGTCGACGAAGACAGCGCAGTCGGCGGCGGGAACCGCGTGCTCACCGTCGTCGAGAACAATCCGGCCGTACTCGACTGAGATGGCCGTCCCGGCTCGCATCTCGATCGTCACGCTCGGCGTCGCCGACGTCGCCCGATCGACGACGTTCTACGAGGCGCTCGGCTGGCAGCGGTCGAGCGCCTCGCAGGAGTCGATCACGTTCATCAACACGTCCGGACCGGTGCTTGCCCTCTTCGGGCGCGCCGCGTTGGCCGAGGATGCGGCGGTGGCTGACGACGGAGACGGCGACGCCAGCGGCTTCCGTGGTGTGTCGCTCGCCATCAACCTCGGCTCGCCGGGCGAGGTCGACGAGGTGTTCGCCGCTTGGGTCGCTGCCGGTGCCACGGTCGTCAAGCCACCGGAGTCGGTGTTCTGGGGCGGCTACTCGTCCTACGTCGCTGATCCTGACGGCCACCTGTGGGAGCTCGCTCACAACCCGTACTTCCCGATGGACGACACCGGGCGGGTGCGGGCGCCGGACTGACGTCCGGGCTGGGGGGTTGGACTCGGTCAGATCCCGGGCTTGAAGATCATCAGGTACAGGATGACCACCAGCAGCAGGTGCGTCACGCCGATGCCCGACGCCATCCTTCCGCGCGCTGTCGTGCCGGTGTCGGTCAGCGCCGGGCGAATCAGGAACCAGGTGGTGAGCATCAGGATGACCCAGCCGATAAGCGAGAGCAGGATCCACGTCTGGGTCAGCTCCCACACGTCGTCGGACAGGCCGACCAGCCCCATTCCCAGCACCCACACCAGGGTCAGCGCCGGCAGCACCAGGCGCAGGTGCAGCCGGGCCACTGCCTGTGACGCGCCGGCCCGCTGCATTGACGGGTAGATCAGCAGGGGGCCGAAGGCGCAGATGACAGCCAGCACGTGGAGCAGGCCGAGCAGCCGATAGGCGTTCGTGGTGAGGAGCAGGGCGAGCACGGGGCGTGACGCTACCGAGGGCCCGCACCGCGCTTCATCGTTCGGACCTACCATCGCCCGGTGACCGACCCGGCGATGACGTACGCCTCCTACCTCGCCCTCGAGGAGGTGCTGGGCGCACAGCGGCCACGCTCGGATGAGCACGACGAGCTGCTGTTCGTCATCATCCACCAGGTCTACGAGCTGTGGTTCAAACAGTTGCTGCACGAGCTGGCTCATCTCCAGACACAGCTCGAAGCCGCAGCGACGGCCGCCTCGCTGCACACCTTGCGCCGGTTCCTCACGATCCTCAAGGTGGCCGTGGCGCAAATCGACGTGTTGGAGACGATGACGCCCCGGCAGTTCAAGAGCTTTCGCCACCGCCTGGATGCGGCGAGCGGGTTCCAGTCGGCGCAGTTCCGTCAGCTCGAGGCCGTGCTCGGCCGCCGCGATGCCGCCGTCGTCGCCGATGTGCCCGGTCCGGTCACGGCAGCGATGGCACGGCCGTCGCTGTACGACTCGTTCGTTCGCTACCTCTCCGGCCATGGCTACGCAGTGCCCCGGCGGATCCTCGACCGTGACGTGACACTGCCCGCCACGCGAGAGCCCGAGCTGGACGACGTACTGCTCGCCGTGTACGCCGCCGACGACGGCGCCGCCCAGGTGGCCGAGCGCCTGGTCGACCTCGACGAGGGGCTGCAGGAGTGGCGTTATCGCCACGTCAAGATGGTCGAGCGCACGATCGGCGACAAGGCAGGCACCGGCGGCTCGTCCGGCGCCGACTACCTGCGCTCGACCTTGTTCGCCCCGATGTTCCCGGACCTCTGGGCCATCCGCCGCCGGCTGTGAGCGCACGGCTGCTGAGCCAGAACGGCCGCCACTAACCTCGATCGACGTGACCGCAGCACCCGCCCGCCGCTACGTGGTGCGCACGTTCGGGTGCCAGATGAACGAGCACGACTCCGAGCGCCTCGCCGGACTGCTCGACGGGCGTGGACTGCTCCCGGCAGTCGACACCGAGGACGCCGACGTGATCGTCCTCAACACCTGCTGCATCCGCGAGAACGCCGACAACAAGCTGTACGGCCACCTCGGGCACCTCAAGACCTGGAAGGCCCAGCGCGACGGCCGCCAGATCGTCGTCGCCGGCTGCCTCGCGCAGAAGGACCGCCAGCTCGTTCGCCAGCGCGCCCCGCACGTCGACGTCGTGCTCGGCACCCACAACGTGCATCGCGCCGCCGACCTCCTCGATGCGGCGCGACAGTCCGGAGCCGTCACGGAGATCCTCGACGCCGCAGTGCTCGACGATCACGCCATGTTCCCGTCGGCGCTCCCAGTCCGTCGCGACGTGTCGTATCGGGCGTGGGTCACGATCCAGATCGGCTGCGACAACCGCTGCTCGTTCTGCATCGTCCCCGCCGTGCGCGGCGACGAGATCTCCCGCCCGTTCGGCCAGATCGTGGACGAGGTCGCCGAGCTCGCCACCTCTGGCGTCACCGAGGTCACGCTGCTCGGCCAGAACGTCAACAGCTACGGGCGCGACCTCCAGCTCGCCGCCCGCCGCGGCGGCGACAACGCGGCGCGAGCGCGGCCATTGTTCGCCGACCTGCTGCGCGCCGTCGGCGCGATCGACGGCATTCGTCGCGTCCGCTTCACGTCGCCGCACCCGAAGGACATGCGGCCGGAGACGTTCGCCGCGATGGCCGAGACCGCCACGGTGTGCCCGCACCTGCACTACCCGCTGCAGGCCGGCTCGGACCGCATCCTGTCCGCCATGCACCGGGGCTACACGGCGCAGAGATACCTCGACCGGCTGGCCGAGGCGCGGCGCACGATCGCCGACCTCGCCGTGTCCACCGACATCATTGTCGGGTTCCCGGGCGAGACCGACGACGACTTCGCCGAGACACTGGAGGTGGTCGCCGAGGCGCGGTTCGACGACGCTTTCACGTTCATCTACTCGCCGCGACCCGGCACCGAGGCGGCGGCGCTGACCGAGCGGTTCGTCGACGCCGATGTCTGCCGCCAGCGCTTCGACCGGCTGCGCGTGGTCGTCGAGCGGTCGGCGCTGGCCGCCAACGAGTCGTGCATCGGCAGGATCGAGGAGGTCCTGGTGGAAGGACCGAGCAAGAAGGATCCTGCCGTTCTCGCCGCCCGCACCGCGCACCACCGCCTCGTCCACTTCGTCCCTCCGCGACCGCTCCGTCCCGGCACGTACGCCGAGGTCGAGATCACCGGTGCTGCGCCGCACCACCTGACGGCGAGGTACGTCGACGTGCGCGCCGACCCGGTGCACAAGGTGCGCATCCCCGTCCTTGCGGGCTGACCGTGGGCGCGGCGGTCGTGGTGCTCGGCCCGACGGCGTCCGGCAAGTCGGAGGTGGCGATGGCCGCCGCGCTCACCGTGGAGGGCACCGAGATCATCGCCGTCGACGCCATGCAGGTCTATCGGGGCATGGACATCGGGACGGCCAAGCCGACCGCCGCCGAGCGTGCAGCGGTCGTCCACCACTGCGTCGACCTCGTCGACCCGAGCGCCGAGTTCACAGTCGCCGACTACCAGCGGGCCTACCGCCGGGCGATCGACGGCCTCGAGGGCCAGGCCCTCCTCGTCGCCGGCACCGGCCTGTACCTCGTGGCGGCCGTCGACGACCTCGACGTGCCGGGCCAGTGGCCGGAGGTGCGTCGCGAGCTGGAGTCCGAGCCCGACCTCGACGCCATGTTCGATCGCCTGCAGACGCTCGACCCAACGTCAGCGGCTCGGATCGGTGGCGCGAGCAACCGTCGTCGCCTCGTGCGTGCGCTGGAGGTCACCGTCGGCTCCGGCCAGCCGTTCAGCTCGTTCGGCCCGGGCATCGGCGCCCACCCGCCGACAGGTGCCGTCATGATCGGGTTGCGCTGGTCCCGCCCTGCCTTGGCACAGCGCATCGAGCGGCGGGTCCACGAGATGGTGGCCGCCGGTCTGCCCGATGAGGTGTCCCGCCTGCAAGCGAGCGGGCCACTGTCGCGCACGGCTCGCCAGGCACTTGGCTACAAGGAGCTGCTGGACGAGCCCGATCGTGATCGGGCGCTCGAGCAGATCATCCGCCGAACGAGGCAATTCGCTGTGCGCCAAGAGCGGTGGTTCCGTCGCGACCCACGCGTACGCTGGATCGACATCGATCACGACCCGGTCACCGAAGCGGCACCCGTGGTGATCGAGGCACTGCACGCCGCGGCAGCGGTCTCATGAACCTGACCAAGCACCACGGGCTGGGCAACGACTTCCTCATCGTGTTCCACCCCGGCGTCGACGATCTGCCAGCCCTCGCCCGCTGCGTCTGCGATCGCCGGCGGGGCGTCGGTGCCGACGGGCTGCTCGTTGGCGAGTCGGCTCCCGACCTGGCCGCGCGCATGACGCTGTTCAACGCCGATGGCAGCCGGGCCGAGATGAGCGGGAACGGCATCCGCTGCTTCGCCCAGGCCCTGGCCGCCCGACGCGGTGATCGTGCGACGCAACGCATCCTGACCGATGCCGGTGTGCGCGTCGTCGAGTTGACCGAGACCGAGGATCCCCAGACGCTGCTCGCGACGGTCGACATGGGCCGGATCGAAGCGATCGCCGCGCCGTCCGCGTGGCCCGAGCTCGGTGTCCATCCAGACCGCCCCGTCGCCCACCTCAGCGTCGGCAACCCGCACAGCGTCGTCGGCGTCGACGACGTCGAGACGGTCGACCTGGTCGACCTTGGTCGCAGGGTCCCCGACGTCAATCTGGAGATCATCGAACCGGGCCCGGGGCCGAGCGCCGTCACGATGCGCGTCCACGAACGCGGCGCGGGGATCACCGAGGCGTGCGGGACCGGTGCCGTCGCGGCGGCATGGGCGGCCGCCCGGTGGGGGCTGGCCGACCCACGCGACGGGGAACTCGTTGTGCACATGGGTGGCGGGAGTGCGATCGTTGCCCTCGACCGCCCGGAGCCTGGCCGCGCCACACTGACCGGCCCGGCCACGTACGTCGCAACGATCGAGATCAACCACCCGTGAGCAAGCGAGTCTTCGAGCAGGCGAACCATCGTCGCGGTGCCGTTGTCGCCGGCTGCGGCGACTGCTCATTGGTGTCCGTTCGGTTCGCGCACGCTGTCGCATCAGTCGAAGGTGCACCCGTGAGCAAGCGAGTCTTCGAGCGCGCGAATCAGCAGCACGGTCTCTTCGCTCATGGCCGAGCACATGTTCCGCTCCTTCCCGCCGTCACCGCCGACGGTGAGGTTCTCACATGAGCAATCCGTACTCAGAGGCGCTCGGCGCCACCCTCATCGAGCGGGCCGTGCGCGAGCGCATCGTCCTCGTCGGTGTCACGTTCCCCGGCACGGACGATGAGACGACGGAGGCCAGCCTCGACGAGCTGGCTGCGCTGATCGATACGGCCGGTGCGGACGGGGTCGGCCGGATGGTGCAGCGTCGCGACCACCCCGACCACACCTGGTTCATCGGCAAGGGCAAGGCCGCCGAGCTGCACGAGCTGTGCCTCGCCGTCGACGCCGACACGGTTGTGTTCGACAACGAGCTGAGCCCCGGGCAGCAGTACCACCTCGAGCAACTGCTGGGACGCACGGCCATCGATCGCACCGCCGTGATCCTCGACATCTTCGCCCAGAACGCCCACACGCAGGAGGGGAAGGCGCAGGTCGAACTGGCGCTCCTGCGCTATCGGTTGCCGCGCCTGCGCAGAGGGGCCAAGGCCAAGCTGTCCCAGCAGCGCGGCGGCGTCGGCACCCGCTTCGGCGGAGGCGAGACGCGCCTCGAGGTCGACCGCCGCCGGCTGCAGCGCCGGATCAGCACGCTGGAGGCGCAGCTCGATGAGCTGGGGCTGAACCGGCGGCTGCAGCGCCAGCGGCGCGACCGCAGCGGCCTCGCCGCCGTGACGATCGTCGGATACACGAACGCCGGCAAGTCGACGCTCCTCAACCGACTGACGGATGCGGGGGTGCTCACCGAGGACCGCCTGTTCGCCACGTTGGATCCGACCACCCGCCGTCTCGCCTTGCCCGGTGGAGAACCGGTGCTGCTCACCGACACGGTCGGTTTCGTACGACGGCTGCCGCACGGGCTGGTCGAGTCGTTCAAGAGCACGTTGGAAGTCGCCACCCGCGCCGATCACCTCGTCCACGTCGTGGACGCCAGCGCCGTCGACCCGCAGGGCGAGATCGACGCCGTGCGAGCTGTCCTCGTGGAGATCGATGCCGAGAGCGTTCCCGAGCTGCTCGTGTTCAACAAGGCCGACGTGTCGCCGCTCGAGGCCAAGCAGCTCGTCGCCGACCACCCCGGCTCGGTGGCGATCAGCGCGACCACCGGTGAGGGCATCGACGACTTCCTGCGCGTCCTCGGGGACCGCCTGCGCTCGCTCTCGACCATCGTCGAGCTGCTCGTGCCGTACGACCGCGGTGACATCATCGCCGCCGTGCACCGCGAGGGTGAGGTCGTGTCCACGGCCGAGGAGGCCGCCAACCTCCGGGTCAGGGCCCGTCTGTCGGACGCCTCGGCGGGACGGCTGGGCGAGTTCGTGGTCGAGGGATGACCGCGGTCCGAGACGACCAGGTCGGCTTCGTCCCGCCGCCGTACCCGTACGACCGGCTCGAGTCACTCGTCGAGTTGGCATCGCGGCATCCCGGCGGAGCCGTCGATCTGTCGATCGGCACACCGATGGACGCGCCACCGGCCGCTGTGGTGGCCGCGCTGTCGCAGTCGGGAGCCGAGCGGGGGTACCCGGCGAGCATCGGCAGCGCCCAGTTGCGCGACGCGGCCAGCCGCTGGATGCACCGTCGCTTCGACATCTCCGTGTCCATCGCGGCCATTGGCGCATGCGTCGGCAGCAAGGAGTTCGTCGGGACGTTGCCGCAGTGGCTGCACTTGCGCGCGCCGACCCGCGACACGATCCTGTTCCCGGCCACGTCGTACCCGACGTACGAGATGGGCGCCATCCTCGCCAGGTGCCGAGCCGTCGCGGTCCCGTCGAACGAGGACGGCGGGCTGGCCCTCGGCGCGGTCGATGACGCCGACGCGGATCGGGCCCTTGCCTTGTGGGTCAACAGCCCGGGCAACCCAACGGGCGCGATCGACGACCTCGGGGCGGTCGCCGCCTGGGCCCGAGCCCGCCAGATCCCGGTGTTCTCCGACGAGTGCTACGTCGAGTTCACGTGGGAGGGTCCGGGGCGCAGCATCCTGCAGCACGGCGACGACGGCGTGATCGCGGTGCACTCGCTCTCCAAGCGCTCGAACCTGGCTGGAGCGCGCGTCGGGTTCTACGCCGGCGACGGCGAGCTGGTGCGTTACCTGCAGGAGGTCCGCAAGCACGTCGGGATGATGGTGCCCGGTCCCGCCCAAGCGGCCGGCGTCGTCGCCCTCGACGACGACGCTCACGTCGAACGACAGCGGCGGCGTTACGCCACTCGGCTGCGCCGCATGGCGGAGGTGCTGGCGGCGTGGACGGGCCAGCCGGTGCACCTCCCGGCCGGCGGCTTCTACCTGTGGGTACGGGTCGGCGATGCCTGGGCCTTCGCCGAGCGGCTGGCGGTCGCTGGCGGTGCCGTCGTCAGCCCAGGCGAGTTGTACGGAACAGCCGCCGAGGACCACGTGCGCGTCGCCGTGGTACAACCTGACGAACGGATCGAGCTGGTCGCGACGCGGTTGGGGGTGTGATGGCGAAGTCGACGGGTCGGTTCCGGGTGCTCGGTGTCGTGGCGTTGCTGGTCGGCGTCGTCGGTGGCATCGCCCTGTGGCTGATCGCCGGCAAGCGCTACGACGACGCTGTCGAGTCACTCGCGCCGGCACCGATCGGCTGTGAGACGACGCTGGTCTTCGACCGCACGGGCCGCTACACGTTCTTTGTCGAGACGGTCGGCTCGGTGGGGGAGATCGATGGAGATTGCGAGAACGACAACACGTCCTACGACCGTGACGACGAGATCCCGCGCGTCGAGCTGAACCTCGTCGCCGAGGACGGTCAGGCGGTCGACCTCGACCGCGCCGACGGGCCGTCGTATGACGGCAGCGGCGCCATCGGTCAGGGCGTGCGGACGGCCCAGATCGACAACGAGGGCGAGTACGTGCTCAGCGTGTCCTCAGACGTCGATGACGTGCTGGTGCGCGTCGGGCGGGATCCGTCGAGCGGGGTCGCGCCGTTGCGCATCGGGGCGATCGCCATGCTCGTCGCCGGCGTGCTGGTGGCCGTGCTCGCCTTGCTCAAGGGTCGCGACCAGTGGATTATCCCGGGCCAACCCGGACCGGGCCCGACGCCAGAGTGGCCACCGCAGGGCCCGTGGACGCGACCGGTCGCCCCGCCCTACGCCAACCCACCGACACCGCCGCCGTACGGGCTCCCTGGGCAAGGCCGTCCGCTCCCGCCGCCCCGGCCGCCGCAGTACGGCTGAGCACAGCCGTCAGAGACGGCGAAGCACGGTGACGACGCGGCCGAAGATCTCGATCTCGCCGTCGTCGAAGATCAACGGTTCCATCGTCGAGTTGGCCGGCGAGAGGACCACCTTGTCGTCGCGCCGGGAGAAGTTCTTGACCGTCGCCTCGCCGCCGGGGATGCCGGCGACGACCACCGTGCCGCTGCGGGCGATCGATTGCTGGACGGCGATCACGAAGTCACCGTCGAGGATGCCGGCGTCGATCATCGAGTCGCCGCGCACCCGCAGCATGAACAGCTCGCCCTCGCCGGTGAAGTCGGCGGGAACGGGTAACAGCTCCTCGACGTTCTCCTCGGCCAGCACGTCGGTGCCGGCGGCGACGTCGCCGACCAGCGGGACGTAGTGGACCGGCCGGCGCTCGATGACGGCGCCGGAGTTGGGATCCCACCGCACCTCGATGGCGCGTGGCTTGGTCGGGTCGCGGCGCAGGTAGCCGAGCTTCTGCAGCGTGTTCAGGTGGCTGTGGACGGTGGACGGCGAGGTCAGGCCGATCGCCTCGCCGATCTCACGCACCGACGGCGGGTACCCCCGCTCGCGCGTCTCCTGCTCGACGAACTCCAGCACTTGGCGCTGGCGCTCGGTGATCCGGGGGGTGCGGCTGCCAGCCGGCCGAGCGGCGTTCGGTCGGATGTGGCGGTGATCAGTCATGTCGTCTATCGTACGGACGTTCGGCCCAAGAGTCAAACATCTGTTCCCGAACCTTTGGGTTGACACCGAACGTTCGTTCAAGTACAAGTACAACCTCGCTATGACGAACGATTGTACGAGACATGCCATCGATCGATCGATGAAGCCACTCCGTCGGTCACCTGGCGGTCATCGCGCCCCATCGTCGCAGCCAGCTCTGGAAGGTCGTCCCATGCTCGCCACCGCATCGCCTCCCCACCTCCGAGGTGACCGCCCCCAGCGGGCGGCGATCACTCGCCACGCGCCGTCCGTGCGGCCCGCTCGACACGTCATTCGCCGGCGCCGCATGGTCGCGGCCGCCGCAGCGTGCAGTGTTGTCTGCCTTGCCACGCTCGGCGCGCACGGCGTCGTGACCGGTCCTGGTGGCGGCCCTGCCTCCGCCGCCGGGACCGCGACCACTCGCCAGCCGAACTCCGTCGTGGCCCATGCGGGCGACAGCCTGTGGTCCATCGCCGAGCGCCATCGGGGCGACGTCGGGGTGCGTCGCTACGTCGATGCGCTCATCGGGCTGAACGGTGGAACCGCTATCCAGGCCGGTCAGGCCGTTCGGTTGCCCTGATCGGCCAGCAGTATCGTGACCGCGTGCAGTGCCCCATCTGCCGGGTCGACGACACGAAGGTCGTCGACTCTCGCCTCGCCGAGGAAGGCGGCGCCGTCCGGCGGCGCCGTCAGTGCAGGGCGTGTGCCCACCGCTTCACCACGTTCGAGCGGATCGACGAGATCCCGCTCGTGGTCGCCAAGTCTGATGGCCGGACCGAGCCGTTCGACCGGGCCAAGATCGTCGCCGGGATGGCGGCCGCGACGAAGGGTCGGGGCATCAGCTCCGACGCGCTTGAGCAGGTCGCCGAGTCGATCGAGGACACGGTGCGGCTGCAGGGCTCGCAGGTCTCCAGCGCCCAGCTCGGCGTGGCCGTGCTCGATCGGCTGCGCACGATCGATGAGGTCGCCTACGTGCGCTTCGCCAGTGTCTACAAGAACTTCGACGCCGCCGCCGACTTCCACCGCGAGCTCGAGCTGCTCTCCAAGGGCACCGCCGGCTGACGACCGCCACGCACCCGGCACGTCACTCGCGACGAGCGGGCGCGTCGGCGTCCCGTCGGCGCACCCACCGGGTGAACGCGAACGAGTCGTCGTCGACGACCAGGTGGGCCAGCGTGAAGCGCTGCAGTGCCGGCTCGGCGCCGCTGGTCAGTCGTGGTCCGCTGCCACCGGCCAGCATCGGCGAGACGCTCAGGTTGAGCTCGTCCACGCAGTCGGCGTCGAGCAGGGCACCGTTGAGGCGCGGCCCGCCCTCGGCCTGCACGAACGTCGGTGCGTTCGAGACCTCGTCGAGCCGGCGCACGGCAAGCGGCAGGTCGATCTGGTCGCGACCGGCGCGCACGACGTCGATCGACGGGTCGACGGACGGGCCGTCCTCCGCCATCACCAAGAACCCGGCACCGCTCGCGAACAGGTCGGTCGAGGTGTCGACGACGCCACTCCCGGTCACGATCCCGAGGCGCTGGCCGTGTTTGCGCGGAGCTGCGTAGCCCTCCTGGCGCACGGTGGCGGCACCGACGATGATCACGTCCGCCGCCTGACGGAGGCGGGCGAACACCGCCGCATCGTGCTCGCTCCCGAGATCCTTGGATCGACCGTCGACGACGACGCCGCCATCCAGGCTGGCGACCATGCACACGCCGACCCAGGGCCGTCCGGCGACCCGCGCTCGCGGTGCGCCGTAGAGGTCGTCCAACGACGCGGCTGCGGCTGGTTCGGGGAACACGCGCCGCACCGGGTGATCTTGACAGGTCGCGTGATCGGTGTCGGGCTGTGGACATCGCGAGGTGAACGGACGGTTGCGCACAGCGAAGGGAGGGGAAATTCACAGGGTTGTGCCTCTTTCGCCCCACAGGGCGACGTGTCTAGGTTGCCTACTTGCGCCCGGCTGCGGTGCGACACGCGGATCGACGGTTGACCCAGGTGGGACGACGTGGGGCCGATGGGTCCTGAACCTGTGATGTCGCACCGCTCGCCGGCACCGCTCGCCGGCACGGTCGTCGAGCGGGGAAGATCTCCGGGAAGAGTTGACAGCGGCGTAATTTCAATGGTGTAATCTACCCCACGAACACAAGGGCTTGTGGGCGGCGGACGTCTCATCGAGACAAACCCACCAGATCTTGTGCTGCACGACGCTGATGACGGAACACCGGCCGAGCTCCGGTGGTTGAAGGAGAGGTCCCTATGTCACTCGCCCCGCAACAACTGAAGATCGGGCTCGACCGGCTGTTCACGTCGCCGGGTGTCGACCCGTACGACGAGCTCGTGTGGGAGCGCCGGGACGCTCGGATCTCGAACTGGAAGGACGGCACGGTCGCCTTCGAGCAGCGTGATGTCGAGTTCCCCGTCTCGTGGTCGGTCAACGCCACGAACATCGTCGCCCAGAAGTACTTCCGCGGCACGCTCGGCACACCCGAGCGGGAGTCGTCACTGCGTCAGGTCATCGACCGCGTCGTCGAGACGATCACCAGGTGGGGCCAGGAGGGCGGCTACTTCGCCGACGACGACGAGACGGAGGCGTTCCGCGACGAGCTGAAGTACATCCTCGTCACCCAGCGGGCGGCGTTCAACAGCCCGGTGTGGTTCAACATCGGGGTCCCCGGCGTGCCGCAGCAGGCCTCGGCGTGCCAGCCCTACGATGCGCTCGTCAGCACGCCGGACGGGCTGATGCCGATCGGTGAGCTCGTCGACCAGGACGCTGTCGGTACGAAGGTCCACGCCGCGACCGGCGTGACCACCGTGGTGGCGACCAAGGCCAATGGCCGGCGGCAGGTCCTTCGACTGCACACCACATCGGGACATGTCCTCGACGTCACCCCCGACCACCTCGTGTGGCGCTCCAATGGCCAGGCGACCGGTGCGTTCGTGCCGGCGGGTGATCTGCACCCGGGCGACTGCATCAGCTGGCACCGCACGGAGTCGTGGGGCGAGCGATCGATCGAGCGGCTGGAGATCGCCGAGGCGGCGCTCGCCGGATGGCTGCAGGGCGACGGGTTCGTCGGCCAGCGCGACCACGGCACGAACAGACCGCTGACGATCGAGTTCCTGACGGCGACGGAGAGCGAGCTCGACTGGGTGATGGGACACATCGACACCGTGTTCCCAGGCGTCCACCGCCACGTGCATGCGGTCACGTCGCACGGCGATGTCCTCGGTGGTCGTCGCGTCCGTCTCGACGGCGAGGTCCTGCGGCCGTTCGTCGAGCGCTGGGGACTCGACCCCCACGACTCGGGCTGGACCGTCGCCGGCTCACTGCTGGCGGCGCCGCAGCCGGTCGTGGCGGCCTACCTGCGCAGCAGCTTCCAGTCCGGGGGGTGCATCAGCGTTCACGAGGGGGCGGCCGTCGTCGGTCTGGACGTGGCAGGTGAGGCGCACGTCCGCGGCCTGCAGACGTTGCTCAGTCGGCTCGGCATCTTCTCCGTCGTCCGGCCCGACGGCGACGCCGGACCGGCAGGTCAGGAAACGTGGTCGCTCAGCATCCGATCGCTGCCAGACCTGGATCGGTTCGCCGCGCTGCTGCCGTTCATCGACGAGGCCGACCAGGAGCGTCTGGAGGGATCACGCCTGCTCGTGTGGATCGCGTCACGCGACGAGCAGCAGCTGCAGATCACGCGCGTCGAGGAGCTCGGCGAGGTAGAGGTCTACGACATCCAGACCGACAGCGGCGAGTACCTCAGCGCCGGCGGGTTGCGCGTCCACAACTGCTTCATCCTCGCCGTCGAGGACACGATGGACTCGATCCTTAACTGGTACCGGGAGGAGGGCGTGATCTTCAAGGGCGGGTCGGGGTCGGGCATCAACTTGTCACGCATTCGTTCCAGTCAGGAGCTCCTGCACGGCGGCGGGACGGCGTCGGGTCCGGTCAGCTTCATGCGTGGTGCCGACGCCTCGGCGGGCACGATCAAGTCCGGCGGCAAGACCCGACGGGCGGCGAAGATGGTCATCCTCGACGCCGACCACCCGGACGTCGAAGAGTTCATCTGGTGCAAGGTGAAGGAGGAGCGCAAGGCCAGGGTCCTGCGCGACAACGGTTTCGACATGGACCTCGACGGGTCGGACTCGTTCTCCATCCAGTACCAAAACGCCAACAACTCGGTGCGCGTCACCGACGACTTCATGCAGGCCGTGCGCGAGGACGCGGACTGGGGCCTCGTCGCCGTCACGACCGGCGAGGTGCAGCGCACGGTGCGGGCTCGCGAGCTGTGGCGCCAGATCGCCCAGGCGGCGTGGGAGTGCGCCGACCCCGGCATCCAGTTCGACACCACGATCAACCGCTGGCACACCGCCCACAACACGGGCCGCATCAACGCAAGCAACCCGTG